>CAYOGW010000013.1:14254-37827 GCA_964403635.1 uncultured Anaerolineaceae bacterium | reverse complement strand
ACTTATGCCAACGCGGGTCATAACCCGCCCTTATTTATTACAGCATCAGGAACAGAAAAATTAAGCCGTACGGGAATTGCCCTTGGCGTTAGTGAAAACCCATTAATGGAAGAAAGAACTATTAAATTAAAAGAAGATGATTTGCTTCTACTCTATACAGACGGCGTTACCGAAGCGTTTTCAGAATCAGGTGAAATATTTGGAGAAGAAAAATTAATAGAAATTGCAACTGCCTGTTGCTCTGGAACAACCCAACAATTATTAGATACCGTTGAAAATAATTTAGACGAATTTGCCCTTAATATGCCGCCCGCCGATGATGTAACCTTAATTGCTGTTCGACGAAATGCAAATTAATTAATCTCTGCTTGACCCGCTTCTCACTTCAGACTACAATCTGCCCGCTATGTTCGAGACCCTTACTCAACGATTAAACCAAGTATTTGATAATCTTCGCCGTCGCGGAAAATTAACCGAAGCCGATGTAGATACAGCCATGCGCGAAGTGCGCTTGGCTTTGTTAGAAGCTGATGTTCACTATACGGTAGTGAAAGACTTTGTTACCCGCATTCGCGAAAGAGCCATCGGTGCAGAAGTTTCTCGCGCCTTAAACCCGGGTCAGCAGGTGATTAAAATTGTTCACGAAGAACTGATTGCTACCTTGGGTGAACCTACACCGCTTAATTTAAGCGGTGCAAAACCCCGTGTCATTATGCTAGTTGGGTTACAAGGTTCTGGTAAAACAACCGCAACCGGAAAATTAGCAAAACTCCTACGTGCCAAAGGGGAACGTGTACTTTTGGTAGCGGGCGACCCCTACCGCCCCGCTGCTGTTCAGCAACTTCAGCAATTGGGGGAACGAATCGATGTGCCCGTCATTGCCGATTTAAGTATGAAACCGCCAGAATTGGCAGCCAAAGCCTTAGACCAAGCGCAAAAAGGCGGTTACACCGTCATGATTGTGGATACTGCGGGCCGCTCTCAGCTTGATGAACCACTTATGGATGAATTAAAAGCAATCGCAAAAAAAACAAGCCCGGGTGAAATACTTTTGGTTGTTGATGCGATGATTGGTCAAGAAGCGTTAAGGGTGGCGGAAGGATTTCGAGATAACGTTTCGATTACCGGATTAATCCTTACAAAAATGGACGGCGACTCACGTGGCGGGGCGGCAATATCAATCCGCGCTGTAACCGGTGTGCCGCTTAAATATCTCGGAACTGGTGAAAAACTGGATGCCCTAGAAAGTTATGACCCAAGCCGCCTTGCTTCTCGAGTGCTTGGTATGGGCGATATGATTGGTTTAATTGAGCGTGCTGAAGCAGCGTTTGATGCTCAAACCGCGCAACAACAAACTGACAGAATGATGAAGGGCCAGTTTTCACTTGAAGATTGGCTGGAACAAATGCGACAAATGAAAAAAATGGGACCGTTAAGCCAAATTTTAGATATGCTTCCAGGTCAGATGGGACAGGCGGCGCGTGGTTTAGATCCAAACGATATGGAAAAAAACTTTCGGCGAACGGAAGCAATTATTTGCTCGATGACTTTGCAAGAACGCCGTAATCCTGATGTATTAAATGCTTCTCGCCGCCGAAGAATTGCTTCAGGTTCTGGTACAGATGTTCAAGATGTAAATCGATTAATTAAACAATACCGCGAAGCACAAAAATTAATGAAAACCTTGCAAAAAACGGGCATGCGCGGTTTACCAAAAATGTTTGGTTAATGGTTTAGGGCTTTTCATTCTATCAAGAGTCGGGTAGAATAGCTTTTCGTGGGTACCTCAGCCAAGCGTGTTGCGCCCTTTCGCGCATCCCTCTACTCGTGAGTGCTGACACCCCTATTGATTTTGATTATTATTGTAAGGAGAAGTTTCTACATGGTTCGAATTCGTCTTCGCCGCACTGGTCTCAAGCAACAACCCTCTTATCGTATTGTGGTGGCAGAAAAAGAAGCCCCCCGCGATGGTCGTTTTATTGAGATTATCGGCACCTATAACCCTCGCACTAACCCTTCTACTATTATTGTTCAAGAAGATCGTGTTTTTGAATGGATGAGCAAAGGTGCTCAACCCTCTGAGTCTGTTGCTCAACTTTTTAAAACAGCTGGAACACTCGAACGATTTGATCGCTTTAAAAAGGGTGAAGCGGTTGAAAAATTATTAGAAGAAGCCAAGGCTGCAGAAGCCAAGCGCAACACCACTTCTAAGACCAACGCGTAGTAATAAACCTAATCCCGGCCACAATTTGTGGCCGGATATTTATCTCATCAGGAGGCCCAATGATACCGCTTGCGGAATACATAGCCAAAGCACTGGTGGAGAAGCCAGAAGAAGTTGAAGTAATACAAACCAGAGCTGGCAGCCGGGGTGTTCGTTTACAAATGCATGTCGCCAAGGAAGATATGGGTCGCATCATTGGTAAGGGAGGGCGAGTCGCGAATGCAATTCGTCTTTTACTGCGAGTAGCAGCTGAGCGAGAAGGCCAGCAGGTTACTTTAGATGTGATGGAACCCTGATGCCAGATAGAAAAAAACGTTTGAATGAAGTGCAAGCAGGCTCGCCATCCATCGGCGAGCCTGAATATTTGGTGGTGGGGAAACTTCGCCGCCCGCATGGCGTTAATGGGGAAATTTTGATGGATGTGCAAACCGATTTCCCAGAACGCTTGCGAATCGGTTCTTCGATTTGGGTCGGAGATCAATACCAAAAACAGACAATTACTGCAGTACGCGGACACGGTCAAGGCCTTTTAATTCGATTAAAGGGCTTTGATTCGGTAGACGCGGTGGGTATATTTCGGAATCAGATGGTTTATGTTCCTATAAAAGATTTGCCAGCCTTGCCTGAAGGAGAGTACTATCATCATCAATTAATTGGTTTGCAGGTAATTGATGAGCAGGGCGAATCCTTGGGTTTAATTAAAGATATTTTATTAACCGGCGCGAACGATGTCTATGTTGTCGAAAGCTCTTCAGGTAAGGAAGTTTTGTTGCCTGCTATTGCTGATGTGATATTAAAAATTGATCTTTCAGAGAAAATAATGCAGGTTCATCTTTTGCCCGGTTTGATAGATGATTCAACGAGTGAATAGGTTTTATTTGAAATAAACATGGATGAAAAAGCCTACTGGGTGGGGTTTAATCATATTAAGGGGATTGGCGCTGTTCGATTAATGGCGTTAATAGAATATTTTGGCAGCGCGCAAGATGCTTGGGGAGCGACACAAAGTCAATTGGCGCAATCTGGATTAAGCCAAAAATTAGCAGAACGTGTGGTTTCCTTGCGTTCGAGTTTAGATTTAGAAAAAATAATCGCCCAAATTACTCAAAAAAATATTCAAATTATTACCTTGGGTAGCCCTGATTATCCAAAACATCTTGCAGAAGTTGATCAACCACCACCGGTTTTGTATGTACGGGGATCTCTACTAGATGAAGACCGTTGGGCAGTAGCATTGGTTGGAACGCGGACTGTTACCGCGTATGGTAACCAGATTACATATGAATTGGCATCAATTTTAGCAAACCATGGTGTAACCGTGGTGAGCGGCTTGGCACGTGGGGTAGATACGGTGGCGCATGCCGCAACCATCAAGGCTGGGGGACGTTCTATCGCGGTATTAGGCTGTGGGGTAGACCGCATCTATCCGCCTGAGAACCGAAATTTAGCCGATCAATTAATTAATCAGGGTGCATTAATCAGCGATTATCCCCCCGGCACTCCCCCGGATAGTTCAAATTTTCCTCCGCGTAATCGAATTATCAGTGGGCTTTCGTTGGCAACCGTTGTTGTAGAAGCCGGAGAGACGAGTGGGGCGTTAATTACTGCAAATTTTGCAGTTGAACAAGGACGCGAGGTTTTTGCTGTTCCGGGGAATATTTTGGCTTTGCAAAGTAAAGGGACCAATCGGTTGATTCAGAACGGTGCTAGACCTTTGTTGGATTTACGAGATGTTTTAGATGTGTTAAATTTGACTCGGAATGTTGAGCGGCGGGATGTTCGTCGTGTAATTCCAGTAGATGAAACCGAAGCTAGTTTGTTAAAGTTATTAGCTGAGCAATCTTTGCATGTGGATGAATTACGCGCACAAAGCGGGCTGCCAATTGAGAAGGTTTCTGCGGCGTTGACGATGATGGAATTAAAGGGTATGGTTCGGCAGGTGAACGGGATGCACTATGTGGCTGTTCGAGATGAACCAGGAAAATACTTAACGGATTAATTAAATGGATATTTCAATGGAACATACATACGCTGTGATTATGGCTGGAGGGGGCGGCACGAGGCTTTGGCCTGTTTCTCGGCGGAACCGCCCGAAGCAGTTGTTGCCATTATTAGGTGAAGAAACATTATTTCAATCTACAGTAAATCGTTTGGAAGGGTTTTTGCCCCCTGAACGAATTTTTGTAGTTACGGTTGCTGATCAAGCTGAGGCTTTAAGAAAACAAGCGAGTTTGTTGCCCGCTGAGAATTTTTTAATAGAACCAGCTCCGCGTGGCACCGCTTCGGTCATTGGTTTGGCTGCTTCTGTACTTCAGAAACGTGACCCGAAAGCTGTAATGGCGATATTGCCATCCGACCATTTTATTCATAATCAGGACTTGTTTCATTTAAACTTGCGCGTAGCCAGTAAGGTTGCCGAATCTGGTTATTTGGTGACATTGGGTATAACGCCAACTTTCGCGGCTACAGGTTACGGGTATATTCAACGAGGAAAGATGTTGCGTGAATCTTTTGGGTATCCGGTTTATGAAGTGCAGCGTTTTAAGGAAAAACCTTTAGAAGCACAGGCGATGGATATGCTGCGGGGTGGAGATCATTTTTGGAATTCGGGTATGTTTGTTTGGAAAACGGAAAGCATTTTGGGTGAGTTCGCCCGTCAAATGCCTGGCTTGAGCGAGTCGCTGATTAAGATATCTCAGGCATGGGGGACGGTTAATCAAGAGGCACGAATCAACGAGATTTGGCAACCATTAACCCCTGAAACCATAGATTATGGCATTATGGAAAATGCTCGCCAAGTGGCAATGGTTCCAGCGAGCGGTTTGGGTTGGAGTGATGTAGGTTCGTGGGATTCTTTGTTTGATGTTCTTTTACCTGATGAGAATGGTAATATTGTTTTTAGCGGGCAATTGGTGGCTCATGAAACTCATAACTCTTTAATTTATGGCAACCGTGATGGGCGTTTGTTTGTAACCATTGGGTTAGATGATATTGTGATTGTCGATACCGGGGATGTTTTGTTGGTTTCTCATAAAGACAAAGCACAGCAGGTTCGGCAGATTGTGGCTCAACTTGGAAGTTCGGGCTTAGAGCAGTTTCTGTGATTTTTTGAATTTTGCATATAATAATGAAGAAACTTTAAGATTACGATACGCGGGAGAAGCTTGTGGAAGCTTATTGCATGAAATGTAAAACCAAACGGGAGATTAATAATCCCGAAGCAACATTTAACGCCAGTAGCGCGCCTGTTACACGCGGGCAATGCCCGGTGTGTGGAACAGCTTTGTATCGCACTGGTCGAACAGAAGCGCACGAAGGCTTGGTTGCTCCGAAAAAAGTTGAAAAACGCTCAGGAAAGTTGGTCATTGTTGAATCGCCAGCCAAGGCGCGCACCGTAGGGCGGTTTTTAGGAAAAGGTTATACCGTAAAAGCTTCGATTGGACATGTGCGAGATTTGCTTCGTTCTCAACTTTCGGTAGATGTAGATAATGATTTCGAACCAAAATATCGCGTGCCAAATGAAAAGAAAGAAGTCGTTAAGGAATTAAAAAAATTAGCGAAACAAGCTGAAGAAGTTTATTTAGCTACAGATCCAGACCGAGAAGGGGAAGCGATTTCTTGGCATTTAATGGAAGCTGCTCAAATTGATCCAAGTTTAGCTCGCCGCGTTACTTTTCATGAAATTACAGATTCCGCTATTAAAGAAGCGTTTTCCCACTCGCGTGAAATTGATATGAATTTGGTCAATGCCCAGCAAGCACGACGTGTTTTAGACCGTTTGGTAGGGTATAGCATTAGCCCCATTTTATGGGAAAAGGTTCGCAGCCGTTTGTCCGCTGGACGTGTGCAAAGCGTAGCGCTCCGTTTAATTGTAGAACGCGAACGAGAAATTGATATTTTTGAGCCGCAGGAATATTGGTCTATTGAAGCGGAATTAAAACCAGATGGCAAGGGTCGCCAAACCTATATTGCGAAGTTAATTAAAATCGATGAAGAAGAAGCTTCTTTTACGCGACAGGATGAAGTAACCCCGGTTTTGTTGGATATGGAAAAGGCGGAGTATACAATCACGCGCATTAAACGGGGCGAACGCAGGCGCAAGCCCGCCGCGCCTTTTATTACTTCTACATTGCAACAAGAAGCCTCTCGCCGATTAGGCTTTACAGCACGCAGGACAATGGGAATCGCGCAGAGCTTATATGAAGGGATTGATGTAGGGGATGGCGGTACAACTGGTTTAATCACTTATATGCGTACAGATTCGACCAATATTTCGGAAGCTGCTCGCAGTGAAGCGCGCACATATATTACCAACCGATACGGCGCTGATTTTTTGCCCGCTCAAGCGCCAGAATATAAAACGCGCGCGGTTGGTGCCCAAGAAGCGCATGAAGCCATTCGTCCTACTTCGGTATTGCGAGACCCAGAAGCCGTTAAAGCCTATTTGGAACCGGCTCAATTTAAACTTTATCAATTAATTTGGCAGCGCTTTGTTGCATCTCAAATGGAATCGGCAGTATACGATACCCTTTCGGTAGAAATTACAGGCTCAACACAGAATCATCAATATTTAATGCGCTCGGCAGGTTCGGCAGTTAAATTTGCTGGTTTTTTGGTGGTATATGAAGAAACTAGAGATGAAGATGTTAAATTACCGGAAGAAGAAGAAGCAACTCGAATTCCTTCCACTGTAGCAGAAGGACAAAAACAAGAGTTAATTCGGTTATTGCCAGAGCAACACTTTACCCAGCCGCCACCTCGTTTTTCGGAAGCATCTTTGGTTCAAGCCTTAGAAAGCCATGGTATTGGTCGGCCATCAACTTACGCGCCAATCCTTTCCACTATTCAAGAACGTGGCTATGTGGTGCGCGTAGATAAACGTTTAGAGCCAACTGAAACCGGTATTTTGGTAAATGACTTAATGTCACAATATTTTTCAGAGATTGTGGATTTAAGTTTTACAGCCAATATGGAAAATGACTTAGATAAAATTGCTGCAGGCGATGCGAATTGGGTTAAGGTTATGCAAGGTTTTTATAAACCCTTCTCGGTACAAGTAGCCACAGCTGCTTCTGAAATGCCAGAAGTCAAAAGCGGGCCTGAGTTGGTGGGCAGAGCATGTCCAAAATGCGAACGAGATTTAATCATTCGTTATGGCCGCTTTGGAAAATTTATTTCCTGCTCAGGTTTTCCAGAATGTCGTCATACAGAACCATTTTTAGAAAAAATCAACGTTATTTGCCCAAAAGACCATGGTGACTTAGTAGAACGAAAAACGCGTAAAGGCCGATTCTTTTATGGGTGCGCAAATTACCCAACCTGTGATTTTACATCTTGGAAGCGCCCATTGGCACAGCCTTGTCCCAACTGTAAAGGTATGTTGGTTATTGCTAACAAACGCGAAGCGCAGTGTATGAATTGCGAAGAAACTTTCCTGTTAGAAACAGTAGTTCCCGAAACAGTGGAATAGGAAAAAAGAACCACGTATTATTCAAGTCTTTCTGTATAATTAAATCAGTTTCGTTCCGCTGAAAGGAGCGTTGGATGAATTCATTGACAAAAAACCCGATCGTGGTTGCAATATTCGCCTTAATTTTAGGGGTAGCACTTGGGCTTACTTGGGCTTGGGGTATTGACCCCCTAAAGCTTACAGATGCGCCAATTAGTTTGCTGCGCCAAGATTTACAGGTAGATTATTTGCGGGCTACAATCGATTCTTTTCGTGTGAACGCGGACTCAGCCCAAGCTACCCGCCGTTATCAAGAAATTGGTGCTACCGCCCCTCAAATTTTACAGTTAGTAAAGAAAAACCCAGGTACAGTAGACCCAGCAGTAATTAGTATATTTGAGGGGGTTGTCGCAGATGCTGTTTTGCCCGCTGCTGAAGAAAACACAGATACTTCTGGTAGCGATATGAGCACCGTTATTATATTGTTCGCCGTTTTGGCAATTGGTGGTGTAGGGGCAGCAGCCTTTTTTGTCATGCGTCGCCCTCGCGCTGGCAGCGGTGAAATTTCTGCCGCGAAATCTGCTACTGAGTTTAGCCGCTCCATAGAACGAACAGATTTTGAAGCCAGTGGTTCAGCGCCACCGATTGCTCAATTTGTGACTACCTATGTCATTGGGGATGATTTATTTGATGATTCGTTTAGCATCGATTCGCCAGCCGGTAAGTTTTTAGGTGAATGTGGCGTTGGCATTTCAGATACGATTGGCATCGGTGACCCTAAAAAAGTAACAGCTTTCGAAGTTTGGGTATTTGATCAAAACCAAATAGAAACGGTCACCAAAGTTTTAATGAGTGAACATGCTTATTCTGATGACGGCTATCGCCGAAAATTAGAATCAAAAGGTGAATTGATTGATATTCAACCCGGTCAACAAGTTGTTCTTGAAACCAATAACCTACAAGTGATGATCACCGTTGTGGATATGCAATATGGTGGCGGTTCACTACCAGAAAGTAGCTATTTCGAACGGCTCAGTTTAGAATTAGCCATTTGGACGAAATAAAATAATAAAAAAGGAGTCCTAGATACTAAATCTAGGACTCCTTTTTAGTTTAATTAATCTATTTAATTTTAATGATTTTAAAGCGAATTTTTCCGCCGGGGGTAGAGGCTTCAACCACATCGCCTACCTTATGGTCCATTAATGCCTGCCCAATGGGTGATTCGTTAGATATTTTCCCGTTAGCTGGGTCTGCTTCTTTAGCGCCCACAATATAAAAAGTTTCTGGGTCAAAACCTTCTTCTTGCACAGTAACGGTTACGCCAACATTAACACGGTCGTGTTTACCACCTTTGTCATCTACAATGGTGGCGCTTGCTAAAATAAACTCTAATTCCTGAATACGTCCTTCTAAAAAGGCTTGGTCTTCTTTCGCTTTGTGGTAATCTGCGTTTTCAGAAAGATCCCCCATTTGAATGGCATCACGCAAGCGTTTGGCAAGGGCTTCGCGTTGGGGTCCTTTCAAATCTTTTAATTCAAGTTCTAATTTTTCAGCACCTTCAGCAGTTAAGAAAGTTTGAGTCATAAATTCTCTCCTCTAGGGTTTAAGGAAGGGATCAAATAAGCGCTGATGTTCTTCCACAGCAAATCGGTCCGTCATCCCAGCAATATGATCACAAATTGTTCTCTCTAAGCCCCGGTTTTCAATGTGTGTTTGTACATGCGTTGGTAACATTTCTGGTTCTTCATGATATGCATTAAATAAATTGGTGATAATTTTCTCTGCCTTTACAGCCATGCGTACAACACGATAGTGACGATAGAGTTTATTGTAAAGGAAATCTTTTAATTCACGGTTACGGCGGCGAACGTCGTCGCTAAACCCAATTACATTATGAGATAGTTTTTGTAACTCTAAAGCAGATTGCACGCCTGATTCTTTAATTCGAGTATCGGTTGCATGTACTAAATCTGTTACTTCAATGCCCACCAACTGGCGAATCATGCGGTGGCGTTCCATTTCCGAAAGTATAGGACCCCGCCAGCTATAGGTCTCTTTAAGAATTTCCCAAAGGGCAATACCATCTAGCATGTGCGGAGTAATCATCCCAGAGCGTAGCCCGTCATCTAAATCGTGAGTCGTATAGGCTAATTCGTCTGCTACGTTGGCAATTTGAGTTTCTAGGTTGCCGCGTAAATCGGGCGTGTATTCGCTGGCATCCGAAATATCATATTCCGATTCGTGTTTAACCATTCCCTCTCGCACTTCCCAAGTAAGGTTTAAACCAGGAAACTCAGGATAGCGTTGCTCCAGTTCTGTCACGATGCGCAACGATTGTTTGTTATGGTCAAAGCCGCCATGTTCTTTCATTAGTCTGTTAAGGGCTACTTCACCGGAATGTCCAAATGGTGAGTGACCAAGGTCATGTGCTAAACAGATGGTTTCTACCAAGTCTTCGTTGCCACCTAAGGCACGGGCGATGGTTCGTCCAATTTGAGCAACTTCGAGGGTGTGAGTTAATCGGGTCCGAAAATAATCGCCTTCATAATTAATAAATACTTGGGTTTTATATTCTAAGCGGCGAAAGGCTGTGGTGTGCAGAATTCGGTCTCGGTCTCGTTGAAAAGCCGTTCGGTAGTCTGGTTCGTTATCTAAATAGGCACGCCCTTTGCTCTCTCGGCTGCGAACGCCGTATGGAGCAAGAGTCTTATCTTCCAATTCTTCCAGTAAGAGTCGGTCGAAGTACATTTGATTTTCTTTCTCTAGAGAATAAGAACGGGGGCTCATTATGGCCCCCGTTAGTGTTTGGCAGTGGGGCGAGAGGGACTTGAACCCTCACGATATTTCTATCGGCGGATTTTAAGTCCGCTGCGTCTGCCGATTCCGCCATCGCCCCGTGAAATACTATTTTATCTCATGCTGTATTTTCGTCAAGCGTTCAGGTGTATATTGGCTGAAAACTACAAAATCGTTTTAATTAACTTGACGAGTAGGGGGTTGCCATGATAAACTACTGCCCGCTTAAGAAATACAAAATGGTCCCGTGGTGTAGTGGCTAACATGCGGCCCTGTCAAGGCCGAGATCGCGGGTTCGAAACCCGTCGGGGCCGCCTCGATTTACGCACAGTTTTTCTTTTGCTTTCCAAATCGTTGGCAGGTCAGGAAGATATAAAAATCCCCTTCAATAGGGGATTTTTATATTATTAAGCGCTTACTTCTTCAGCGTGAACTACAACCGCAAGAGCTTCACCAGAACCGGTGCCGCCTTGTAATACCCCGCTGATTTCAATGCCCCATTGATCATAAGATGGCAAAAACGATGTACGGCCAGTTTGATACCACTGCACCCAATTGATCCCGTCGGGTGAAATCTTAAACCTGAAGTTTGTGCCATCGTCATGTAATTGCACCCAACGAATTGGACTAATCGACATCGCCAACGCTTGTGTTAATACATTGGTGGCCCCGCCTGCCAGCGTTGTATAAGTTGAAGCTGCGATCTGTGCATTGCCTGAATTTTGCCACCATCGATGCGCGTGAGCTTTGCCGGTTGATGATTGCCTGAGTAGCACACCGCAAGATGGTCCTGTGCCATAACCTGCTGCAAACATAAAGCCAATAGTTACCTTCAGCGGTGCAGATACAGTTAATGCTCTATAAAGGGCATGGCTGGCTGTTACATTGCCAGTTAAAACCGAAATTGCACCGCCAGCATAAGAGACTGAAGCAGCCCCTTGATTGTCCCAAGTCCAGCCGCTTAAGGCTGGCTCTTTAACGGGCATAAGCGGCCCAAAAGGTTGCCACGCTGCGCCGGTATCTCGATATAACATTCGGCCATCGGTTGGCAAATAAGCTTTGTCTTCTGTGGTCGGCGCAGGCCGATCTGCATAAATGCCCGCTTCAATGCCACCACCGCCGCCACCGCCAAGTAAAGTGCGCAAATCACCAATAAGTATCCTTACATCTTCAGGTGTGCCAGTAGGGTCAAGGGTTGCAATCATTGAAGCTGTATCTGGCAAGCTGGTTTCTGGATCTAAATCTCCAAAAATTTTAGTCATGTGATTATTCTCCTCTTACCAAGTAGATAGGGGGGAGCGTTTCCACGTATTCGTGGCCACGCAAATATAAATATAGTCAGCGTCCCAACAAACATCACCAGCATTGCCAGTGTCACTTGCGCTGGATGGTGTTTTGGCCGTGCGCAGGCGCATTTTGTCAGAATTAATATCCATTTTGGCCGTTGGGCTATTTGTACCGATGCCAACCATATCTGCACTGGCGTCTGTAAAAAACAGGTTTTGGTCAGTGTCGCCTTCGATGCGTACATCTGCGGCGGGGTCACCATTTTCATTGATGATAACTAACCCGTTGTGCGTGATGATTGCGGTAGGGGTGTTGGTTGTGCCAGTGATCGCCTCAATGTAAAGCCCCCAAAAGTTGGTCAAGGTCGAGCCGGTGCCAGGGGCATGATTATTAACCCTCATGGCATAAAGGTTAGTTACAGTGGCGTAGTTAAATGCGTTAGGTAAGGCAATAAACCCATAATAATTTGTGATGGTGCTTGCTGGACCAGCCGCTTTATAAAAATCCCCTAGCGCCGCTAAGTTGTATACATTTGTTATTGGACCGCCACCATTGAGACCAACACGCGAACGAACGCCATATAACGTTCCCAATGTACCTGATCCCTGATTGTAGGCTCCTAACTGCCATGCGTAAATTGCAGGGCTGGCGTTCGGCGTATTTGTGCCAGATTGAATCTGTAAATTTAAACCAGTCGCTGACCCGCCAATAGAGCCAGTTGCATAATAAATGGTGCCTAAATCTACGAAATAATCAAGGGCTGAACCCGTGTTTCGATTGTAATTGCCTGTAATTTTTAACTTACCCTGATTTGTATTAAGTAAATCAAGGTTATTTGTTAATTCCAATGTTCCATTTGCTAATATTTTCGCCAAAATTGCGCCAGCACTGTTTTGCCACTCTTGAATATTGGCTGTTTGAGAAGCCTTCGCTTTTAGGATTAAATTAACTTCATCTACCGTCGGCTGAATGATTAATCCACCTGTTACAGGATCATTGGATCCGTCCTTTTTTAGGTAAGGTGTCATGTCTACGCCAAGGAATACGCCACTTCGTAAATCCACAATATCGGTCGAAGTGCGTGTTTCAACGATCTCTGTTTGACCTGTTTTTAATAAAAACGCTGCTAAGGCGATATGCCCACTTGGTGTGGCAGGGATATTGGCCGCTGTTAAGCTTAATGGTGAACCGCTTGATCCATTTGTGGCTGCCAAGGCATTCGTAGCTGTATTAAGCGATACAAGCACCCAGCGGGCTTGGCTCGATGGCACGTTGCTGGTCAAATCTATACTGCCGCCCGCGAAATATCCCACGCCTAAGCCGCTGGTTGGGTAATAGCCTAAACTCACATCAACGATCATGCCGGTTGTTGGTTTTGGCCGTAAAGCCATCATTTGGCGCGGATGCACATAAATCGGGTCATGGCCGCCATTCTCAACTGCCCAGCCATGCATTTCGGCGTGGTTTATTAGCGGTGGAATTGATAGGTTGTAAACGTCTCGCAAGCTAATCACTTTTAAGCGAACATCGCCAACTTCATGGCCAATGAAAACTGGTAAATTAAAGACACGTGGTGCGACATCATTGTAGACTTCGAAAATTGTGCCATCCAGCAAGTGGGCATAAACATAATTTGGACGTTCGCTAACCGCTACTAAGCCGCTGGCGTTGCCTAAAAACGCCGGTTGATAACGTGGCCGCTGGCCAGATTTCTTTACAATTCTTTTTAATGTTTTTAATAGTCTGCTCATTTAAAATATCGCTTCCGCTTGGATGATGCGCGTGGCAGGGGATTGGCCAAGTGGCAAATAGCTCAAAAGGTCGCCAGTCACTTCAGTAAAATTGCTACCAAAATCCGCCGTGTACCAAATGCGCCCTGTTAACGTAATTACTAACCAACGCTGAGAAGTTCCCAAATTAATCACATGCGCGAAATCTGCCGCCAGTGCTTGAGCAAAAAATGCCGACCATGTTGCCCCGCCATCCGATGATTTTTTGAGATAGTTCAAGGCCACCATTAAATATTGACCAGTTGGGTCACCATCTGCACCCGTGAAATAAGTCCACCCGCCAGGGTCTGTGCCAAGCGCTGCCAGCGTGCGACCACCATCTGTGCTTTTATAGCCAGGCATTAAATAGGTTTGAGAAAGCCAAATGCGCCGTGCGGCTGGAGCACCAAAAAAGCCACCGTTAGAATAATTTGCAAATGTGGCACCATCGTTTGTTGATATTTGTGAATAAGGGTTTTGAGCAGCGCCGTTGCCAGCAAAAACATTTAACTCATTATTTTCGTCCCAATGAATCGAGCAATTAATCCCCATGCGGTCTGCGCCCAAAGCGGCTTGCTTCGTTAAGTCACCGTCATGCCCCACAAATATGAAACCATCATCTGTTCCAGAAGTGGATCCGCTCATGCGGCCAGTAACCGCCACAATGTTTGAATAAGGCTTACAGCCAACATTCATAAAATGTACAGCTTCCGTGTAAGCCAATTGATCTTTCAGCCACTCGTAATCTTTCTTAAGCACCAGCCCAGAGCTAAGCGATGCGGCCATATAATACCCAGAAGGGGTGATTGCATGCACCTGTGATCCGCCAAAACGCCTTGCGCCAAAAAATCGCAGCTCTGCTTTTTCTGTTGAATCTAGTGAACCATTCAGACTGCGCCAATGCGGGCTGCCAGTGTTTATATCTGTGGCTACCCACAAGCCATAAGTATCATCCAGCAACAACAATGCCCGTACACCAGAAACCGTGCCCGTAACTGGCGCGGTGCCATCTGTTAGCGGTGGCACATCTGGAATCACAATATCAGGAATTGGCTCATAAGGTGATGGTTCAAAAATTTCTACTTCAGGGGCATCTCCGATAATGCCTTGCCCAATCGAGCTTTCTGGCTCACAAGTCACATTGATCCATGCTTCCAGTGTGCTCGGGTTATGGCTGTAGGCCACACTGTTTGGTACAGCGCGTCCGTCATAACCTAAACCAGCAGGGTCTAAATCTGCCGAAATATCTAAATCTACATATTGAGCAGGGCACACATCAATGGCGCGGTTATTTTGTTCAAGAGCAAAACCGATACTTTTAATCGAGCTCCCCAAGCGGCCATAAATTAAACCTGCCAAATCATTGGCATTGCTCTGATTGCTAACTGCCACCCGTTCTAGGCTGGTTACATCCCCAAATCGGGCAACGCTGCGCCCAGGCGCCAATGCGTAAAGATGAATATCCCGATCGTCATCCAGCATAATCGCGCTTAAATCAATCTGAGATTTTGCTTCAATACTCCGTTCAATTTCAACCAAATCACCTAAATCATCATCGCTAATAGCCTGCACAATTGGCAAGGCCGCGCGTGCGGCGGTTCCAATTAAATTTGGATGCTGAAACACAAACAATTGGCCATATCGGTTACAGCATACATTTAACAAGGCTCGATCCCCGATCTCGCGGGCCTGAACCCATAAATTTTCGCCACCCGCTTCCCACAGACCCGATGCGACTGTGTTCTCCGAAGGGATGAAATCTAATACCAAGGCCGCATTGCTGCGCTCTATCAGCAAGCTATACAGCGCGCGGTCGGCAGTTGGCAATTGCATTTCGCCAAAACTGGCAGGTGTTCCAGCCGTGTGAGAAACTGTCCAAGGAACGGACGGAATCTGTTGCATTAAAAATGCAGGGCCGCCACACTCAATGACTTGCTCGCCATCACCAATTCTTTTTTCATGGGTGGCATTTAATACCCAACCGCTCACCACAATATTTTCGCCGCTCGGAACAACACACACACTCTGAGAAGCCAAATCATAAAAATCTTGCGAAATTAATTGAACCAAAACCCCTGGTCTTAAATCTAAATCGCCTTGGTTATAAATGCGTGCGCCAAAACGCCAGCCGCCATCGTCTAACGAACCGGCACAATTTTCCAAGGATACAGCTCTTAATATATAACCCTGTGTTGGGCTGCTAACCACATATAACTCACCGTTTGGCGTGCTGTAAGGTTCTCCATCTGGAGAAACATAAAATTCTAGTGTGTCTTCAGCCAACACCGCGTGGATAACGCGCCGCGCAATGCTGCTCTTACCATTGGCCGCCGTGACCGTTAATTTAACAACCACACGCCCAGGTGCATCCAGTGTTAATGTTGGTGCTGCAATGCTGGCATTATCAAAACTGCCCGCGCTTGCGCTCCAAGCATAAGTCGTGATGCTGCTATCGAAGCACCAACTGCTCGATGCGTCTAAAGCAACCTCCACTTCTTCATCAATAAAAACAACCTGATCAGCCCCAAGTACCGGCACAGGTGAAAAATTACTATGCTGGTTGGTGTAACTCGGCAATGGGGTCGCGTGGATGCCAAACTCATTTAAGATGCTGATATGCACCCCCGCTTCCAACGGCGCGCTGATTGGGTCAAAATAAACGCGGCCCCCGCTAATCACTGCCGATATACGTCCCATGCCTAAATCGTATCCACCTGCCGAACTGCCAAAAAGAACAGTCATTCCAACGGCTACATCGCCCGCTGTGCCGGTTTCACTGGTATAGGCCACTGAAGAAATGCGATCCATGCTGGCCAAGACTTCGTTAACTTGGCAGGCAAAAACAGTTTCAGGGGCATCTACCAGAATCAATAGGCGCGCACCTTGGCCGTTGGAACGTAATAAAGCCAGTTCCGGCGCAGTTAAAGCACGCGTCATACTGCCTCCAGCATGCGAAAGCGAATAACAAAATCTGGTTTCTGTGTGGATTCGCGCAAGGGTTCATCTTCAGGCCAAATCATCAACGCGCGAAAATCATCAAAGGTGTCATTGTTGCGTTTGGTCGTAATATAAACAACTGAACTTGGCCCAGACTTGAAAGTTGCCAGCGCGGCATACTGTTCCGGTGACAAAAAAGCAAAATGCCAAGCCGCCATCGGAAAACCAAAACCACGCACTGAACCATTTGCCAGGTCTCGATAAGCCGCGTAATCACGAAACTCACTCTTAGGGTAAGGGATCGGTTCGGTTAATCCACCAATGTCGGCTAAATCAACAATCGCACCTGAAGATAATCCAAGACCAAAAGGCATACTAACCTCCCCCTAGCCCAAAAGCTAAATCGTTGAAGTTTGCTTGCACTTGGCGGCTCATTTCACGGCGGGCTTCGCGCAAGGTCAATCCTGATGCTAAGTTATAGATATTTTGGCTGCTCACTTGTTGGCTGATATTGCGGCTCGGGCCGGTCAGTACGCTCGCAATTTGACCAGGCGTTACCATGCGTTTTAAGCCGCTTACATAACCAGAGCCGCTATACAAACCTAATTTAATAAATTCTTTCGAGTCACTGGCAATGCCCAAGGCCTTCTTCGCCGCCGCCAAGGCACCCTCTGCCACTTGTTTGGCTGCTGCAATCACCTTGCTAATCCCGCTGATCAAACCTGATGCAATTCCGCTTGCGATATTGATTCCAACTTGTCGCCAATCTAAGCGGGTAAAAGTCGCCACAATATAATCACGCGATTGGCGCATGCGATCTTGCAATATTCGTAAGCTATTTTGCGCAGCGCGGATTAAGCCTTCCATCCCTTTGGCAAATAACCATTGCAAAATAAACCACAGCCGCTCAGCGGTGTCTCGTATGCCGCCAAAGTTTGTTGCAAAAGCCAGTGCCAGCAAACCAATGCCTGGCAAAATGGCTGCAATCATCGCCAGTACAGGCACAGATGCTGCCGCTAAACCGCTTAAAGCTGCTCCAGCACTGCCAAGCGTGGCTACCAAACCAGCCACCAATGGGCTTAGGCTGGCTACACCCGCGCCTAATCCGCCGCCTGTCCCGAAAAGAGCGGCCAGCGAACTTACGCCGCCAATTACACCGCCCAACATTGAAAGCAACGGCCCTAGTATGGCTACTAAACCTGCCAGCACAAGCACTGCGTCTTGCACTGGTTCAGGTAGTTTTTGAAAGTTTTCTAACAAACTATTCAGTGCAGTAATAACTTTAAGCGCAATTGGCAATAAGCGTTCCCCTAACATAGCCAAACTGTCCTGAAATCGAGCATTTAATATACGGGTCTGATTTGCTAATCCATCACTGGTTCGAGCAAAATCACCCTGCGCTTTGCCAGACTGCTCCATAATGACTGCGTTTACAGCCAGAATACGGTTCTGTTGGCTCAATGCGCCATTGGCGTCCAGTAAACCCATGCTGGCCGCTTTTTGTTTAACGGTTTGGTCGTTCAGCAAAATATTATATTTACGGATCGGCTCACTCTCACCCCGATACGCCGCGCCAATCGCTGTAATGGCTTCTTCAGGTCTGGTGTTAAAAAAGCTCGCAAAATCTGCTGCCAATTGCACTTGGTCCTTCGAAAACTTAACCAACTCTTCATCAGCCAATCCGGCTTGCTGACCAAAGAGTGCAAACGTGCTGGCTGCATCTAAAGCACTTGCGCGGGTCATACCCACACTTTTATTCGCGGTATCAGACCAGCTTAGCATTTCGTCTGACATATCCCCAAAAATAACGCGCACTTTATTGCGTGTTTCTTCTAAATCAGAAGCCAATTTAATCGCTGCACCGCCTGCCGCAACAATTGGCAGGGTTAACCCCAAAGTCATGCTGTTGCCAATGCCTTGTAATGCGCCGCCAATTTTTTGCCCTGTGGCGGCTAGTCTTTGCAGTTGGCTTTCTGCTGTTTTTGCGCCAGCCACCAACCCAGAGACATCCAGCGTTACTTTTCCATGTGCAGAACCTAATAACATTTCACCACACTCCGTTTTTTATCTTTGCTTTACGCACCGGTAAACCTAGTGTCATTGGGTTAGCAAAAGTTTGTTTTTGGTTGGCGGCAGGCATAGCCTGTAGTAAATCATCATCCATCCTGCCCGCCAACAGTGCCGCCAAATCAATTTGATATTGCGCCCAAGGGGTTTCAAGGCCTAAAAAACTACTTGGCCTTTGACCGTACGCGTCGCCCAGTTGGTGCAGTATGAGCAGGTTTTCCTGCGTTGCGAAAGTTTTCGACAGTGCGTACCTCCCGATCGCACCACTCGAAAACCGCCATTTTATCGGCCATGCTCAGCTCTTTAATTCCCAGGGTATTTTCACTTGGCTCATCCGTAATCAACGGCGCTACAATGGCGATCTTGGCCAATGAATTCAACATATTGCCAAAATCAGCCCAGTCAATTTCAGCCAAATTAATGTCGGTTTTGCCGCTGGCCATAAACTGGCTGACCAGCGGGGCAGGGATGTGCCCATCAATCGCCAAGTCCATAATGGTTACATCTTGCACGATCACACTTAGGCCGCTTGGTAACTCCAAAGATACACGTCGTGTTTTGCGCCATTCAGTTAAGTCCATTGTGCCTCCTATGGCAGATCATCTTCGGTTTCGTTTTGTACAAAATCATAGATGCCATTCGTGCCATCATCAATCGCCAACCCTTTAATTTTGCTGGCCATGAATTCGCCATGCTGAAAAGTGCCTTCCAGACCTTCGGTTAATTTGCACTTAAACAGCTTGCAATGCACGTCATCACCGTTGTCGCCCAATACTTTGCCGTAAATGGTAAAGTACGGGTAACTCTGCGCTCCAGAACCAGTTAAGGTATTGGTACGGTTCGGGGTGGTGCCTGCTTCAGTAACAGTGCGGCCAGTCATCAAGCCATAAGCCTCTAAACTGAGACCGCCAGCTTCAATTTCAAACTCAGCCGCTTCGCTGAAGCTCGCTACGGCTTGTAGGGCATCATCGCCCTTGAACTCACTTGAAATCAAGCGTTCTTTGAACATCATGCGCCGTGAAGCGGGCAACGCCACTTCGCTTTCGCCACGCACCAACTTGATTTCATTCATACCAAATGGTTTATCACCGTAAGACATTTCACACCTCCAGAATTTGTTTAGCCCGATTTATCAGGCTTTCGATATATTTATCGCTTTTGCGCATCCCTGCGCTTAAAGCGGTCTTGCCATCTAAGTCCAACTCGGCCAATTGCGCCAAGCTGGCAATACCATTTAGAGCCAGCTCCAATATTTCTTCATCCTTGGCCGCCTTCTTTAATGGCTCACTTTCAGCCACACAAAATGCCTCGCCAGGGCTGGTCAATAACTCGGCACACAACCGCGCATCTTCAACTTCCACTTCGCTCTGATTGGCATCCCAGACATAATCGCCAACGATCCGGCGCATGTGACTGCTCTTAGCAAAATTAATTCTCATACCTTCCTCCAATAAATTGCATAGCGTTGCATCAGCATCGCGCATTTCAAACCATCGTCACGGCTTAAAGGGGTTTGATTTAAGTACAATATCTGCCAAGTGTTTGCTAATCTGCTTTCATTTAGTAAAGTACAAACGCGCGCGCTAGCCGTTTCAATTTGTGTGCTGCCGGTTCTTTGATAAAAATAAATCTGCATCACTGATTGCACACTGTTTAAGTACGGTCCGTTTTTGGCTTCGCTTCCGGCTTTGACCAATCCGCAAGGCAATATTTCCTTATTAGCATCAAACGCGGCGGGCGTGTCTTGGCGCGTAATCTCTAGACCTTCATAAATGCCGCCTGTTAAAGCCGCCATCAAAGTGCTATCTGCCGCCAATAATGCCCTTACAGCGCTTGCTAAGCTCATGGCTGCATTTCCTTAGTCAATTCGTCAAACTGATCAAACAGCCACACGCCTAGCCGTGCCGCAACTGGGTTATTAAGTAAATTGGTTTCATACTCCATGCCCAAGTTGGCTTTATATTCATCCATTGCCGCAAACCCTTGGCCGGTTCGTACCCACTCCCCAAGCTGGTCGCCAAAGGCCTGCAAATCTTGCACGGCTACCTTATTGCAAAAACAATGTGGGTGTAGCGGCAGGCTAACCGTGCCTTTGGGGTAAATCCCTTTGCCATCCTCGCCGCCATTTGCAACTTCGTCACATTCATCTGGTTCTGGGTGGCTGGCACTCAATACAATCCGCTCTTGCTCAATCCAAGGCATGGCCGCCATGCGGTTATCATTTGCCAAGTGATGCGCTCGCTGAATTTCAGTGCGCGCCAATCGCAAGGCGTTATAACTCACACCTTTACCGCTGCAATCTTCGCCGTTTAAAAAGCCGCGTGGGTCACCTTTGGCTTTTTCTGCCGCCGAAACACGGTTCAAGCGCGTATACGTCCAACGCGGGCAATCCTCGCCAGCCCCTAAAAACTGTTCTAAATCTTGAGCCAACTGCCAAGCGCTCTTTTGGTCTGTGACCGCCGCCATAATCGCCGAATTAATTCCCGAACGGCTTTCGCGGTCAAACCGCCAAATGCGTGTCGAAAATCGTAAATTATCTGGTCCTAAAACGTCCATGGCCGCATCGACAATTGCCTTTAATTGACTGGCAAAAACGCCATCAATAACTTGTGCTTCAGCTAGGCTTGGCTTAGAAACAGGTCCAATTAATTTTTGATGGTATGCCGCCTGCACCCCAAAGGGTAAGCTAGCGGCCTGTTCCATGCCTCGCAGCGTAAGTTTATTAAATGCTGTAACAACGTCGCCCCAAATTTTGGCAACCTCACCTTGCACTTTGTAAGCACGCAAAGTATCCAAGTTTCCATCTGCATCTGCTTGCGCCAATATCACCGCTCGCATTTCTTTGGCCGCATCCCCAATCAACTCGTGTACTTGACCGGTCAAATACATCAGCACGCGCATCAAGGCCACTTGTTGATAGTCAAACAAGCGGTTCAACGGTATTTCACTGACCGCATCGATGTTCTGTGCTTCAGCAAACACGATCGCGCCGTGATTCATTAGGCCAAACCTCCCCGCATTTGCGCCATGATGTCGGCCATACGCTGCGCTGCGCCATCATCATTGCCTGAATCAAGCATTTCTGGGTCAACGTGCGGCAAGTATTGAGCAACCACAGCCCGCACCACGTCTTCGCTGTATCCCAAAATACGAAGGCGCATGGCCGCGTCTGCAATATCTCTTAAATCAGTCGGGCGAATTTGGCTCTTCGCGCGCCACTCGATGCTGTATTGCACACCTTCCGGCATAATCCCGTGTAGCAGCCATTCACGCTCCAAAAGCGGTACGATAATTTGTGCGCTGACCCAATCGCGTAACACGTCTAAAGATTCGTCGTACTCTTCTTTTTTCGCGGCCAATGTATCGCGGTTCAAGCCTTCGCCATAAGCCACCAATTCCATCGGCACTTCGCCTGCCGCAAACATGGTTGCAATGTGATGCTTTACATCGCCCATATTTTCCAAGTCACCATCCCCCTGAAGCACAGAAATGCTGCCTTTTTTGTTCGTGAAAAAATCAGCAATGGCCGCAAACGGCTGGCTGAGTGCGCTTTGGTTTTGTTCTTTATAGGCTTCTAAATCAGCAAAACTAGCGCCATCCAAAGCGTGCAAATAGCGTAAACCGCTTCTGGTCTTGCGGCGTACAGCCACATCAATTTCGCCTTCAGTGCTTTTTTTGTAGGGACCGACTGCGCTCGCCATCATTGGCCAGCCATATCGTTCGCCTTCGTCATGTTCCCAACGCGCATGAATCATTTCCCAATTTGCAAACCAAATCGCGTTTTTCGGTGGCACTTGTCCCGTATATAAACTGTCAGACATCCAAAAAGCATGGGTTGGGTCATTAAATTGATCGCGGCTATTGCTATTGCGGCGCATTTGGCGGGTTGGTTTGCGGCTTACATCCACAATCTGCATCTGCTCATCAATTTCAATTTGCAAAAATAGATCACCATCCCGAGCGGCCAAGCGCACGTAATCATCCAGCCGTTGATTCAGCTTCAGGCGTTCCTGCATAGCCTTGGCTACATCCAAAGCCTCGGCATCTTTAGAACGAATGATGTAACCGCCCTTCACAATATCGCGCGCTAACAAACGGTGCATCTTTTTAACGCGTGGATCGGTCTTATACATACTTAGGCAGGCATCTAGTACGCGTCCGCGTTCTAATTCAGCCCCAAATTTCTGCGTCAAAAAATAAGCGCTCTCACTTTGGGGATGTTCTGCGGCAACAGTCGTTTGCAACGCGGGTGTGGTGCGCCGGAACACTTGGTTAACTAAATCACGCAGTGCCATAGGCTTTCCTCATCAACATCTCCAATTCAGGTAGGTTTGCTTCAATCGTGCTTAAAATAACGGCGTAACTTCCACCATGTGATAATTCCAAATATTTCCCATACCAAACGGTATGCCCCAAAGTAATAATGATTTCGTTCTGTCCGGCTTGCTCGGTAACAACTTCGCGCATCAGCGCCTTCGCGCCTGGCGAAACATCACCAATGATTTCACCCATGCCAAAACCATCCACGCCATAAAACAAGCCGCTGCGCGCATTACCAGTGCGGTCTTCCCACATTGCGGTTTGGCGTGCCTGATCTTGAATATGCTGCCCCCAAGCATTTGCGGCGGCGTACAATGCCGCTTCAACGCGCTCGTAGTAGCCGCGTACGTCTTTGCCTAGTGCGCTTGGCGGTTGTACCCAGTAAAAACCACTATTATTGGACAAGTTCAGCCTCCGCCTGTGTACCAGTGTCATGGTTAGGGCGTACAAACTTAATCCGATAGACACTGCCCTCCAAAGTAAAGCGGTCATCCAGTGCTATATCCAAATCAGGCGCGCCAGTCACAATCACACTGCCGCGACTTTCAGCGCTGGCCTCGCCTCGATAGCGGCCTGCTGTAAATAGGCGAGCCACGCGTACCGTCTGCGCGCCTAGGTTACTATCACCGCGCCGCAGAACAATACTGGCTGGCCGGTCTGCAATAATTTGTGCTCTTACCCGAGCAATGGAAGTCCGGCACCCTGATCTATCCCTACGCCG
>CAYOGW010000013.1:0-14244 GCA_964403635.1 uncultured Anaerolineaceae bacterium | reverse complement strand
AATTAATATTCCCATTGTGCAGCTCCATAGGATGTCGCTTGCCCGTTATAAAGCTCACAAGCATCTTTGTATTGTTTCAGTAAGCCATCACGTTCGCCGGTTTTAGACTGCACACCGCCGCTTTTGTCAAAGCTCTCGTCACCAATTCGGTAAGACAACACGCCGCCACCTTCAACATTAAGTTGATGGCTCATACAGTCCGCGCTGGCCATTAACAAAACAATATCGGCCTCGGCTTCACCCATATCTGCAAAGGTACGGTCTTCGCCATCCCCGCTTATGGCCCAACCCGCTTTGTAACGCAAGCCTCGTTCTAAGCTGTAGGTTGGCGTTGGTTTAATCGTCAAAACGTTGTTGCGAATAGTGATGAGTTCAGGCTGTAAATTGTGGGGTAACGGAATAATCCCCGTTGACGAAATCCACACACCATTCGGGCTACTTAAGCTTGAAAGCTTAATCAATTTCACAAAGTCATCTGGTAAAGCGTAGTCAGCCGTATTAGCGACAATAGTAAGGTCAGTAACTTTTTCCTGACCGCATCGGCGGCCAAAATCACGAACAGCGTTCAGCGCAGCCTGCTCATATTGAGCATCGCTCGGCACATTATTGCGTGCCGGTATGTCAGCTTGTAACCTGCTCACTAATTTGCTTAATAAAATTGCCATGACTGCTCCAGAACTTTGTTTCTTTGGCTAGGCCTGCTCACCACAGGCCTAGCCACTCGGAAGGAAGAAAAACATGCGGTTTTGAATCGCCTGTGCTACCGCTTACTCTGTATCAACCAAAGGCGGCTGATCGGTGTTGGCTGGTTTTGGTTTAGGGCCAGCCTTTTCTTTTTCTGGCTTAATGATTTGAATATCATTTGGATATTGTTCAACGATATTCTTGGCTTGCTTTTCGGTTACTTCGCGCGTTTCACCAGGGAAAAGAACCTTCTCTAAAACAATTGGCTCAATATTTCCAATATTGCGAATAGTTACAAACTTGCTAGTTTTTTCACTCATTGCTTACCTCAAGGGTTTGCCGTGTGGAGATTGCAACCAACCTCCACACGGCGGCGAAAGTTTCTAAATCAGACCTACGCTACTTTTACGGTTGCGCCTTTTTCAGCCACTGGTGCGTCGGTGCCATTGAACTCTTCGGCATAATACTGTTCGCTCGCAACCAACTCACGATCTGAGTTGTAAGTGGGGAAGGGGCCGCGGAAAACCATCGATTGGAAGATGCGGTGCATAACCAACTGGCGATTTCCGGTTAAGAAATAGGTGTCTGGCATTTGAGTGCTTGCGAATACGGCCAAACCTTTGACGCGGCCAGCATAGCCATTGGCATTCAAATCGGCATCAGCGCGAGCGCCAGCCGCCGTGAATCCGTCCCAATTAGCCAAGCGGTCAGCATTGGTTTCAGAGCAAAGCACAAAGTTCGGCTGGTAATAACGATTGGCAACTTTTACGCGTGCAACACCAATCTTTTTCACCAAATCATCGTAGGTGTCGCTCGCAGCGGTCCAAGTACCACCGCTGTTATTGGCCACTGAAAGCGCAGCCGAAAGGCCCATATAAATCAAGCCTTGGTCAATCTTGCGGCTTACTTGGCGAGCCAAGCTCGAAAGCGTGCTTGCAATTGCATCCATGCCCAATTGAGAGCGGCTAAACACAATCGCTTCACGACTGATTTCAGTTGCCAAACGATCAGCAGCAATTTCGAGAGTCTTATAAGCCAAGGTTAATTTGCCGCGCTCGATGCCAACCAACTCACCCTTGCGGATGGCGGTGTAGCTGTAATCAGCCAGCAAACTCTGACCATCTGTGATGGTAGCAAGTGCCTTCAGGCGGCCATTGGCGTAATCTACAACATAGTCAGTGCCTTCGGCATAGGTTGTACCGCCGCCACTATTGGTTAAGACCATCGTGGCAGGGGTTAAGCGCTTATTGGCCAATTGCACCCACTCGTTCAAATCAGCGGTTACAGCTTCATCTGTCACGCTGCCGGTGTAGCCAGTTTCACCGGCGAAGGTTTCGTAATAAATACGAGATGGCGACTGATCGGTTAAGCCAACATCAAAGATGCCGCTCGCTACCAAAGTAGGGAAGGCTTCTTCGATAATTGCGCGAGAAACCGAATAGGGCAGGTTCAGGTCAGTGGTGATTTCAGCTTCAGCCAGTAAGCGGCTTTCGGCCATTAAATGAGATTTGTACTGTGCATCAAATTTCTTAAGATACTCACGCACAAATTTATCGTTGACACTGAGCTTGTCACTGTTCCAATTGCGCGCATCCTTGAAATCATGTTTGCGTATGCTCTCAGCAACTTCAAAAGCGCCGCGTGCAAATTCTGGCGTACCGGTTTCAGCTTCCAAAACGGGTGCAACACCAGTAACACGACCGCTAAAGCCCATGCCGCTCAATTTCTGGCCCGCAAATAACACATCATATTCTTTGCGCTTGCTCTCCACGATGCTCGCAACAGCCTTGGCATCTTGTGGTTTGCTAGCCTGCACAGCTTCAACGAAAGCGGCATTGCCTTTTTCACCATAAGGCAAATCTTTGGTGGCTTCAGCGATGGCCGCTGTAATGGCGTTGGCGCGTTGGGCTTGCTCAAATTGAGCGGCCTTGCTTGCCATATCTTCAAGCGCTTCGCCAATATCCACCTTGCTCAAATCTATCTGCATGGCTTCGCTCAAACGGGCAAACAATTCGTCCATTTGGCTATCGGTCATGGCATCAATTTGGGCTTCGGTTAAACCGCGCACCAAGTCGGGGCGTGCCCGCATGATTAATTTAAGTTGTTCAGCTTTGTTCATTAGTTTCTCCTCATCGACTGTGTCGATACTTTCTAAAAGTGTTTGCGAATTTTTAAAAGACGGTTCGCCGACCAGATCAATACCGGTGATGTGAATTTCTGTCACTTCTTCAATCGAAGTTTTTCCATCACGCACCGTTTCGGTCAAGCCATAGCCCCGTATACTGCCGCCAGGTGCAACGCCAATTAACGCCAGTGCCTGGATGTGCCTTCCACCTTCAGTTTCAGCGGCCAACAAGCCAGAGACGTTGACATGCTTTCCGTCAAATTCCACCTCAGTCCAGCGGATCACTGTTTCCATTAGGTTGGCACGCCGTGCGCCTTTGTCACTAGGATGTTCTACCTCGCCCAACAACATCAAACGTCCTTGCCCTGCGCTTTCATGCAAGTGTGTTTTAAGTTCATTTACAGCTTGCTTAAGCACAGCCGCAGAGTAGCGTCTGTTGTTTCCATTAACTTCACCGGCAGTCATCAACCGGTTAATCCGTATCTGCCGCACGCCATTTTCGGCTTTGGCTTCCATCAACCAAACGCTTTCTTGCATGCCTTTTGGCTGATAAGATGTTTCCAATACGGTCCAATCCTCGCGCGCCGCGAATACAATCTGCTCACCAGCGCGGCTAAAGCTCACGCGATAGAAGTCATTTTCAGCAACTGGCTCGCGCTCGTAGGTGTCCTTATTCCAAATGCTGCCGTAAACCACCACATAATCATCGAACGCTTCAGCAACACGCCAAGTTTTTTCGTAACCATCTTTGCGTTCGCTAGGGAAAGCCAGTTGAAATGCCTGGTCAATTTCATAGATTGCAAAATTCAGCGAACCACGTACCAATTCCTGAATACGCGTTCCCTTTTTTTGGCTTTCTTCAATTGCTACAAATCGTTTTTGCATACCTGCCTCCTGAGATTTCATACAAACATTTCTGTAGCGCTAACCACCAGTGCGGCGCTGCTCGCTGCACCTTGATTGTTAATCGCTTCTTCAGCCATTAATTGCAATCCACCGCTGGCTGTATCAACCTGATCGTCATGTTTACCGGTCGGAAAAGACATCGCCTCCCGCGTGAATTCCAAGCACCATTTGCCGCGTACCAACTTAACAAAACCTTTTTTGGCTCTGCGGCGTAATGCCCGAGCCCGTGTTACTTTGTCGTCTTGTGGTGTAATCGTGCGAATATCTTTATTCGCCAATCGAGCATCTTTCATAAATTCCATAAACACCAAGCTCTGAAAGCTCACGTCTTCCACAGCCCAAGTGGTATTGTTTTCTTCAGGGTCAAGCATCCAATCCACCAAGTCATCCAAAAACTTTTCGAGCTTTCGCTCACGCAACATATCTCGCAAATACAAGTAGCCATTTGCATCCATTGCTTCAGCAACCGCCGCGTTGTAATCGCTGCTCTCGCTCTTTCCAAGAGCCAAATCAATGTACACAAACCAACGTAATCCTTCAGGGGCACGATCGATTAACGTGAAATCGCGTTCATCAAAAAAACCACCACTGGCTTGCTCGGGCAATTGTTGCGCCTGCGGCAAAAATTCATCTTCCAAAATATTTTGGCGAATACGGGCGGCGGCGGCCTCATCAAATTTTTCCGGCCATAATGCCGCCCCTGGCTTGCGCTGCAATGGGTCACCATCACGCGGAATATAAACGCCGCCCAATAAATTCTCTGTGAACTTTTCTTGCGTGCTTGGGTATTGATCAGTTTCTAAAGCCAGCATCGGCAAATGCACAACTTCATATTCTTCGCCAAGCCCACTTGCCATTTCTGCCAATAACTCACCGGTTAAATCTTGTGGGTGCCAGCGTGTGTGAATAATGATGATTGCACCGCCTTTTTCCAAGCGTGTATAAGCCGAACCACGAAACCAGCGCATCACCATCTTTCGGTAACTTTCACTGTCCGCTTCATCGCGCCGTTTATAAGGATCATCCACGATCAGCAAATCAGCACCCTTACCAACGATACCGCCGCCAATACCAGCAGCCGTAACGCCGCCGCGATGGTTTTCCAAACTCCAGTTGGCACGTTTGCGCGTCACTTGGCTTACCTCGACCGGCCCGCTGGCGTCATCTTGTGTGCTTAATTGGCCGAACAAAGCCGAGAACCGGTCGCTTTCAACATACTCACGCACTTTGCGAGAGTCATCTTCAGCCAAGTCCGCGCCGTAGCTAGTCACCATTACGCGTTTGCTTGGCAATGTGCCAAGTACGAAAGCTGAAAATAAGCGTGTCACCAACTCGCTCTTGCCGTGTCGGAAAGGCATATTAATAATTAAGCGTCCTATGCCTTCGCGCCCGCCTGTTTTAATGTACTGATGCACCTGTTCCAGCTTTTCGGCAACATGCCTGTGACAATTGCCAGGCACGTACCAATTCGCCATATATTCCGCAAACGGGATGACATGGCGGCGCGCTTTTTCGCGCACCATTTTTTCAATCAATGCGTCATGCTTCTGGATTGCTAGGCTCATTGCCATCCTCCTCAGAAGCTTCATTGCGCAAATCATTTAATAAATCACGTACGCGCTTGGGGTCGCCAATCAACGCGTCTAACTCAGCATCGCTTAAATCCTTCACGGTTTTATGCGCGTTTTTATTATTCACATCAATCTTGCTATGTTCTACTAAATCGCCCGTCATTACAAAATACAAACGCCGATCGGGCGCATGCTTATAGTCTGGCGCGCTGGCAGATTGCTTAAGCGCGTTCATTACATCGGCCCGCGCGTCAATCATGTCGTCGGCTTGCAAGTCCGCAATTAATTGATCCAGCGCCGGATATTTTTTGCGCCAATTGGCAATAATCCGATCACTGGTTAAGCCTAATACTTCAGTTGCCAACGCTTCTTGTGTTGCCGGAAATCGCAAGCTCTTGGGCACACTGCTCCAAGCCACCCATGCCGCAATGCGCCAAGGCCAACCAGCATTAATTAAGCGGTGATAACCGCTATACCAATCAGCAGCTTCATTGGGATCTTCAATTCGGTTTTGTAACAACTGGCGCGCAGCCATCGAGCGTTCGCGCATTTCTTGAGCGGTCAGCGCCTTGGTGCCTTGCCCGCTGTCACCATCTGCGCCAATAGCATGAGCATCCGCGAAAAACTCCAATTCCAACTGCGTTACACGCCGAAAAGTCATTTCTTCAATTCCTCTTGCGCCCACTGAATCATGTCTCGTAACACAGACTGGCGGCCATCCATAAACCCGCGACTATAATCGCGCGGCCCGTCTGTTGGCGGGTTAGTTTCAACGATCGCGCACATTTCGGTGCCATCGCTTAAACGCACGCACACATAAGCTGGTGATGCATCGGGCCAGTCCACTTCTAGCCAGGCTTCTTTGCCTTTGCCCAAAATGGTTTGCAGTCCCAAAACAGGCAATTGTTGGCCTACGGTTAATCTGCCAACAATCCCTGCCGTTGAATTTGTTCCGCGCCGTACATTCAGCGTCGGCTTAAGTACAACTATTTTTTGCGCCATAATTTACCTAATTATTGGGTTGAGCTTTCTTCCGCTTCTGGCTAGGGTCCTGCCGTAGTCCAGCGGCGGTTTCCATGCGGATGATGTTTTCACGCACAATCTGGTCGTGCTGGTTATGGCTTTTGCCTAACTCCCGAACCGCAGTGCTAACTTCGTCTAAAGCGGTTACAAATATTTCAGACTGATGCTTTAGAAATGCACGCCATTGTTCATCGCGTTTTGCAGCATAAGCCGCGTTGCGCTTGTCCATTTCTAAGACAAACCAAACAAACGCGGCCACGATCGGGAGTTGAACGGCGATCTGTTCCCACATATCCACAACCAGCTTAGGCAGGTAAAAACTTCTTTAGTGGATCAATTACCAGCGGCAACAACACGTTATAAATGACAGTCGCCGAACCGGTAATCAAACCAGCTAAAGGTGCGGCGGCTACCAGCCAAGCTGCAATCAATTCGCCGTATAAAGAAGGTTCGCCGCCCCAAACAGGCCAAGCAGGTAAACTTTGGGGCTGAAAAGCTACCGCTAAAAATAGGGCTACAAAATACAAAACAACAGTCAGCCAGCTACGATTAAGTACAACTTTGAAGCTTCCCGCAAAGGCATTTAAAACCATGACCAGTACAGTTGCTGTTAAGCTGATGGCCGCCAGCATGGAATCTTGTGTGCTAACAATCCCAAGTGCAAACAATGCGGCTGTAATCGATTTCCAATCAAACTTTTTGATGTTCATTTATGCCTCCTCATGGCAAATAAAAAAGCGCCCAGCGGCCAAATGGCCGCCGGACGCTCATCTCCGGTCTTTATCCAACTCACCTACCGTCGGACAGACTAAAATAAAACAGATTTTCTAAGTTCATTTAAGCATATTTCTCACAAAAATTCAACAGTTGAAAATATATAGATTTAAAATAATTTACGAAGCCCGAACAAGACTAACCCGACAGCACCAAAAATAATCGTATTCCAAGGATCTGCTAAAACCATCGCTGGGAGTGGTTCTGGATTGTATAATAAAATAATGCGAATAACCGCCAATGATGTCCAAATAGTGATCATATTATTAAGGCTGATGGTTTTAGGATTTAGCGATGCAAATAATGGAACAAACCATATATTAAAAGCTATATCAAAAACGTAAAAAATCATTTGAAACATTGGTGACATTTCTAATTCCTCCTAGTTGTTGTTTTTATTCAGAAAAAATTTCCACAATAACATCAATGGCCACGCGAACCCGTAAGCCAGTAGGTCATACTCGGTTACACCATCGTATCCGGTTACTTTGTTGTACTTCGTTAGCACGAAGATTATCTCGCCAATTGAAACATAGAATAACAGGAATAGAGACATAGGGATATTTTACTTCACGATCGATCTGTAAAGCCCAACCGTGCCTTGGATAGCAAGTAATGTTTCTGGATGGTATGTGATAATTTGTGGTTCTTTTTCTTTACTCACAATATTAATTGTGCCAGTTGAGTTTACTTTTATATTTATGTTAACCTCTCCATTAATTTGAGTTCCTAGAAATTCGCGCGAAAAAGAACAACGAAGTTTACGTCTAGTGTCATTTGTTTCCAAAATTACTTTGACTACATTTCCATTAGCAATAATGGTGCCTTCAGCATTAAACGATTTCATTTAAATCTCCTTTTCTTAAAAATAATCTTAAAAACATTATAGCAACTTAGGAGATTGGTGGTTTTTTTAAACGGTTCGCTGCGTCCATGCGCAAGCGGTCGTTAGATGCCGTAGAAACATCTAGGTGTACAAATTCCATTCGATGAGCGAGAATTACTCATCAAGCTGTCTTAGGTTCGAACAAAGATAGCTGATAAAAAATTCCTCTATGAGTATCCCAAAAATGACCACATAAACAGTGCCAATGCGCGACGTCCATTTTCGGCGGCGTCAATCCCGCGGATATGACATCCCCGCCGCATTTGGGACACGCAGTTGTTTTTGCGTCCTCCTGCGTCGAGAAATACAAAGGAATTTCATCGGGACGGCTGAGAAAACACGGTGTCTTTATAATCGGCAAATTTAAACTTTCAGCATCAGGAATGATGAAATGCTTTTCCGTCAAAATATCACCATGATAAGTTATTTTTCGCATAGTTTCTGCCTAGCGGCTGTTGCCGCACACGTTACAAATTTCCAGCGTATCAGGGGTAACGACATCTTGCCAGTCATTTGCCCCGCAAACAGGGCAAATGTCCGACTGCACGCCTTGTTGCGCATCTTCATCTAGCATATAAATCGTGAAAACAGCGCGCTCTAGTGTGACATTATGGCCAGTCGCTTTAACATGCTTTCGGATTTCGTCAAAGCGCTTTGGGCTATCATAGATTTGGTAACACCAATCGCATTCGTGGCAATAAGCGTTGAAGTGCGGAATATTCGGCGAAGAAGCTACTACTTTTTTAGCCATTTTTACCTCGCATAAATTGTAATGGCCGCACGGTTTCAGGTAATACTTCATCGCCATAAACAGACCCATTCTGAACACCATCACCAATCATGGGTATCTGAACGCCTCGTTTGTGCCAGACAAAGAAATAACCCTTTGCAACTCCCTTACCATCTTTCCGCATTCCTTCAAACATAAATTGTGAATTTTGGATGGTAACTTCAGGGGATACTGGCGGCACGCCGTGTTGGGCGCTGGTAATATCTTGCAAGATTGCTGATGCCCGTGACCGCAAAGTTTCAAGCAATGAAAGATAATTGCTGTCACTGTATGGCGTGTAATTTACTTCTGACACAAATTCAATTAGGGTTGCGTTTAGCGTTGCAAGTTCCGCATTTGCTACCGCGAACCTCATCATATCCTTCAAACCTTTCAGACTGATTTTTATCGCGTCAATCTGATCTTCCGTGAAGTCGTCAGGATAACGGACAACATCATTCAAAACTTCAATTGCTTCGTCAATGCTCATTTTATAAGCCATGCTCTTTACTCCTTGCGCCACGAAGCGCCCAACATCTATTGACTGATGCCAGGGCAAGGCCACTGGTTGCTTATATGCGTCTGGCACTGAACACGGCACATTTTGTAAGGCGGCTATAAAACTATCTAACTCTTGCGCCGCCGTTTCTCGCTCGAACGGGGAGATTTTTTGCACTATGCCCCATTTATGACAAAGATTTTCAATAAATTGTCGTGAATACATTTCATTATTCTCCTTTATGCCTTTATTCAAAAGCCACACGTTGCGCCGCTCTACGCCTGCCAGCGTGCCACACAATCACCGCCGAACAGATCGAGCAGCGCACATCTGTCGCCCGCCCGTGAATTACAGCAATCAAATCCACTTGGTCAGGGATGTCCGCCCCGTAATCAATTGCCTGTCGAAATAACTCAAAAATGTGCAAACCTGATCCGTTCTCACGTACTTGGCCAAGCACATGCCCTTTTTCGCACAGCTTCAACGCCACAATATTTTTATTGGCCATTTTTACCTTCCTCTGGCTGTTCTGTACCACCTCGATACACTGCCGCGAAACCATCCGGCACCCAATCCGCCCAAGTTACATTCAACGTGTCGGCTGTTTCAAATTCTTCTGCGCCGCTTGGCATTTGGTGCAAAAATGCCATCGTTGCGGTTTGCTTACTTTGGGCGGCAAATATTTTTGCTGCTTCGCACAATTGCACACTAACCGGTCGTTCAGCGGCCAAACGGAACACCAGCATCGGCTGCCAACCCATTGGCTTACGATATTTCACCATCTTCATTTGATGCGGCCAGGCTTGGCCTACGTGTAAAGGCATCATGGTTGATCCCCCAATCGCTCCAACCGTTGCTGGTGATGAAAGCGGGCTACCTCGCCAGCTTGACCCTGATCACTTAATAAATTGCGATACCAATTCCCAGCGGTCTTGCCAGAAAGTTTATAAGTCTCTTCGATTTCATCTTCGGTCAAAGCGGCCATCTTTAACCGCTCGCTAGGCGGAACTTTCCGCCAGTCTGTGAAAGTTCCAGTAACTTTCTGGAAAGTTTCACCCTTTTCGTTGGAATTTTCCGGTAAATTTCCAGAAACTTGCTCCAATTTTTCTTTCTGGCTTCTTTCTCGCTCACGTTGTTTTTCGGCTTTTTCTTCTTCAATATCAGCCAGCCTGCGCGCATGTTGCGAGCGCACGGCCAAGGTTATCGCCCCAATAATTGACAAAGAAGACAGCAACCCCTTAGATAATTTCGACATTGAATCGGAATTATCCAGCATCACATTGACTATTAGCACAACCAGCATATAAAAAACCGCCGTGCCCAAGGCTACCAACACAGGTGCGTTGCCATCACTTTTACGCTTCGTGTCGTTGTAATCCCATAATTGAAAAGTCGTAGTGATTGTTGCAACGCCTAAAAATTCCACCACCACCGCGCCAACAAAAGCTATCACTGGATGAAAATGGAGCACATTAACCATGTGGTCAAATGCTATCGAAGCAGGGATAAAGGATGCTAGCCAAGGAACTGTCGCCGCAATATTACCGACCAAGACCTGATCCAGCGCATCCGTCAAACGCCGCCATTCATTTAATCCATGCACAATCCGGTCTACAAGCCCTATTGTTGGTTTTTCTTGTGGGGCTTGTGTTTTCTTCTCTTGCTTATTTTTCAGGTTAGTTTTCATAATTTTGTCCTTTTAAACCACTCCCCTAGCGTCTGCGTGCGTGCGCACGCACGCATTGCGCGGGTTTTGGGTCAATTAGTGGGCATCCGCACCAATAGGGGAGGGGCTTTCTGAGCCTGATTGATTCAAATCAATCACAACCTGCCGAAAGAACTCCTCATGCGAAATCACATACCGCCCATCTGGTAACTCGTCGGCAATATGGTTGTGAACCATCCAATCTGCAAATGTGTCATAAGAGCCGCCCTTCACCAGCGGGTTACCCGAGCCAGTCATTTGGCTTTCCGTAAAACGGAAGCCGCCGCAAATCCGCACTGCCACTTCATACAAAGTTTTTTTATCTACCGGTAACGTAGACCAAGAGATACTGCCCCAACCCTGTGTATCAGTGCGGTCGAGCCGAATCCTTACCTCACCAGCAGGCTCATTGGCTGCGCTCATTACTGGCGCAACATCTTTCATCGCTGCTTGCCGTTCCGCTTCCAGCTTTGCCATATAACGATTAGTCACCAGCACCAGCCGAAACCCTGCCAACATAAGCAGCCCTACAAATCCTAACCAGCGCGTCATCTGCCAAGTTGGTTCCCAAGCAGTCTCAATTTTCCGCTTCTCAATCAAGGGCGCTTCCAAAGTTGCAGTACGAGCTGCGCCCTGAGTGGATAAGCTGTTCGCAATCTCGGTTTGCCCTGCGGCCACTGTCGCCGTGCCTGTCGCATCAGCGTGCGCCTGATCCGTGCCAGCCAACTCTGCCAAACGTGCTTCTGTTGCCCGTTGGCTTTCGCTCGTATTACGCGCCTTAACCAGTTCAACATCCAATGCTTCTTTTGTTCCCAAAAAATCAGGCGTCTCAGTCCAATCTGGCGTAGGGGATAGCGTCGCTGTAAAGCTCGCGGTCGCTTCCTGCACCAAAGTCGCTGTCATTGCTCGCTCGCTCGGTTGGCTGCATCCGGCCAGCAATATACCGATCATCAAAAACAAATAGCGGTTCATTCCTACCTCCAATTCTCTTCAGACAAGGGTTCACCGTTTACCCGCCATAGCTGTACAGGCTCACCAGCTTCTTGGGCTTCTTTGAAGCTGCGATAATCGGGTCCAAGAGTGGAAATACCTTCCAGTGCTTTGGTATTTTCTTCTTGTGTTAGCGCACTCTTATGCTCTTGATTCTGAAAAGCTGCATCACGGTTTTGCCATCGGATAAACAAATGTGCTGCAAAGACCATTACAACAGCCACAATCGGCACACCAATACAAATTGCGAGCTGCAAACTTTTGATTTCTTCAAGTGTCATCATTTCTTCTCCCCGAGCACCAAACTACCGTCATCACATAAAAGCCAATCCGTTAAATAGCCATTTTCGCTAACACGCTTACAACAACGGCAAACCCGCCAAATTAATCCATTTTCAAACAGCACTACATCTTGTTCGCCTGCCACTTGGCAGTTTAAACAATAGCAATACTCAGTTTTGACAGAATTAACCTTTGTCTTCAATTCGCTTTTAAGAATCGTTTGAAACCACCTTTTCTCAAGTTCAGCCGGTTGGCTACGAATTGCACTCATAAACTGTCGCACAACAAAAGATGTGTTCATTTCATCCTTCCTAGTGAACATATATTGAACAAATGGTGAATATCAAGCCTCACTCGTTCACGCAATAAGCCGCCCAGCAAGGCAAAAAAAGTGGTTTTTTTCCTATATCCTTCATACTTATTCATATATTCATCAATAAGTAGACTAAAACCAACCAAAACACCTAAAAAATGAGCATTACAAAGCAAATTTATTTCGATGCCAAACGGTCTATTGAGCTTCACACCCTCACATAGGCCATTTGTGAACCAGTGAATAAGAAACAGCCTAAAGTGCCCTATTTCCATTTCATTTGCTCCTGAGCCGGTGGATTCTTTGCTGCGTGCAAGGCATATACAGCTTCATTTGCCTTTTGAATTTTGTCTTCGTCAGGTAACACACCGTATTTTCGGCCAACAGCGGTCATGCGTAACTCATCCCACTCGCAAAAGAAGCCTTTATTGGTTCGGTCTAACATGCGCAAGTTCAAATCATTACGGATGATTTGCCCAATCCGTCTTGGCTCAACAGATTTTTTTCGCTTTTGGCGTTGATCATCATTACTAGCCGATTCACTTTGCAGATCACTATCGCTGTTCATCGCATCCATAATGTCATTGGCCACCACCGTAATATCGCCAATCTTCAAGCGAATGCTTCCATCGTTTTGGATGTGTAAACATTTTTCACGCAAATCAGGGTAGACATAAATTTTCCAAACCGCTTCAACCACCCGCGCCACCATGCTTAAGCTGCGTTCCTGAACTTGTTCGGCGTGCATTTCGCGCAATAGCATTGTGATCTGCAATAAAAAGTCTTCATCAATGTTGCCGTTTGCATCAATCGCCAAACTCTTAATCGGCATCGTTACTTGATTCATACGGCTGCTAACCAGCGGATCAACCAATTCATTGCCCAGCTCACGTTTGCCAGGCTTCCATTCGTGCATTCGCCAAGTCAGCAACAAATTCCGTATAGACAATGCTTCAGCATCCATTTGGTCTGTAATTTCAAACGGCACACCATAAGCCAGCATTTCTTCTGGTTCTTTGCCATTTAAAGAAAAAGTTAAAGAACGACTGCCAACCGCGTTATCCGAAAAATCTTCACGCATCGCAAAAAGTTTTGGGCAGAAAGAACGATAAGGAACTGGCTCATACCCGCGTCCGCCATCCGGTTTCACAACTTCATCTAATCGGATAACAGGATTGCCATCCATTGCCCCAAGGTTAATAAATTTGACAATTTCGTTATCTGCGCCGCCGCCATCACGTAAATCCATTTCGTCAAAATAGACCGTGCCTCGATACCGCTCTGTCATACGGAAAAAACTCGCCATCGTTCCTGCGCCGTTATTTTTCGTCAACCGGTAGCACAACAGGCCTACCCGTTTCATTAATTCACTTTTTCCGCTACCGGCATCACCCTTGGCCCGTAAATAAGAAATCGATCGAAAGTTGTCGTACAGCCAGGTCAAAAGCACATAGTAGCTAATGGTGCGCGGCGTTTTTGTGTCGTCGAATAAATAATTTTTTCGTAAAAACGCTTCAACGATTCCAGCTAATTCGCGCGTAGTCTTGCGCGTGGTTGCTAAGCGAGAAGGGAAGACCACTGTATTGCTCATAACGATTCTGTCGTTTATTGCCGGAAAAGGTTTATATTTTTGCCCGTCAATCACAATTTCTTCTTTCATTTCAGGCACACCGTCAGGCATTTTGCGCACGGCCAACATGCTCACTTTTGTTTGTGG
>CAYOGW010000012.1:14197-38659 GCA_964403635.1 uncultured Anaerolineaceae bacterium | reverse complement strand
GGGTGGTGGATTTAATTAAGGTGTTTAATGCTGAAACGCTGATGGATTTAATCATCGGATTCTTTCTGTTCATCGCTGGGTGCTTTTAAATCTCTCAGCAAGCGCTCAAAGGCTTTTTGGTAACTAGCTGAATCTTGCCAGTGAGAGAAATCACCAATGTGACGGCGGCGTTTAATTTTGGCAGCCCAATCATCTCGTGAATTAAGTACCGCTTCGTCTAAGCGAATGGGGAATAAAACCAGACTATTGCGGACTTTTTCTTCTTCCATAGCGGCTTCAACTTCGTCGCCAACCCATTCGCTTTTAATCGCATTTTGGCTGATGATGACCAGCAATTTATCGCGGCGGCGAATTTCTTGGTCTATTTTGGGGCGGATGGCATCGCCGATTTTAAGGTCTTCCTTGTCAATCCAGCAACGTACCCCATTATTTTGCAAATCGTCATGCAATTTTTGAGCGAAGGATTGGTCTTGGCTGTTGTAGCTGATGAAACACGAGTAAAAGCCAATCCCTTTTTGAGTATAAAAATTAGCAATCGCATAAGCGATATCAGTGGCTTGCTCGGCGTCGAGCCCGGGTTGGGCTAGTTTGGCGATTTCAATTTGCAAGTCACTTAAGCCGCAGCCGCGCAAGAAGATTTCGGGGATTTTACCTTTGGACATAAAAAGCGTATCAATTCCAATTGTTGAAGGTCCGACGTGGGTGATATTTTCAAGTCCTTTAGTTTCACTTAAGTCAACATATGAAAAATTGGCGAACCCAATGTCTGCACCTGTAAAGTTGGTCTTTGTAAGCATTGTTTCTAAAAAAAGCGTTCCGATTAGGCTAGCTTTTGTTAGTTTAGCACCACTAAGGTCAGTTTCAGTTAAATTTGCGTCTCCGAGATTAGCTTCTTTTAGATTACTCTTTGTAAAGTCGGCGTGAAATAAGTCAGTCTCGCGTAGATTCGTCAAAGTAAAATCTGTATTTGTCGCAATAGTAGAGCGGAGTTTTGCTTCAAATAAGTTGCATCCAATTAAGTTTGCTTTATTTAAATTAGCACTACTTAGATTGCTTCCGCTTAAATGAGACGATTTGAGATTTGCAGATTCTAGGTTGGCTGAGCGAAAATTAACGTTGTTCATCGCCGCGTTTGCTAAATTAATGCCTTCAAAATTATATATTTCCAAATCTGCTGAATCTAACTCTGGTGTAATTGATGGATTATCTTCTCTCCATCGATTCCATACTTTTACCCCTTGTTCTAATATTTTTAAATGTTCTTCATTCGCCATGTTTTTCACCCTTTTAATTAATTTTATAACCAGTTCTTTAATTAAGCGCAGCCAGAATCACTGACAATACGTCCGAATAGTCGGCGGGAGAATGGGAGACGTCTAAGCGCAGCACACGGCTGGGTTCAACGGCAGCCAGCCATCGGCTGAGAAAGCCGTCTAGCGCTTCGACATCGGCGGGGCTGGCAATGTTAATCCGCTCACGGCGGGCCAGGCGTGCTTGTACCACATCTACCGAAGCGCTTAAATAGATATACAGGTCTGGTTGGGGCTGGGCGCTGCGAATTTGCTGGTAGAGCCGCGCGAGCAAATTAAACTCGTCGGCTGAGAGCCAGCCGTGTTGCTGAAAGAGATGACAGAAACCGAAGAAGTCTTGCTCCAGCCCGCCATCCAGCAGGGCTGGCAGGGGCTGTTGGCGCAGGCTTTGTTCTTGCTCGGCGCGCAGCAGCATGTAATCGATTTGGTTGGCAAGCGCGAAGCGGGGGTTTTGTTTAAAGAGCGCCTGAAAGGGGCGCTCTTGGTGTTGCTCGAAACCGCTGGCAAAGAGGCGGGCGGCGCACAGGGCTTGAGCCAGGCTGGTTTTGCCCACGCCGGTGCTGCCGAGAATGCTAATAAGCTGCGCCATGAATTATTGGGCGGCGGCTAAAGCGGCTTTAATTTGTTCGATATGACCGTAGATGTGCAGGTCATTTTGCAATAGCGCATCGCCTAGCCGATAAAAACTGCCTTTGCGCTGCACGGCTTCGGGCGGCAGGTTGCTGACGAAATTAAGCGTGACCACTTGGGCGCGGTGAACCTCGTTAAGCATGTCTTGAATGCCGCTGTGGCTGGCGGTGATGGCGCGAATGTGGGCGTCGATGTTGCCACCAAAATCGTCCGCGGCACGTTCGTGCCCACCGATACATTCATCAAAGAAGAATTGCAGCCCGCGTTCGGTGTGCAGGATGTGAGAGACGACATCCAGCGCGCTCCATTCGTTGGGGGCGGGGCGGGCGGCGGCTTGGGCTTCGCTGGCTTCTTTAAAGGCTTCTTCGAGCGCGTTGAAGGCGGCGTTCATTTTGGAACGGGCTTGGTTTACCAGTTCTTCAATATTAAAAGGCACATTGGTCATGGGGCGTTTGGTGAGGGTCATGTTGACGGTTTGTTTTTCCGCGCCACGATAAAAAACCACCGGCACGGTATCTCCGCCTTTGGTGCCCGCAATGGCCGCAATCATGGTAGTGAACTCGTTGGTAATTTCGTGGTTGTTGACATTAATTAACACATCGTCTTTTCGTAGCCCCGCTTGATAGGCGCCCATGCCTTCAATCGTATCGTCTAGGCGCAAGCCTTGGTTAACCGGCACACCCAAGCGTTTGGCTTGCTCCGCGGTGAAATCTCCCGGGTAAATGCCCAGCATGGGGCGGTTGGCAATGCGCAGGTCTATGCCGGTTTCGTAAACGGATTTTAAATTTTCTAGGCTGTCATCCCAGTTTTGTTTAAAAATTTCGCCCGTTTTTGCCCAGTTTGGGTCGTTGGGTACTTCATGTTCTAAGCGAACTTGGGTATTCTTTCCTTTGGTTTCAAAATGAACAGTAACCTCGGTTGGCGCAGAATCGATACTAGAAAACCAGCGGAAGGAAACCTGCTTGTTTTCTGTCAGGTTTAAATAGTGTCCGCTAGAATAAAAATCGCCATTCCACCACAAATACATCCGTCCCTGCGGGTGGGGTACAACTGTGGCGACATCACAGAGCCATTCGCGCAGGGCGGTGGCGTTGGTAAAGGCGCGGTAAAGCTGTTCTATGGGGGCGGCTACTTGAATTTCGGATACTAAGGTTGTCATATTTTCTCCAGTTAAATTTTTGTTAAGAAAGTCTCTAAAAAAGTGGATGCTAAAATTTAATTAAGCTTGCCAGTCACTTAGGCGTTCGCCAATTTTTGAAATTCGCTCGCGGAGCAACACGGCGACTATGCCAGCCAAAATCATCACAATGCCGGTGCAGCCAATTAAAATGACCGTTCCGAGCCCTTGCAGGAAGTAAAAGACCACTGTCATTACACCCAGTACCAAGAAAATTAATGGGGTAATAAACAAGCTGCGCGAGCGAATAATTAAGCCATAAAACAAGACAACGATTGATTGTAAGAATAGAGCGGCAAAAAAGCTTAATTGCTCGGTGGCAACCATTTGGAGGTAGGTCGTGGAGAGCAGGGCCAGCTGAGAAAGCATTCCGGTGAAGAAAGCGGCGGTGCGGCTGTTGGCGCGTACCAGCAAATAATGCTGTAATAATCCCAGCGCCGCCGCGCCGACAGAATAGAACTGTGGCTCGCTGACATCTAAGCGACCCAGCAGAATGAAATAAGCGGTCAAGTAGAGCGCGTTGGAAGGAAACCCTAACCAGACGTTCTTGCGCTGAAAGGCTTCACCCGTCCACAAAACGGCTGTGATGGCGGCGGGCAGGCTGGCGGCCAGACCGGTGTGGCTTTCTGTTATAGCGAAGAAGGCGGCTACCGTACCGAGCATTAAACCGCTATTAATTAAAATAGGCGGCCATGCGTTTCGGTAAAGAATGCGGCTAGAGAAACCGATTATGAAATATAAAACGGCTAAGCCGGTTAACCCAAACGCTACCCATTGAATGTTGTAGAGGTGAAATACATTAATTAGCACGGCTGTTAATAGAGTGGTTGCACCATAGGCCATGCGGGGGGTTTTCCATAAGTAGGCTAGGCCAGCAATAAATACTGCCAGAATAAGCCCTTCTATGGTGTTGGTCATGCTGCTGGTATCAAAAATTAACAAGGCTGCAAAAACGGCAGCACTGAACCAACCTGCTAATTCCGCGATAATTGAAAACGGACGCGGAAATGTTTTGGTCTTATGCAGCAGAACATCCACGCCGAGCAAGTAGATGGTTGCTCCAAAACTAAAGTTTGGCAGGGTGAGTTGGTTATAGCTATTTAATAGCAGGCTAAAACTGTAAAGTCCAATTCCATAGGATGCAATTTCAGCCCAATGAGCCTCTGCTAAGAAGGTTTCGGCAAGGAAAAGTAAGGTGATTAGTAGAGATAACCAGCCAAACGGAAGAAGGTTTTCGGGGGAGATGATTAAATCTGTTAAGATGGTGAGAAAGCCAAGCGCCAAAGTGCTGCGTTTCAAGATAAAGTGCCAAGCCGAGGTGCGATTAAAGATTAAATAAGCAATTAAATACCAAAGAATGGCTAGGCTTGTCCAAAACAATAACCATAAATTGGTTTGTAAAATAAAAGCAAGGTTGGGAGTAGCTTGCGCCATGAAAAACAAGCCAATATAGCCAATTCTCGCATCTTTTCTCCATGCGTAGAAGAGAAAAAATAATGCCATGATACTGCTGGCAATTAATTGCGGGGTTGGCAAATCCATATTGGCAAAAAAGAAAACCGCCAAAACACTGGTTGTAAACCCGCCCAGCGCCCGCATCGGGTTGCGCCATTCTTTGTTTTTAAAGAGTTCTCTTTTAATTAACGCGTCGGGCAGCAAGAGCGCCAAGGTTGGGATTAACCAAACCCAAATGAGATTAATCTCGGTGGCTTGCATCCAAGTGGTGTAGTAAAAAGAAAAATAGGCTAATAGCCCCGTAACCAAAGCGGCAGACCAAACCCACCAGCGCGGCTTGGAAAAATGCAAAATGCCATACACTAGCGCGGGTATGAGCAGTGTAAAAAAGAATAAGTTGCTGTTTTCTATATCAAAGTAATCATAAAAACCAAAGAAAATACCTATTGAAGCGAGCGCAGCCGAACTGAGCAGTAAACCGTTTGAAAAGATGGCAATGCCATTTAATTTAATTCGGGCTGCTACTTCGCTGGCAATTGCAAAAATCGCGCCGCTGATGATTAAGATGATGGTTTGAGCGGTTAAGGTCGCAGAGAAGGCTAAGCTGGCTAGCCAAATCACTGGGGCAAAGGCTAAAGCCGAAAGGTACGGAAGAAAGGCGTGGGGCTTAAACAGCTGGCTGGTGGTGTAAAAAATCCCAGCCACAGCCCAAGTTAAACTGGTGGCAATCCACCAGGCTGGCAATTGAGACGATTCGCCAAACTCGAAATTAAAAAAGTAATTATCCATAATCATTAGGAAGGAAACAAACAATATGCAGACCTGAGCCAGTTGCGCCGCGCGAAAGAGCGGGGCTGAAAAATTGCCTTCCTTCCAGCGGTCTAATAGGCGCACGCCAGCCAAAGCGACCAAAGTATCTAGGCTTAAAAATAAAAAGTGCAGTTCTTCTGGAGCAGAGAAAATGTTTGCAAACTGGTAGCCGGAAAGCAAGAAAGCGATGAACGCCGCGATGCTAAAAAGGCGCGATTCGTAAAACCAAGTGGCAAAGACCCAAACCGCGGTCATCATCAAGTAGGTAATCCACCAAAAGAAAGCCAATCCAAGTTCCGACATCGGAAAGGAATCGGCAATGACACCCGCGTTAATGGGCAGCAAGGCAGAGAAAACCATAAACAAAACGGAACTGGGCTGCGGCAAGCGTTTTTTAAGGATTAATGCCCCGCCTGCAAATAAGGCGGTGACGATTAATAAAATAGGCAGGCGTAGCACTTCTACGATGGCGGCTAAAATTAAAGAAGCCGAGATAACAAAGAATGCCCCCAAGTATAAAAAGGTGCGAACGCTGGTTTCGCTTAATAATGTTTGAGAGAGGGTTGGGCGGGGTTTGGCTGGCTCATCGATTGCTTGAGATTTAATCGCTGCTACTTTAGGCGCTGCGGAAGCTGGCTGGGGCGGGGCTGGTTTCTGTAGTTTGCGGGCTGGCCCAAACTGATAGCGGCTGGTTAATAACGTGGCAATTTGCTCGTCTATTAAGCCTTGTTGAAACCATTTTTGAATTTCGCTGACAATGAAAGCGCGAAAAGTTTGCCCCATTTTGCTAACCCGCTCTTGGCGGGTTTTTTGCACGTGAGCAAGGTCAAGCGTCTCTAAAGCCGCCTCGCGGACTTTTTTGTCCTTATCATTGGCAGCTAATTGTTCGAGGACAGTTAACTCTTCTTGTAAGATCGTTGGATCAGTTTGGAGTTCTAAAATTGCAGCCAAGCGAACTTTTGCATCTGGGCTTTTGGATTGAATAATAAATTCTTCAGTTTCAGTATTATTTTCCATAATTTTTCTCCGATTTATTTATCATACCCATTTTATATGCGATTGCAATAAAAAATCTGGTTGGGTTAATTCCCCAACCAGATTGCGCTCCAAGCCGAAATATTGATTTCTAGTTTTCCGTTGTTAATTTCATACGCTTTATTAATCAACAAGTCTCTTATGGTTTCGTTGTTTTGCCAAATGGTTTCTATCGACAAATTAATTTGCTGTTTGTGTGGGCTGGCGTTCATCAGCATCAAGGTCTTTTCGCTTCCAAGAGCGCGCAGGCTGGCGTACAACCCTTGCGAATCAGGAATATCAATACGCTGAAAATCTCCGCGCCGCAACGAAGGGCGGTTTTTGCGAATTTTAATTAATTCGCGCATCCAATCGTGCAAATCATTCTTCCAAGTGGATGTGTCCCACGGGAAGGCGCGGCGGCAGTCTGGGTCGGCGGCGCCTTCTAAACCCACTTCATCACCATAATAAATGGCTGGTGCACCCGGAAAGGCAAAAATAAATTGAAAGGCTGTTTTAAGTTTGTTTAAGTCACCACCCAGGGTGGTTAAGGCTCTTTCGGTATCATGCGAGTCGAGCGGGACATACATGGCATATAAATTCTCGCGGCTATAAATATGAAACAAACTGTCAATTTTGCTGGCAAACTCATTCACATCGCCTTGACCATTTAATAAAGGCAACAAAGCATCTTTTACTGGGTAATTCATTAAACCGTCAAAGTGGCTGTCGTTCGCCCAGCGGGCATCGGCTTGCCAAATTTCTCCTAGCAGGTACGCATCTCGGTTGGCGGTCTTAACCACCTGTCGAAATTCAGCCCAAAAGTCATCGTCATCAATTTCACCGGGCACATCCAGCCGCCAGCCGTCAATGCCGCGCTCAATCCAATATTTTGCAATATCCATAATGTATTTTCGTACTTGTCGGTTGCTGGTGTTAAATTTGGGTAACGACTTAATATTCCACCATGCCAAATAATTTTCAGCATCGCCATGCGTATAAGCATTGAGCGGAAAGTGCTTAACATGAAACCAGTCTTTATAGGGGGAATGTTCTCCATTTTCTAGCAAATCCGAAAAAGCGAAAAAACCGCGCCCGCAATGATTAAATACCCCGTCCAATAAAACACGAATATTATTTCGGTGAGCCAAATCTAAAAAGGCTTCAAAATCTTTCATGTCGCCTAGTTTTGGGTCAATTTTGTAATAGTCCACCGTGTTATAGCGGTGCGAAGAAGGCGAAAGAAAAATTGGGTTTAAGTAAATTGTATTTACGCCTAAATCTAATAAATAATCCATCTTTTGCATGATGCCGCGCAAATCACCACCCTGAAAGCCCCACTGGTCTGGTTTTTGCCCCCAGGGCTGCACATTAATGGGGTCATTGGTTTGGTCGCCATTGGCAAAGCGGTCTGGGAAAATCTGATAAAAAATAGCATCTTGCACCCAATACGGGACAGTCATAATGAAGGCTCCTTAGTTTTTAAGTAAGAAAATTAAGCGCTCGAAAGGCATTAATTTTTCTACTGGTTGATAATTAATTAAATTGCGCTGGACGATTTCTAGGCTGTTAATTTGTTCCACGCCTAAGAGCGGGGTTGCTTGGTAGAGTCCATCCCACAAGGCGGTCTCCCCCGAAAGCCCATATTCCGTTACTTCGGCATCCCCTAGGTTGACAAGAATGACAACAATTTCATCTTTATAAATTCGCATCATAGCAAAAACAGCACGATTGCCCGTTTCAAGAATAATGGTTTCTCCCGTTTGCAAGGCGGGGTGTTCTTGGCGAAGCTTAATTAAGACTTTATAGTGATTTAATAATGAATCAGGCTCGTTGATTTGTTTTGCAACATTTATTAATTTGTAGTTCTCGTGCGGCGCGCGCCAGGCTTGGGCTTCCTTGCAAGAAAAACCAGTATTCACAGTTGCATCCCATTGCATTGGCAAGCGAATATCTTCATCGGGTTTTTGACCTTGCATGCCAATTTCTTCTCCGTAATAAATAAAAGGGGTGCCGGGTGCGGTTAGTAATAATGTTGCAGCTACCTTTGCTTTTTGAACATCTCCGTTTAACACGCTCATCACTCGGTTTTGGTCATGGTTGGTTAAAAATGTAGCGTAGTTGCCATCTGGTTTGTCTTTTAGGGTAAAGGTATAAGCGCTGTTGATGCCAGTATTTACTTTTCCGTTGGCACTGTTAAGCATGCCGCTGGCAAGTTCAAAATTAAACAGTTGTTCAATTTGGTTCTCGTAGGTTTTAGCAAGCAAACCACCCGCGCCGTACACTTCTCCCACAACATAGGCATTGGGGTGTTCTGTTTTAAGAAAGTTGTAATAGTTCGCAAACCAAGCGTGGGTAGCGGGGGTGTTTTCTAATTGGTTGCCTTCTTCAATTAAATGCTTGGCGGCATCAATCCGAAAACCATCTACGCCGATTTCACTTAACCAATAGTCTGAAATTTTTTCTATTTGCTCGGTTACGGTTGGATTATTGTAATTAAGGTCTGGCATGCCGCCCCAAAAATAACCGTAATAATAGCCATTATTGCCCGTATGCCATTGGTTGCTGGGGGCTTGATCTTGCCAAACGTACCAATCTCGGTAGCTCGCGTTGGGGTCGCTGTTGGCGTCTTTAAACCAAGGGTGCTGGTCTGATGTGTGATTAATCACCAAATCGATAATGATGCGCATATCCCTTTTGTGGGCTTCCGCTAACAGGTTCTTGAAATCGTCCATGCTGCCGTATTCTGTGTTGACCGCGTAATAATTAATCACATCATAGCCGTGGTAAGAAGGCGATGGATGAATGGGCATTAACCAAATGGCGGTTACGCCGAGTTCTTGCAGGTAATCTAACTTTTGGGTGATTCCGTTAAAATCGCCGATGCCGTCACAGTTGCTGTCGTTAAACGAGCGAACAAATATCTCGTAAAAGACCGCTTCTCGGTACCAAGGAACAGTTGGGGTGAGTCCGATTCCTGAAGCAAGTTGAGAGCAGGCGTTTAATAGGATGGTTAGGATTAATGTGAGGGGGAGGAGTCGCTTCATCTATTTTCTATAAAAATAAATCTTTCCCCTTTCTTTTAAAGAAAGAGGAAAGATTTTAATTAACTGTAATTATTAACCTTTTACACTGCCGGATGTCAGCCCGCCAACGATTTGTTTTTGAAGGGCAATGTAGGTGATGGCGACCGGCAGGGCAACAATCATGGCCATGGCTGCAAAACGGTTCCAGGGGATGCTGTTGGCGTATTGACCGGTCATGTTGTAGAGGGTCATGGCGAGGGTGTAGTCGCCGGGCTGGCTGAGGAAGAGCCACGGCAGAGCGAATTCTTGCCAGTGACCAATGAAACCGAGGAAGAAGGTGACAGCCAGTTGCGGGGCAGCGAGAGGCAAAATAATTTGAAAAAAGACTTGGTTGGCGTCTGCGCCATCTATGGCGGCGGCTTCTTCTAGTTCTTTTGGAATGGTATCGAGATAGCCTTTCAGGTTCCAAACGGCAAAGGGCAGCGCGCCAGCGATTAAGGCAATGCCGACACCGTAGAGTGAATCACGAAGGTTAAAGATTAATCGCCCTCCTTCTAGGCATTTCATAATAGGCAGGATAGCAATTGAGCCGCCACAATCCATAATTCTGAAATTGTTCATGAGCAAATAGAGCGGTGCGGCTAAGCCAATGGCTGGCATGAGTAAAGGGATGAAAACCAAGACCATTAGCACTTGGCGCAATTTAAAGTTGAAGCGTGAGAAAGCGTAAGCGGCTGTGACAGCGACCAATAGAGCGATGATGCCCACACCAACGGAGAGCAAGAAGCTGTTCCGCAGCAATTCGATAAAGGTGACGGGGTTGGCGGTGGGTTTATCGAGCACTTGCAGGTAGGCTGTAAATGAAATTTCTTTGGGGAACAGTTCTAAGGCGGAAGGGCGGGTGGTGCGAGAACTAAACGATAGGGTGATGATGTACATGATGGGAAACATGACAGTTGCCAAAATGCTAAACGCCATTAATTGCAAAAGGATTTGACGCCAAAGCGGCAGGTCACGCCCGCCGACTTCACCGGAGGTGTTCATGTTTAAGAAGCGAGTAAGAATATTGCCATTTTTGTTGGAGGGTGTTTGCGTTGTCATGATTAATTAAGCCTCCGTGTATGATTCGGTTGCGTGGGTGATGCGGTTGGTAATTAAGAAAACGATGAGCGCGATGAAGAAAATAATCACCGCGAAGGAAGCGGCAACACCGAATAGGCGTAGGTTTCGCACAAGGTCGTAGGCAAAGGTGACTAAAATTTCGGTCGAGCGAGCCGGACCGCCGCCTGTCATAAAGTAGACAAAATTAAATAAGTTGAAAGACATCATAAAGCCGTAAATGGCAGCAGGGACCATGGCTGGGCGTAATAATGGTACGGTGATATTCCAAAATTGCATTTGGTTTGAGGCGCCATCAATTTCGGCGGCTTCGTATAAATCTTTGGGGATGGATTGCAAAGCACCTGTTGCAACGAGAGTCATAAAAGGCCAGCCCAGCCAAAAATTGGCAATCATCATGGCGTAGTAGGCGAGGGGCAGGGGTCCGGTAGGGAGCAGCCATGGAATGGGAGGTGTATATTCGGTGAGCCAGCGAATTCGAACTGGATCCATTTGACCGAAAAACATCATCACGGAGGTGAGAAATTGGTTCATCGCTCCGTATTGTTCATCAAAAATGTTTCGCCAAACGGTTGCAACAACAATAGGAGGAATCACAACTGGTAATACATAAATGGCGCGGTAGATTTTTTTAAACCAAAGCCCTTGAACATTGAGCAAGACAGCAATGAGTACGCCAGCGGGCACATGTACCATCACGTTGGTAATAGCCCACCAAAAGTTGTAAATTAAAACGCGGAAGAAGGCAAAATTTTGAACAGGAAGGGCTCCGGTTAAAATATCCACATAGTTTTTAACGCCAACATATTCCAGTTCGGGAGATGCGAGGCCAAGCAAAAGATGTTTGGTTTCAAAATTGGTAAACGAAATAATAACTTGATATAAGAGCGGGTAAAACGTGATGACTGCCATAATGGCAAAAGCAGGGATTAAGTATAAATAAGGCAAGGATGCGCGAATAAAATTTGCTCGACGAGCGCTTTTCTCTAGGGAAACTGTAGCAGTGGCCATTGGTTAGTTCTCCTGCATTTGGTTATAACACTAATAAAAATTAAGGAATAGAGGCGAACAGGCATTCCTGTTCGCCTCTATTTTAACTAGATATTACTTGTTGCCGTTGGCTGTGCCTTCGGCTACCCAGTCTGCGGCTGGAACACCAGCTTCAAAGACTTGGTCGGTACCGCAGAAGTTGGACCAGTACTTGCCCAATTCTGGAACCTGAGGACGGAAGAATACACCGGCATCAAAGGCATCGAGCAAGCCTTGAATCAATGGGTCGGTGACTTCAACTTTGGTATTTACTGGCACGTGACCAGCTTGTTCCATCATAATCTTTTGGGCAGCAGGGCCAGTTAAGTAGAGAGCTACTTCAAGGGCTGCGGCTTGGTTGGTGCTGTTGGGGTTGAAGTAGAAACCATCAACGCCGAACATTGGGGTGGCTGGGCCACCAGGGCCAGCGGGTAATGGAGCTACAGCCAATTTGTCACCGAGAGCAGCGCGATAATCGCCCATTGCCCAGTTACCATTGGTAATAGCGGCTACTTTACCTTCGGTGAAAGGAGCCAAACCATCGCCGTCATTCTTAGGCCAACCATTGGCTTTAGAGATTTGATAGAGGTCATTCAAGTAAGAGATTGCATCAGCAACGCCGCCTTGATCAGCGATAACTTTGTAGTTTTCGTCGAAGATTTTGCCGCCGAAAGAGCCAAAGAAACCATAGTGGTGATAGCAGCCATAGCTAAGAGAGATGGGTGTACCACCTTCCATTAAAGCTTGCAAGTCTGCGGTGGTCTTAGGGGCTTCGGGGAGCAAGTCGGTGTTATACCAGAATACAACCGCTTTGGTGGTTTCTGGAATGCCATACAATTTGCCATCAAGGCTCATGCCTTCAACAGCAATACCGGAATAATCACCTAATTTGCCGCTGGCTAATTCAGTGATGTCGGCAATTAAACCGCCGCGAGCCTGATCACCCATGTTGTCATTGGGGGCAATGAACATGTCTGGGCCGCCGCCAGCAGCCACGTCAGTGGCGTACTTGCTGAAGATGTCATTAAATGGCACCTGCAACACGTTAATTTTATACTGGGGCAAATCGGTTTCGGCTTGAGCCAAAACAGCGGCTAAAGCGGTTTCTTCGGCAGAGCCAGTACCATAGGCATGCCAGAAGGTTACTTCGGTCTTGGTGGCTGGGGCCGCAGGGGCACAAGCTGCAAGAGCGAAGGATGCGATCAGCACGAGGCTGATCAGGGTGAGAAGCTTCTTCTTCATTTTCTCTTTCTCCTTATAAAAATAGTTTTTGGATGTCACACGCGTGACATAATCCACAAGAGGGAAGGGTGTTGCGTAGTATAAGACTATCAGTAATATCCGCGATTATTACATCACCTCCTTTTCAGATACAGCGTGAATCGCAATTGAAAGCGCTTGCACCACAGCACCCAAAATAGAAGAGCGGCGATGCAAAACCGCAGAATTAATTTTCACATTTCTAACCGAGGCAGGTAAACTGCGGCGTTCAACCGCATCGCGAATGGGTTGTAAAAATAAATCGCCAATTTCTGAAACGCCTCCACCAATCACAATCATGTGGGGGTTTAATAAATTTACCATGCCTGCAATGGCTATTCCTAGTGTGCTGCCTGCCTTGCTAATAATTTGTTGTGCTACGAAATCGCCCCGCCGAGCAGCAGAAGCGACATCCCTTGCGGTTAAATTCTCTGGGGGACCCATGGTTGAAAGTAAGGTAGCTTGACCTTTTAGAATCGCATCTTGCCCTTGTCGGGCGATGGCGCGTCCGCCAGCCATCGCTTCGAGGCAACCGGTGTTTCCGCACTCGCAGGCCGGGCCGTTTTCGTCTACCGTTAAATGACCAATTTCTCCAGCTGATCCGGTTGAGCCGCGATAAATTTGGCTATTTAAAAATAAGCCAGCGCCGATGCCAGTGCCAACTTTAATATAGGCTAAATAATCTTCGCCGCGTCCTACCCCAAAAGCCCATTCTCCTAAAGCGCCTAGCTCGGCATCATTATTAAGAGAAACAGGACAGTTCCACATTGTTTCGAGTGTTGAACGAATGGGAAAACCATCCCAACCAGGCATGATTGGGGGTGCGATGACTGTGCCTGCTTCGCTTGAAATGGGGCCAGGTACACCCATGCCCACGGCGTTAATTTGCGCCAAAGTAATATTGTTTAAATGAAGGTGTTCTTTTAGGGTGTTATCAATTGCTTTGAGAGTTTTTTCAGGACCTAATGAAATATCAAAGGGGGTTTCTGTTTCGTCAATAATTTGTGAAGTAAAGTTCGCAATGGCAATGCTAAAGTGGCTAGCGCCTAAATCAATGCCTACTACATAGCCGCGATTAGGGTTAATTTCTAAAATAATGGGGGGGCGACCGCTTAATTTGCTGCGCGCTTCGGTTTCCTGAATTACTTGGCTTTCAAGTAAATCATTGACGATAGCAGTCATCGCGGCTCGGCTTAAATCCATCTTTTGGGCCAATTGGGCGCGAGAAATTCCGTCTGATGAGAAACGAATCAGGTCTAGAACCGCATGTTTGTTAAGGTTCTTAACATTGTGAGTTGCAATGGGCCAATAAAATCCGCTCATAACCTACTGTTCTCTTGAAAACATGCTCTTTCTTATAAAATATAGTATCACCAAATTTTAGTTTGTCAAGTTGTTTAACAATTGTTTAATTAAAATAATATCCGAGCGGTTAGCTCGGATATTATTTTAAAAGAAGGTTTAATTAACGAAGCGCATCCCAGCCTGCGTATCGGGCCGTTTCGCCAAGCTCTGCTTCAATGCGAAGCAATTGATTGTATTTTGCAACTCGGTCAGAGCGGGCAGGCGCTCCGGTTTTAATTTGACCGGTATTCAGGGCTACAGCGATATCTGCAATGGTCGCATCTTCTGTTTCGCCAGAGCGGTGAGAAGTAACAGCCCGCCAGCCTGCCCGTTGACAAAGATCTACGGCTTCAATGGTTTCGGTTAAAGAACCAATTTGATTTACTTTTACCAACAACGCATTGGCGGCATTTTCTTTAATTGCGCGACGAACCCGTTCTGGGTTAGTAACCAATAAATCATCCCCTACGATTTGGCATTTGTTGCCAATTTCTTTGCTCATTAATTTCCAAGAATCCCAATCGTCTTGCGCCAAACCGTCTTCAATAGAAACAATGGGGTAGTCGTTAACCCATTTGGTCCAGAAGGCAACCATTTCTGCGCCAGACAGTTTCTTTCCTTCTTTTCGCAAGTGATAGGTTTTGCTCGCTTCATCATAGAGTTCCGATGCGGCAGGGTCAAGGGCAATGGCTACATCTGCGCCGCGGCCTGCTTTAAAACCAGCTTTCGAAATAGCGGTAAGGATTAATTCGATTGCTTCTGCGTTGGATTTTAAGGCAGGAGCATAGCCACCTTCGTCTCCGACTAAAGTGGCGTAATTGTTTTCTTTTAAGACAGCTTTTAAGGCGTGATAGATTTCGGTGCCCCAGCGTAGTCCTTCTGAAAAAGAAGGCGCGCCAAATGGCATAACCATGAATTCTTGCATATCGGTGGATTGCCACGCGGTATGCGCGCCGCCGTTAAGGATGTTCATCATGGGCACGGGCAACACATGGGCATAGACCCCGCCCAAGTAACGATAGAGCGGCAACCCAAGCGAATTGGCTGCTGCTTTGGCAACTGCTAAGGAAGTACCTAAAATGGCATTTGCGCCGAGTTTGGCTTTGTTAGGCGTGCCGTCTAGGGATAATAATTCCATGTCAATTGCTTTTTGGTCGCTGGCATCCCAGCCAAATAACGCGTCGGAAATTAAATCATTTACATTGGCGACCGCTTTGCTAACGCCTTTTCCTAAATATCGTTTTTTGTCACCGTCTCGCAATTCAAGGGCTTCATGAACGCCGGTGGAAGCGCCAGAAGGAACTGCGGCACGACCCCAAGCGCCATCCGCTAGAACCACTTCTACTTCAATGGTAGGGTTGCCTCGTGAGTCCAAAATCTCGAGTGCAGAAATACTTTCAATGGTTGTATCCATTTCTTACTCCTTAATTAAATGAAAATGATTATTTTTTTAATTTTTGATTCGCAGTTGCTTTAACAAACCCATGAAATAAAGGATGCGGGTTATTGGGTCTAGAGAGAAATTCCGGATGAAATTGGCTGCCCACCATGAAAGGATGGTCTTGAATTTCTGATATTTCTACCAATTTTCCATCGGGAGATAAGCCAGAAAAAATCATCCCTGCTTTTTCAAACTCTTCACGATAGTTGTTATTAAACTCAAAGCGATGGCGGTGCCGTTCATTTACTTGTTTGCTTTTATAGGCTTCGGCAGCTTTAGAACCAGCTTGTAAGTCGCAGGGGTATAAACCCAAGCGCATGGTGCCGCCCATATCTGTAATGCCGCGCTGCTCCAGCATTAAATCGATAACAGGATGTTCGGTGCCATGATCAAATTCGGATGAATTTGCGTCTTCGTGGCCTAACACATTACGGGCAAACTCAATGCACATTAATTGCATGCCTAAGCATAACCCAAGGTAGGGAACCTTTTTCTCGCGGGCGTATCGCGCGGCGATTATTTTCCCTTCGGTGCCACGTGAGCCAAACCCACCAGGGACGACGATGCCATTTGCGCGTTCAATCATTTCCCAGCCTTTGCCTTTTTCTAAATCTGCAGAGTGAACCCATTCGATATTTAGGTCTAATCCTTCGGCAAGGCTGGCGTGTTTTAGTGCTTCGCGAACAGACATGTAAGCATCATGCAATTCCACATATTTGCCTACCAAAGCAACATTAATCACAGGTTTATTGGGCTTGTCTACTTGAGCAACCAACTTTTCCCACGCTTTAAAGTTGGGTTTTTCGCGGGGAGCAACCCCTAGTTTTTGAAGAACATAATCACCCACGCCTGCTTTTTCCAATAGCAATGGAACTTCATAAAGCACTTTGGTAGTGACCATGGGAACCACGGCGTTTTTTTCAACATCACAAAACAGGGCTATTTTTTCGCACAAATCCCCTTCTACGGGGTGGTCTGAGCGGGCGATAATCATATTGGGCGAAATACCAATCGAGCGTAATTCAGCGACCGAGTGCTGTGTTGGTTTGGTTTTTAATTCATCGGTTGCGCCAATATATGGCAGCCAAGTGACATGAATAAAAAATAAGTTTTCGCGGCCAAGCTCGCTGCGAAGCTGGCGTAAGGCTTCCATAAAGGGTTGCGATTCAATATCTCCAACGGTTCCACCAACTTCTAAAAGCACAATTTCAGCATCCATTGCTTTGGGAACCATTGCAATGCGGCGTTTAATTTCGTTTGTAATGTGCGGAATCACTTGAATGGTGCCGCCTAAATAATCACCGCGCCGTTCTTTTTGGATGACTTCGGCATATACTTGACCGGTTGTAAAGTTACACACTTTACTTAATCGAATGTCAATAAAGCGTTCGTAATGACCAAGGTCTAAATCTGTTTCTGCGCCGTCATCTAATACATATACTTCGCCATGCTGATAAGGAGACATGGTGCCCGGGTCTACATTGATATAAGGGTCCAGTTTTTGAACCGCAACTTTAAAGCCTCGTTCTTTTAACAATAAACCTAAGGCGGCGGCAGTAACACCTTTTCCTACTGAGCTAACCACGCCGCCGGTAAAAATAATATATTTTGTGTCCATGCTTGGCTCTTTCTCTATTAAAAAAAATGAAGGAAAAAATTTAAAAATTGTTAAATATACAAAGGAAGTGGGGAGGGCCGTTGACCGGCGTCCTCCCCACTTCGGGTAGACGGAAACTGTATGATGGGTGGTTGGTGAATTTGGTTCATCCCACCAGTTTGGTTAGATCTTCAGCGGCACGCCGCATCTCTAAAAAGACCAAGCCCAACTTTCCTTCCTGACGGGCTAAAGCGGTTAACACTGCTTCGTCGCCCACAGCAATCAACACAATAAAACCATTATTCCCTTTAATATAAACCTGCTCCAAGCTGCCGCGTCCAAGCTCAGACGAAATACGTTCGCCAAGGGACAACATTGCAGCAGACATCGCTGAAACGCGGTCTTCTTCGGCGCCTTGTTGTAAAGCCGAAGCCATGATTAAACCATCCACAGATACGATTGCCGAGGCTTCAATATCGGGGGCTGCAGCTTGCATGTTGCGCAGTCTTTCTACCATTTGATCGCTACGAGATTTGCTCATTTTACTCTGTTCTCCGGCCTGAATTTAGACGCATGAAGTCTACCACACATTATATTCGCAACAGACGATTGTGCGCAAGTAGTTGATTAATTAACGAGGAATTTGATAATTTGGCGCTTCGCGTGTAATGATAACATCGTGCGGATGGCTTTCGATTAATCCGGCATTGGTGATGCGTGTCATGCGTGCTTTATTGCGCAAATCATCCAATGTGCTGGCTCCCGCGTAGCCCATCCCGCTGCGTAAACCGCCCACCAACTGATAGATAAAATCATGCAGGGTGCCTTTATAAGGAACCCGCCCTTCAATGCCTTCGGGAACTAATTTCCCGCCGCCTTTTCCTTGTCCGCTGCCATAGCGGTCTTTGCCAAACCCTTGCATGGCGCCCATAGAACCCATCCCGCGGTATTCTTTAAAGCGCCGCCCTTCATAAATAACCACCTCGCCAGGTGATTCTTCTAAGCCGGCTAGTAAACTGCCCAGCATTACCGTATCTGCCCCTGCCACAATGGCTTTAACAATATCTCCGGAATATTTAATGCCACCATCTGCCACAACAGGAATATTATATTTTTTTGCTTCCTGAACACATTCGTAAATGGCACTTAATTGCGGCATTCCCGCTCCAGCTACCACCCGTGTTGTACAAATGGAACCCGCGCCAACACCAACTTTAATCCCATCTGCGCCAGCTTTAATTAATGCGGAGGTGCCTTCGGCGGTAACGACATTACCGGCAATAATAGCCAAGTTCTTCCAATTCGTGCGCACCCGTTTAATCGCATCAATGACCCCTTTGCTGTGACCATGAGCGGTATCAATCGCCAGCACGTCTAAACCGGCATCTACCATTAAACCCACGCGGGTCTCAAGGTCGGTGCCAACCCCCACCGCCGCGCCTACTCTTAATCGTCCGCGCTCATCTCTGGCCGCGTTGGGATGCTCGGTTTCGGTCAAAATATCTTTAACGGTTAGCAGCCCTTTGAGCCGCCCGCTTTCATCAACCAGTAAAAGTTTTTCAATGCGGTGTCGCTGAAGCAGTATCTTCGCATCTGTATTGGAAATACCAACCGGCGCAGTGACCAAGCGTTCTTTGGGAGTCATAAATTGGCTAACTGGTTGGCCAAAATCGGAAGCTTGTACAAACCGAATATCGCGGTTGGTTAAAATACCAGTAATTTGCCCCGCCGCATCAACAATGGGCACACCAGAAATTTTATAGCGCGCCATAATGTCTTCGGCTTGCTGCAGGGTTGCTTCGACAGATAGGGTTACGGGGTCGCTGATCATACCGGCTTGCGAGCGTTTCACTTTATCTACCTCGCCAGCCTGCGCTTCGGCAGACATGTTGCGATGAAGGATGCCCATGCCTCCTTCTCGCGCCAAAGCAATCGCCAGTCGCGCTTCGCTGACGGTATCCATCGCTGCCGAAAGAACCGGCACATTTAAACTAATCTCTCTCGTTAATCGAGCGGTTACATTGGTTTCAGAAGGCAGTACCTCGCTATAACCGGGTACAACCAAGACATCATCAAAAGTTAACGAATCAATCGTTTCAAACAATTTCTCATTCATTTCAGTGGCCTTTCGAACAGGGAAGAAGTTGCAGCAATTCTACAACAAAACCCCTTATTCGCCTTTGCCGTTTTTGCGGAAGAAGGTGTTTCATGTTAAACTTCTCTGTTGCTCACTTGCTGGAAAAGCCGTGATGATTAAATATTTTCGTTTCGTTTTTCTTTTAATGTTTTTAATTTGGATGCTTACGCCGGTTGCAGTTTCTGCGCAGCAAGCGGGGCCAACCCCCACGCCTACTCCCTCCGCGGGGGCGGGTTCCACACAGGCTACCCCGGCATTAATCCAGCCTTCGTCCAGTTTGGTCTACCCCCAAAGCGGAGAAATTCTCCGCGGGGTAATCCCTGTAACGGGCAGCACTGATGTTGTTGGATTAACCTCCTGGGAATTGGCCTTCACTTATGCCGATGACCCAACCGCCACCTGGTTTTGGTTAACGGCTGGAACCGAAGCCATTAATGCCGCCACTTTATTTAATTGGGATACAACACTTTATGCAGATGGTACTTATAGTTTGCGGTTAAGGGTTTTTACCAGCGACGGGTTTAAGGATGTGATTTCGGATAACTTGCGAATACGGAATTATTCCGAAGATACCCCAACTCCTACTTTAACTCCATTTTTAACCAGCACGCCGACCATTACGAACACGCCGCCATTGCCCACCGCGACAGCGACCCCCACCTATACCTTGGTGCCAACCCCAACAGATTTGCCGAAAAACCCCGCCCAAGTGACAACCGAGCAAATTAATTTGTCATTGCTTCAAGGCGCTGCTATCGCGGTGGTGATTTTTGCACTATTCGGCGGTTTAATTTGGCTTCGCAACCATTTTACGGATTAATGAGATGACAGAAAAACTCCCTTATTTAATTGTTGGGCTTGGTAACCCAGGCCGCGAATATAAAGATAACCGTCATAATTACGGATTTATGTTAATAGACCGTTTGGCTATTCGTTTAAATACCCGTTCTATGCGGTTGCAATCGAAAGCCATTGTGCTTTCTGCTCAGTTGGAAGAACAAAAATTAATTCTTGCCAAGCCGCAAGGGTATATGAATCTCTCGGGTCAATCGGTGCAGGGATTAATGCGTTTTTATAAACTACCACTTGACCATTTAATTGTGGCAAGTGATGATTTAGACTTGCCCTTTGGAACGATGCGGCTGCGCCCGGGCGGCGGAGCGGGTGGGCAAAAAGGGATTGCGAACACCATTCAGCAATTGGGTACACCTGATTTTGCCCGTTTAAGGCTGGGGATTGGTCGTCCGCCTGGCAGAATGGATGCGGCAGCCTATGTATTGCAAGATTTTTCGAATGCGGAATTTATGACGGTTTCACAAGTTTTAGATACTGCGGCAGATGCGGTCTTTTGCTGGGTAAATGAGGGCATTACAGCCGCAATGAATAAATTTAATGGGGCAGGGAATGAACCCGCATAAGTTGGGATGATGTAGTGTCTGTTGAATCGATTATTACCGCGATACGAGCTTTGCCTGCTTATCAGCAATTATTGCAACAGGCACAAACCAGCCGAGATGTGTTGCCCGGGCTGGGCTTGCCGCGCGCCGCAAGGCTGCCAGTGTTGGCGGCTTTGCAAACCGATTTAGACAGACCCATTGTTTTATTAACAGACCGCGCCGACCATGCTTTAAGGTTATTTGACGAACTGGCTTTTTGGGCACCGAATCAATCTCGGTTTTTGTTTTCAGAGCCGAACCCTTTATTTTATGAAGACGCGGCTTGGGGTGGCCTGATTCGGCGAGAACGCTTGCAGGCGTTAACCGCTTTGGCTTCTTATCACTTGCCATTTGCAGAGAAACCGGCTACTTTTCCTATTATTGTGGCTTCGGTGCGGGCAGCGATGACGCGTGGAATGCCAAGACGAGATTTTTTAAAAGCCTCACGTAAATTAAATACAGGGCAAATTATTCAGCCGGATGTGTTGCTGCGGCAATGGACGCAAATTGGTTATGAGCAGGCTGATACGGTGGTAGAGCCTGGGCATTACTCTCGGCGCGGCGGGTTATTAGATATTTGGCCGATTTCTGCCAATATGCCAGTGCGCTTGGATTTTTTTGGCGATGAAGTAGAGAGTATTCGCCGCTTTGACCCCGCTTCGCAGCGCACCTTGGCGCAATTAGAGTCGATATTAATTTCACCAGCGCGCGAATATTTAATTCCAGAAAATTTGCCAGAAGCCCTTTCTGCCCCAGAGATGACGGTTTCTGAATTTCATATTCCGTTGCTTCATCCATTTTCTTCTACTTTGTTGGATTATTTGCCTTCTCGTTCTTTGGTATTAATCGATGATTTAGGCTTGGCTGAATCGATGGCGACTGAATTAGAAGAACAAGCGGTGCGTTTTCGCCAAGAAAGTATCGAAGAAGGTACCCTAGCAGAAAACTTCCCTGTGCCGTATGTGGGCTGGTCTGAGTTGTGGGATATTTTGCAAGCTCATTCTTGGATTGAGTTGGGGCATTCGACCGAAACAGAAATGCCAGTGTTGGCAGCCCAGTTTACGCCCTTGCCCCGATTTGCGGGGAGATTAAAGCCGTTTATGGAGCATCTCTTTGAGTTATTAGAGCAAGGAGACGCGGTAACGTTGGTTTCTCGGCAAGTTGAGCGAATTCAAGAAATGTACCGCGAGCATGCCGGTTTAGTAGAAAGTATTGAAGGAAAGGATATTAATCATAACCTTTCTTTTCTTGATCAAAGCCTTTCGGATGGCTGGACACTTTCGGGCGGGGCCAGCCCGATGCATCTCATCACCGATTCGGAAATATTTGGCTGGGAGCGCCCTGCCGCGCGAACACGCTCTCGTCCAAGTGCCGAAGCGCCAGAATCAGCGTTTGCAGATTTTCAACCCAATGATTATGTGGTGCATGTTGACCATGGCATTGGCCGTTATATTGGTTTGGTGCAGCGAAAACTAGATGGGCACGACCGCGAATTTTTAAGCATTCAATATGAAAATAACGACACGATTTTTGTGCCGGTGCATCAGGCTGACCGATTAACCCGTTACATTGGCGCTGAAGGGGCTGTGCCTTCGATGACCCGCTTAGGCGGTGCCGAGTGGGCGCAAACCAAATCACGCGTGCGCGAATCCGTTCAAGAAGTGGCGCAGGATTTATTAGAGTTATATGCCAAGCGACAGTCTGTCCCTGGGTATTCCTTTAAGCCAGATACGGTTTGGCAAAAGGAGTTAGAAAACGGCTTTCCATATGTTGAAACGCCCGACCAAATCCGCGCTATTAATGAAATTAAAAGGGATATGGAAGCCGCCCGCCCGATGGACCGCTTATTATGCGGCGATGTCGGCTACGGTAAAACGGAACTAGCGCTGCGGGCTGCTTTTAAAGCGGTGATGGATGGGCGGCAGGTGGCAATTTTGGTGCCGACAACAGTTTTAGCTCAACAGCACTATGAAACCTTTTTGCAGCGTTTGGCGGCTTACCCCGTTAAAGTTGAAATGCTTTCACGCTTCCGTCAGCCGCGCGAACAAACCGCTATTTTGCATGATTTAGCCTTGGGTCAAATTGACATTATTATCGGCACCCACCGATTAATTTCGGGCGATGTTGAATTTAAAGATTTGGGCTTGGTTATTATTGATGAAGAACAGCGTTTTGGGGTAACCCATAAAGAGCACCTTAAGAAATTCCGCACGGAAGTGGATGTGTTAACTTTAACGGCCACACCCATTCCACGCACGTTATACATGGCCTTAACTGGCGTGCGTGATATCTCCACTTTGGCAACGCCGCCCGAAGAGCGCCTGCCAATTATTACCCATGTGGGTCCATACGCGCCGAAATTAATTCGCCAAGCCGTGTTAAGAGAACTAGAGCGGGGCGGGCAAGTTTTCTTTGTGCATAACCGAGTGCAAACCATTTATGCCATGAAAATGCACCTCGAGAAATTAATCCCCGAAGCACGGATTGGTATTGGTCACGGTCAAATGCCAGAAGGCGCGCTTTCGCAGGTCATGCATTCGTTTACAAATGGCGAAATTGATATTTTGCTTTCCACCACCATTATTGAATCTGGGTTGGATATTCCCAACGCCAATACCTTAATCGTAGACCGCGCCGATACCTTTGGGCTGGCGCAGCTCTATCAATTGCGCGGGCGGGTTGGTCGCGGCGCTTCTCGCGCCTACGCTTACTTCTTCCGGCATCGTAAAAAAACACCCACCGTCGAAGGGCAAGAACGCCTAGAAGTCATTGCCGAAAACACGCAACTGGGTGCAGGTTATTCGATTGCCATGCGAGACCTTGAAATTCGTGGCGCGGGCGAACTGCTGGGTATGCGCCAGTCCGGCCACATTCAGTCGGTTGGCTTTCACTTATATACACGTATGCTGGCTGCTGAAATTAAACGTCTGCGCCGCGCCGCTGAAGAAGCCGGTTTCAGCGAATATGCCGAGCAGGGCAACGCCTATTTGTTTCAACCAAGCTTGGGCGATCTAGATATTAAAGAACCAGTAACAGTGGATTTACCTTTGCCAATTGGCATTCCAGTTTCGTATATCCATAACCAGGACTTGCGTTTAAGGCTTTATCGTCGTTTAGCGAGTATTCGCCAAGAAGCGGATTTAGAAGCGTTTGCGGTTGAGTTTAAAGACCGCTTCGGAACTCCGCCAGAGATGGTCACAAATTTAATTTATCAAATGCGGGTCAAACTACGCGCCGATGCGGCCGGTTTACAATCGGTGGCGGCGGAAGGCGGTCAAATTGCCCTGCGTTACCCAGCTCTTTCCGAGAGCATGGCGCAGCGGGTATTAACCGATCTTGGAGCGGGGGTACGCGGCGGTAAAAATGCCTATTGGTGTAATTTCTTAAAAGAAGAAGGTTGGCAAGAGCGTTTGTTAGATGTGTTAGAACGTCTTGAAAATCGTACTTTCGATTCGGTGTTTGTTAATTAAAGAGATTTAACATGGAGAAAAAATGAAACGATATTTGCTCTTAATCCCGCTCGTGCTGGCTTCTGTATTTTGTTCGATAGACTTCACTGGTACGAGTCCAGCAGGCTCCCCCACGCCGGATGTCGCTCAAATGGTCAGTACCACGCTGACAGCTTTGGCCGCTCAAGCGCCCGCTACCGAAGCGGCAGCGCCGACAGCTGAACCAAC
>CAYOGW010000012.1:10481-14097 GCA_964403635.1 uncultured Anaerolineaceae bacterium | reverse complement strand
TGGCGGGTCAGGTGACGACTAACATTGTGCCCGGTGATTTCTACGCGCCAGATGGCGCTTTCCCGCCGATGCCTTAATTAAAGCCGCCTTGATGTATAATAGAACGTCTGTTCCGATTAATGAAATGGAAAGGAAGTTATGACATTTCAGCTTGAAGCCCCCTTTATTCCAACGGGTGACCAGCCCGAAGCGATTGCCGCTTTGGTGGAAGGCGTTCTGCGCGGTGATAAAAATCAGGTCTTGTTGGGCGCTACCGGTACCGGTAAAACCTTTACCATTGCGTCCATCATTCAACAGCTACAAAAGCCTGCCATCATTATGGCGCATAACAAAACGCTGGCGGCGCAGTTATATGCCGAGTTTAAAGACTTCTTCCCCAACAACGCCGTCGAATACTTTGTCTCGTATTACGATTACTACCAGCCCGAAGCCTACGTCCCTCGCCACGATTTATTCATCGAAAAAGAAACCGATATTAATGAAGAGATAGAGCGCCTGCGGCTGGCCGCCACCACCGCCTTGGTCTCCCGCAAGGATGTCATTATTGTGGCTTCGGTTTCTTGCATTTATGGTCTCGGCTCGCCAGATGAATTCTTAAAGGGTTCGGTGCATCTTAAGGTCGGCGAAATCTACCGCCGAAATGCTTTAATGCGCCAATTAATCGATGGGCAGTACAGCCGCAATGATATGGAACTTAAGTCTGGCACCTTTCGGGTGCGCGGCGATACCTTGGAATTAATCCCAGCCTACGAAGCCAAGCGCGGCTACCGCATCACCTTTTTTGGTGATGAAGTAGAGCGTATTATGCAGTTTAGCCCTGTAACCGGCGAGATTTTGGATGAGTTAGCCGAAGTCAATATTTATCCAGCCAAGCACTACATCACCGCTGAAGACAAGCTAAAAGACTCGATTAAGATGATTGAAGAAGAGTTAGAAGAGCGCATTACCCTATATAAACAGCAAGGAAAATTCCTTGAAGCCCAACGCATCGAACAGCGCGCCCGCTACGATTTAGAAATGTTAAAAGAAGTTGGCTATTGTTCTGGCATCGAAAACTACTCCCGGCATTTAGACCAGCGAGAAGCGGGCACTCCCCCTTGGACATTAATTGATTTCTTTCCGTCTGATTATTTATTAATCCTAGACGAAAGCCACATGACCGTGCCGCAGATTCGCGGCATGTATAACGGTGACCGCGCCCGCAAAGAAACTTTAGTAGAGTATGGTTTTCGTCTGCCCAGCGCGATGGATAATCGCCCGCTTAAATTTACAGAATTTGAAGAGCGCATGGGTTACACCATTTACACATCAGCCACGCCCGGCCCCTACGAAATGGAACGCGCTGATCAGGTGGCCGAGCAAATCATCCGCCCAACAGGCTTGGTAGACCCAGAAGTGGAAGTCCGCAAGACAGCCGGGCAAGTAGATGATTTGGTTAAGGAAATCCTGCTGCGAACCGCAAAAGATGAGCGTGTGCTGGTGACCACGTTAACCAAACGTATGTCTGAAGATTTATCTGAATATTTAAAAGAACTCGGCATTAAAGTGCGTTACCTGCATTCGGAAGTGGAAACGCTTGAACGCATTGGTATTTTGCGAGATTTACGAAAAGGTGTCTTTGATGTGCTGGTAGGGATTAACCTGCTGCGTGAAGGGTTAGACCTGCCCGAAGTCTCACTGGTTGCCATTTTAGATGCGGATAAAGAAGGCTTCTTGCGTTCTCAAACGGCGCTCATTCAAACCATCGGGCGTGCCGCGCGCAATGCCAACGGGAAAGTGATTATGTATGCCGACCGCATGACCGATTCGATGAAAGCCGCCATCGACGAAACCAACCGCCGCCGTGCCAAACAGGTGAAACACAACACCGAGCATGGCATTGTACCGATCAGTATTCATAAAACCATCCGCGATATCACCGATTCGCTGTCAGACGAAAGCCGAGATAAAGCACGCGGTTTGGTCAGCGAAACCAAAGGCAAGTACAAAACCGGCAAAGGCAACATGGATGGCAGCGCTCGTGTAGAAATTGAACGAATGGTTGCAGAAATGCAAGAGCAAATGAAAGAAGCCGCCAAAAACCTAGATTTTGAACGCGCCGCCGCTTTAAGAGATGAAATATTTGAACTAAAAGGCATCTTAGCGGATGACGATAATTTGACTCCCATGCAACGCATTAAACTACTCACCGGCGAAGAATAACAAAAGAGCAGGCTGCGAAAGTAGCCTGCTCTTTTTAATTAATTTATTTCGTAACACTAAGTTTTTGATTTTCTATACAAGATTTGATTTCCTTAGTGTTTCTTTGTGCTCTTTGTGGTTAATGTTTTTAATTAACACCCATAATCTCATCCACCTGCTTCATCACATCAGGTGTTAATTTTGGCAACAAAGACAAAGCTTTCATGTTTTCGGTCAGTTGCTCTGTGCGGCTGGCACCAGTGATAACAGTGCTCACATTTGGGTTTTTAACACACCAAGCCAAAGAAAACTGAGCCAATGTACCGCCTACATCTCCTGCCACATCTGCCAATTGTTTCACTTTCTTTATTTTCTCAGCGTCTGTCACCGAGCTTTTCAGCCATTCATAGCCTTTCAGCGCGCCGCGGCTGCCTTCGGGAACACCGTTGTTGTATTTCCCAGTTAACAAGCCAGAAGCCAGCGGGCTCCAAATGGTAGTGCCCAAACCAATATCTTCATACAAACGGGCGTACTCTTTTTCTACCTTCTCGCGGTGAAACAAGTTATATTGTGGCTGTTCGGTCACAGGTTTATGCCAGCCATACGTATCGCACACATCCCAAGCTCGGCGTATTTCATCCGCGCTCCACTCCGATGTGCCCCAGTAAAACGCCTTGCCTTGCACAATCATGTCGTTCATTGCGCGGGCGGTCTCATCAATGGGGGTTTCAGCATCGGGGCGGTGGCAATAGACCACATCCACATAATCCATATCCAGCCGTTTTAAAGAGCCATCAATCGCTTCCATTAATCGCTTGCGGTTTAGCGTATTTTGTTCGTTAATTCCCTTTTCTAAACCCCAATAAATTTTGGTCGTAATTAAATAACTGCCACGCCGCCAGTTTAATTTCTTCAACGCCGCGCCCATTACTTCTTCAGACTTGCCCCCCGCGTACGCTTCGGCGTTATCAAAAAAATTCACGCCAGCGTCTCGGGCGGCTGCCATCATCTCAACGGCGGCTTTTATATCCACTTGATTATTAAATGTCACCCACGAACCCAAAGACAACACACTCACTTTAATTCCTGCCCGCCCTAATCGGCGATATTCCATTTCCATCGTTCACTCCTTAATTAAATTGATATTTTATTTTACCTTGTTCAGATGAAAATCTTCGGGCGGGCTCACCCGCATTTGTTCCCGATTAATTAATCTCAGCTAGCCAATAAACAAACCCGTTTAATCTTTTTCAAAAATTTTTCTTGTCTTTACGAAATCTTTAACTTCAATTGCTAAACTCTCTTTAGTTTCAGTAACAAACCTGAAACAATTTTTTCAAAAAAACAAGGAGAAATATCATGACGAAAAAATTAATTTGGCTTTCAGCCCTCGCGGTAGTCGTAGTGGCATTAATCGCTTATGGCGCAGGCGCAG
>CAYOGW010000012.1:0-10381 GCA_964403635.1 uncultured Anaerolineaceae bacterium | reverse complement strand
CTTTCAGCCCTCGCGGTAGTCGTAGTGGCATTAATCGCTTATGGCGCAGGCGCAGTCTTTGCCCAAGGCGGACCAAGCAACCCAAACATGCCGTTTGGTATGGGTGACCGCCCAGACAAAGGCGTGTTGCAGCCTTATATGCAGCAAGCGGTAGCCGATAAGCTTGGCTTAACCGTAACTGAACTAGAAGCCAAACTGGCTGACGGCACAAAACTTCACGAAGTTGTTTTGGCAACTGGTGTCACTCTAGAAGAAATGCCAACCTTTATGAGTGAAGTTCAAGCCACCGCCTTGGCTGCCGCCGTCAAAGATGGTGTGCTCACCCAAGCCCAAGCAGATGAGATAACTGCTCGCATGCAAGAACGGCAGAGCCACATGGAACAACAAGCTGTGGTGCGTGAATATGTTCAGTACGCCTTAGCAGATGCCTTAGACATCACTGTTTCAGATTTGGAAACTCAAATTAAAGATGGCAAGAAGCTGCACGAGATCGTTTTAGCATCGGGTGTGACACAAGAGGAGTTGCCAGCCTTCTTTAAAGAAATTCACGAAACAGCTTTGGCGCAAGCGGTCAAAGATGGTGCGCTGACCCAAGCCCAAGCGGATGAAATTCTTCAGCACATGCAAGAAGGTTTCGGTCGTCGGGGTGGCCCTCGTGGACCGAAAAAATAACGGATATAAGAGTTAATTAAAATAAAACTCCCAGTTTTCTGGGAGTTTTATTTTAATTTTGCTGCTTAATTAAATTTTGGAAAGAAGCGGCCCGTTGTTTTCATATACTCACGATAAGCATCGCCAAATTTCTCAATTAATTGTTCTTCTTCTTTATCCGCTCGGATGGCCAGCAAAATAAATCCAATCACCATACATAACGGAATAAACCAATTTTCAGCCAGCATGCCAAAACCGATGAAATTAATTAAACCCATGCTATACAGCGGATGTCTCACATAGCGGTAGGGTCCACTGGTTACCAATTGAGCTTTTTCTCGCGTAATCACAGTAGGGGTGACGTTGTTGCCTAAGTTGCTAAAAATCCAGTAAATTAAGCCAACACATAACACCCCAATTGCCAGCCCTGTCCAGCGCATCCAGTCGGGTAAATCGATGAACGACCAGCGCACCCAATCGGGATTAATCATCCAAGCGAAAGCGGTGCCCCAGCCTGCCAAACCGGTTAAGCGGAGTGCCAAGAGCATCGGCAGCCCTTCTTGGGTAAGGGTTACTTTTTCTGCTGCGTTTTGGTCTGCTTTGCGGCGGTAGTAAACGGAAATGGCTGCTCCGCTAAAAACAATCACAATGGCAGCAATGCGAATTATTAAATCAGTATTCATGGTTATCCTTTGCTTATTAAGTAAGTATTATTTAAGTGTGGACAAATTAAAAAATTAGTCTTGCCTAAATAAAGTATAACGCGCTTTTTTCTTCTGTCAAGCAAAAGAATTTATTAAATAAAAAACTGGCAAATTGCCAGTTTTAGTTTGCTAATTTGATTACCGCATTAATGGTGTTCCAATTGCGGGTGGTTGCCGGTGTTTTTAATTTTTTCTCAAAAAATGAATTATTAAATTTCGTATTGCCATATCCGCCGGGGGCATAAATATACACTTCTTGTAAGCCCATTACGAACGAATCACCTGCGGCATTGGGTACGGGAATATCTGCTAGAACGGCAGAATCTATTGGGTTGGCAAAAAAAGTAACATGGAAAAATGTTGGGTCTACTTGTTTGATTTTTGCAAAGGGATTGTTAAGCTGAACACGGATTAATTCTTCTCGACTTAATACCAAGACAGGAATTAAATAACCGAACGCGCTTGCCAATTGTTTGCTGATTAAATTCGTGAGCGAACCTATATTTGTTTCGTTGCTTTCAAAAACAATGTTGCCGCTTTGCAGGTAGGTTCGCGGGTTAATTAATCCCATTCCTTGGCAGGTTTCTTTTAAGGCATCCATTTTGATCGGGTTTTGTCCGCTGACATTAATGGCGCGTAGAAATGCAATATAGGTTTGCATGATGATTATTGGATGGTTTCCCAGCGTAGCTCAGGGTATTCGGCTGATGGACCATTGAATAAATCAGTCGGCTCATTTTTAAGGTGTAAATTAAAAAATGCTAGCGTGTAATCATTAATTATTCGCTGTACACGGACACCATTAATCGGTCCTTTTAACCCAAGCAGGGGTGCTAAGGGGCTCAGCGCGGGCAGGTCGCTAAAGTCGTAATGTTTGGTTCCTAAAATGGTCACCACCGGGTAGGCTTGCTGGTTGTGGGGGTAGGATTCTTTTAGCAGGGCATTGTTACGACTCTCTCGGTTATCTGCCCAATTTTGACTAAAGAAGTAAAAAGCTGGTTGGGGTATGCCATTGTTTAATACTTCGCTCGAAACAGGTCTTAAGAAAGGGTCCATGAGGAAGACAGCTTTACAGGCTGGGTGTGTGCCGCAAAATTCAACCGCGGCGCCGCCGCCAGTGGAATGACCGAACACACCCGTTTTTTCTAGATCTAAAAGTTTCGTAAAACGGCCAGTGGGGTCGTTTTCATTTAATTCTGCCATATAGCGGTTGGCAAATTCGATGTCGCCGCTCCATTGATTAACCAAAACACGGGCAATTTTTTCATACTCTTCATTGCTGTATAAATCTGCGTTGGGTAAGGCGTTGGGGTTGTTGGGGGCTTGCGTTCCATCTGGGAAGACAGTTAATACAGAGCCGTAGGTATGTTCTAGGCTGACGACGATATATCCGTTAGAAGCCAGTTCTTGAAATTGATAGGTATTTTGCGCGCGAAAACTTTGCCAACCGTGAGAGAAAAATAATACGGGGTACGGCCCGCCGGATGGGTCTGCATCAGCATCTTGCCAAGAATTGGAAGTAGATAAGGTGAGATGGTCTAAAAAGAAGCTAGGGAATTCTAGTAAATCGTGGGCAATGGCTGGGGCAATTAAATCCGCGTTTTGCATCCAAGGGGCGTGTTTACTTTCGGGCGTGGCAATTGCTGGGTACCAAATTTGAATCATAAACTTGCGTGGTTCATCCTTGCCAGAATAGATTTCTTTTCGATTTTCATCTACTAAGACGTAGGTGGTGGTTCCGACCTGATACGGTCCTGTGGGTGGAATGACCGCGGGAACCGGCAGCAGAGCGGGTAAGGCTGTGGCAACGGTCAACAACGCAAGAGATGCGAAAGTTATTTTCAAACTAGGCAGGGTAGGTGTTTTGCTGCGGCTAAAACTGGGCACGCTGAACAAAAACATCGCTGGAGTTAAAAAATAAATCAAACTCATTTGCCAGCGAGAGCCTTCTATATTTAAATGAGTCAACATGCACAAAAGGGCAAAGGTTGGCATCATGTTTACAGCAGTTGGGCGCAGACGGCGGGTTAATGGCCAAAGGACATATATGGCAAGAGAGAGTGCCATCAAAATTTCTAGAAAGCGCATTGGGTGTTCCTTTTATAAATTAATTAACTAAGAGGGGGCGACATAAGCGGCAATGGCAATGTAGTGAGCCAGCGCGCCGAGAATAACAAAAATGTGCCAAACTTCGTGAAAGCCGAACTTGCCGGGCCAAAAGTTGAGCGTTTTGGTGCTGTACACCACGGCTCCAACGGTGTAGGTTACACCACCAATTACCAACCAAACCAGCATGGGGGTGGGCAGCACGCGCAGCATTTCGCCAATGGCGGCCAGGCAAAGCCAACCCATGATGACGTATACTCCGGCAGAAAGCCAGCGGGGCGCTTGAATGATAAAAATTTTGACGACAATGCCAATAATAGCCAAAGACCAAATAATGGCGAGCAAGCCCCATTGCCAGAAACCGCTAAACATAATGACACAAATGGGTGTGTAAGTACCGGCGATTAAAAGATAAATTGCCGAATGGTCAAATTTGCGAAAGATTTCGATGATTTTGTCTTTGGCGCTAACCCAATGGTAAGAAGCGCTGGCAGAGAAAAGTAAAATTAAACTTGTGCCATAAATAATTAAAGCGATATTTCTGGCGGGCTCCCCCCAGCCGACCACCAGCAAAACAATTAATCCCACCGCCGCGGCGATGGCGGCAAAAAAATGTGTCAGGCTATTAACCGGTTCGCGAATTTTAAGTTTTTTGAGCATGTGGAATACCTTATGTTAATTAATTTTATCGCTGGCATGGTCTAAGGCTTGCACTTGTTCTGGGGTTAGCTGCCAGCCTAATGCGCCAGCGTTCATTTCCGCTTGGCGGACGTTTTTTGCACCGGGGATGGGTAGTGTTCCTTTGCGAATACACCAGTTAATGGCAATTTGAGCAGGCGTTTTGCCGCCTACATCTTGCCCAATTTCGGCCATGAGATGCATGAGCGGCGGCAGTTGTTTTAAGGTATTTAAATAACGTGGTCCGCGCATGCCGGGGGGCGGGTTTTCAAGCGTGTATTTGCCCGTTAACAGCCCCATTGCCAGCGGGGAATAAGCAATTAATCGAATGCCAAGTTCTTGGCAGCGTTCTAACAAGCCATTTTTTTCGATTGAACGATTAAGCAGATGATATTCCACTTGGTTGGATGCCAAAGGAATATCATATTTGGCGAGCACGGTATAAGCCCGTTGCATTTGATTTTGGTTGTAATTGGATACACCGACGGCTTCTGTTAAGCCTGCTCGCTGTGCCATTGCCAGCCCTTCGGCATGGGTTTCAATGGAGATAATAGGGCTGGGCCAGTGCATTTGATATAAATTAATTTTTGGCAAGTCTAGCCTTTTTAAACTGGCTTGCAAGGCAGAAACGACCGTGTTTTTGGTCCAACGCCATGGCATAGGGAAATATTTACTGGCTACCCAAACGGTGGTTTGGCTATTTTTAATAAACTTCCCTAATAATCGTTCAGACTGACCATTGCCGTATGCTTCGGCTGTATCAATAAAGTTCACGCCATTTTCTAAAGAGATGCGAAAGGCAGCTTCAATATCATCATCGGTATAATTGCTGCCATAATTCCAAACAAAACGGTCTCCCCAAGACCAAGCGCCCAGACCTATTTCAATTTCATTTAATGAGAATGTTTTTTGAGTTTCCATCGAATGTTTCCAATTCGGCTGGAGTATAACATGCCAACCATTCAACTTTTTAAGATTGATAAGGTGTTCATTCCGCTTGAATAAAGGTACAATCCAAATAGTAATTTTAATTTTATGGAACTAAGTGGCCTCCAGCCGTACACGAAAGTGACGGCTGGCGCTCCCTCAGTTTCGAGGAGCTAGAATGCAGGAACAAAATTTAAACGCTGGCGAAGCGGAATCTCCGGCAGAGTTAGCCAAACGATTAAATCTTTCGTTTGAAAATCCCCGTTTATTGACCCGCGCATTAACCCATCGTTCTTATGTGAATGAAAACCCAGGTACACCCGCAGATAATGAACGGCTAGAGTTTTTAGGTGATGCTGTTTTGGATTTTATTGTTGGCGCTTGGGTATATGAGCGTTACCCAGAAATGCCAGAAGGCGAATTAACCAAAATGCGCTCAGCGTTGGTGCGAACAGAGACGCTAGCCAGTTTTGCTCGTGAATTAAACTTGGGTTCTGCTATGCGCTTAGGGCGTGGAGAATTAAACGGCGGGGGCGGTCAGCGAGATGCTATTTTGTGTGCCACATTTGAAGCGTTAATTGGGGCTATTTATCAGGATAAAGGGTTAGATGCGGTTCGTAGTTTTGTTTTGCCCATCATAGAACCAAGCGCAAATAATTTTGTTGATCAGTATGGATTGTTAGATTCGAAATCTCGACTGCAAGAGTGGTCGCAAGCGCAAGGGCTGGGTGTGCCGCAATATAAAACCATTTCAGTAGATGGTCCCAACCATGCTCCGGTTTTCGAAATTGAAGTGTATTTAAATGAGCAGCCGGTTGGGCGAGGCATTGGCAGCAGCAAGCAGTCTGCTTCTCAGGTTGCAGCACAAAACGCGTTAGAGAACAAAAATAATATTTCACACCCCAAAGAAAATTAAAGAGACAACTTTCCTATGCCGCTTCGTCTTAAGTCTTTAGAGCTTCATGGTTATAAAACATTTGCGTCTCGCACTCTTTTTGAGTTTGCAGATGGCATTACATCGATTGTTGGGCCAAATGGTTCTGGTAAATCTAACTTCGCGGATTCTCTTCGCTGGGTGTTGGGCGAGCAATCGCATAACTTATTGCGCGCTAAGAAAACCGAAGATATGATTTTTGCCGGGTCCGAACACCGCGCCCGTTCTGGTATGGCTTCGGTGACTATTACGTTTGATAACTCTGCCAACTGGCTGCCAGTAGATTTTAGCGAAGTGGCATTAACCCGCCGCGCTTATCGCGATGGGCGCAACGAATATCAAATTAATGGTCAGACCGTTCGATTAAAGGATATCAACGAACTGCTGGCTCAATCAGGCTTGTCGGAACGGACCTATACCATATTGGGTCAAGGCATGGTAGATGCCTCCTTAGCGCTTAAAGCGGACGAGCGCCGTCGTTTATTTGAAGAAGCAGCGGGCATTGGTTTATATCGCTCTCGTCGTGAAGAATCCCTGCGCCGTTTGGATACAACCCAACGAAACTTAGAACGCGTTTTAGATATTTTGGCTGAACTTGAGCCCCGTTTAAAATTACTTGAAAAACAAGCGCGCCGAGCGCAAGAATATGCACAAATCCAATCCGATTTGCGGGCAATCTTGCGAGAGTGGTATGGCTATCACTGGCATCAGGCTCAAAAAGAACTTTCTGAAGTTCGCTTGGTTGCGGTACAAAACGAAACCAAATTGCTCGAAGCGCGTGCGCAATATAACCAATTAAACCGCGGTTTTGAAGATATTCGCTCAAAATTATTAGAACTTCGCACGCAATTAAATGGCTGGCATCGTCAGTCGGCGGAGTTGCACAATCAGCGTGAAGTGATCAGCCGTGATTTAGCTGTGTTAGAAGAACGCCGCCGCGCAATGGCAGAAGCTCGCCAGAGTGCTACATTGGAAAGAGACAGCTTAAGTGATGAAGTGCGCTTGGCTGAAGAGCGTTTGCGAGAAGCCATTCAGGAACATGAAAGAATAGTTGCCGAAGCCGAAGATGCCCGTGCGCAAGAAACCGATGCTCGCGCCGCTTTACAAGGCAGGCAGCTTGAACGAGCAAAAGCAGAGCAGCTTATTCAAACCGCTCGGCAGACTTTAAATGGATTAAATACGCGCCGTGCTCAACAAGAAGCAAGGCTGGCTTCGTTTAAAGAGCGCTTAGATGCGCTGCGAATTCGTCATTCTGAAATCGACCAGTCTATCCAAGTGGCTGAGCAAGCCTTACAAATGGCTGAAAAAGAATTAAAGCAGAAACAAAAAGAGAGTGAAACGGCACGGCTGAATCACCAAAAAAATGAAGAAAATTTAATTAAATTAAAAGAAAAATTAGACTCATTGGATTCTAGCCGCCGAAATCGGCAAGATGAGTTGAATACCGGACTAACGGAGAAATCTCGTTTGCAGGCTCAGCTGGAAGTGTTGCAGCAAGCCGAGGAATCTCTTTCTGGCTTTGCAGAGGGTGCCCGCTATTTGTTAGATGCTGCTCGTCAATCTCAGTTGGGCGGCACGGTTGGTGCGCTTTCTTCTAAGTTAGAGGTTCCAGCCGAGTATGAAGTTGCCTTGGCTGCTTCGTTGGGGGATGCGGTAGATGCGGTTTTATTAAATTCTAATCAAGATGTAGACCACGCCTTGGCTTTGTTAGAAAGCTCTCAGGCCGGGCGAGCATTTTTACTGCCTTTAGAATCAGAATCCACTAATAAACTAGATTCGGTAACGAAAACGGAAGAATGTTTTGGGTTAGCCGCCGATTTAATTAAGGTAACGGATGAAATTAATCAGGCGGTGCGATTAATTTTAGGGAATACAATTGTGGTGCGAGATCGACTCGCGGCAAGGCGATTAAGAAAAAGTTATCCAACCTCTCGCTTGGTTACATTAAAAGGGGAAGTTTTTCGCCCAGATGGCGGAATTCAGGCAGGGAAGGATGCCCGAGGCGCTTCTTTGGGACGTACCCGCCAAAAACGCGAATTGAGCGAGCAGTTACGGGCTTTGCTAACAAAACTTGAAACCTTAGAAAAAACAGTATCGAGTTTGAATAAGGAATATGTTTCTTTACAAGAATCAATTTTGACAGCAGAAACTAAATTAAAAGAGACGCAGAATCAATTAACTGAAAAATTAGCCGAAGAACAAAAGGTTAGTTTGGCTGTCGAATCAAATCGCCGCCAGTTAGATTGGCAGGTTAGTCAAAAAGCCAACTTAAAAGGTGAAATTAATCAGCTGGATAAAGAGCGGGAACAGGTTGAAATTAATTTAGACGAATCGCAAACAGAGATTGAGAAAGCTCAAGAATCTGTTAAAAGTATTAATTTACAGTTGGCTGAACTGGCTTTAGATGATTTACAAGCTCAGGTTTCTTATTGGAGCGCTCGGTTGCAGGTTTCAGAGAGGACTGTTCAAGATGCGGCTGCACGGCGGATTGAACGCGAGCAAAATTTAAAACAAGTGGTATTGCGCGGAGAATCTGCAACGCAGCGGATTGAAAGCTTAGACGTCACAGTTGAAAGTTTGGAAGCTGAAAAAAATAAATTGCATCAGCAAGAACGAGAACTTCATAGCCAGCTTGATGAACTGCGTTTAAAAATTGAACCCGCTGAAAAGTCTTTGGTAGAAGCAGAAGCCCGTGAGTTTTCTTTGCAAGAAAAAGAAACAGAAGCTCAAAAAGCGTTGGCTCAAGTAGAGCGATATAACGCTCAATCTCAAATTGAATTTAATCGCCGTACCGAGAGTTTAGATACCTTGCGCCGCCGCATTGAAGAAGATTTTGGTTTGGTGCAGTTTGAGTATCAAACAGATATTTCTGGTCCTGTGCCGTTGCCTTTTGAAGGCATGGTGGAGCAGTTGCCGGTTGTAGAAACCCTTGCGCTGGATTTAGAAGACAGCCTAATACAAAAACGCTCTCAACTTCGCCGCATGGGCGCGGTTAATTTAGAAGCCCAGCAGGAGTTTGAGTCGGTTCAAGAACGCTATGGCTTTTTAACATCTCAAGTAACCGATTTGCGGCAGGCGGAAGTGGATTTGCGACAAGTGATTGCTGAGTTGGATGAGTTAACCCGTAGAGAATTTTTTAAGACTTTTGAAGCCGTGGCGGTAGAGTTTAAAGAAATTTTCACTCGATTATTTGGTGGCGGGTCGGCGCGATTAATTTTGACTGACCCCGATAATTTAACTGAAACTGGTATTGATATTGAAGCCAAATTGCCTGGCCGCCGTGAACAAAGCTTGGGTTTGCTTTCTGGTGGAGAACGTTCGTTAACGGCAATCTCTTTGGTGTTTGCTTTGCTTAAAATTTCGCCAACCCCCGTTTGTGTGATGGATGAAGTAGATGCGATGCTAGATGAAGCCAATGTAGGTAGGTTTAGGGATTTATTAAGAGAATTGGGAGAGCATACCCAGTTTGTGGTGGTTACCCACAATCGCAACACGGTTCAGGCTGCTGATATTATTTATGGAGTTACCATGGGGCGCGATTCTGCGAGTCAGATTATTAGTTTGAAGCTAGATGAAGTGAGTGATGAAATGTTAGGAAACCGCGGTTAGTCAAATTAATAATCAAAAAAGCCAGAGATTAATCTCTGGCTTTTTTGATTAAAGCGGAATAAATTATTGTAAAGCAGGTTCGGTTGGTACGATTGATTTCCAGAAATCATCATAAGTAGTGATGTCGGAAGAATCGCGCAAATTAATTAAATATTCGTTGAAAACGCGAGTTTTTGCATCATCGAATTGCTTGGCATTTAAGGCTCGTTCACCGCGATCTACTAAGCGGAGAATATGAAAGCCATATTGCGTTGCAATAGGAGCGCTGACATCACCCGGGTTTGTCAAAGCAAAAGCGGCTTCTTCAAATGGTGGAATCATGACGCCGCGGCCAAACCAGCCTAAATCACCTGCGTTGGAAGAACTACCTGTATCTAAAGAAAGTTCTAATGCTAAAGTAGCCCAATCTTCAGTCTTAAGGCGTTCTAAGACAGCGTTCGCTTCTTCTTCACTATTTACCAAGATGTGCTGTACCCAAACTTGTTCTTCGAAAGGTTTAACATCGACTGTTATTTTTTCTCGAAGTTTCTCTCGGTAAAGGATATAAGCAAAAATTTGCTTGTATTCTTGTTCAGTTAAGCCAACTTGTGTTGCTAAACTGTCTAAGGTTAGTTTTAAGCTATCTTGGTAAGCTTGATAGGTAAATGGAGTAGCCGTAGGCTCTGGAGTAAAGGTTGGCGAAGGAGTAAAGGTTGCGGTAGGCTCTAAGGTTGCTTCTGGGGTAAGGCTTGGGTCTAGGGTTGCAGTCGCTGTGATAATGGATGTCGCTGTT
>CAYOGW010000011.1:17381-39401 GCA_964403635.1 uncultured Anaerolineaceae bacterium | reverse complement strand
ATATGTCATTCGATCCAACATACCCCCACAGGTTAGACCTGCTCCCGCCCCAAAAGAGCATTGCAAATACCGATTTTGGCGATTTGCTCATCAAGGCACGCGTAGAAATGGCGGAACTTAAAGGCGCATGCGGACAAATTCCAAACCCGCTTTTACTCATGTCGCCTGCTATTATCCGCGAATCGGTTGCCAGTTCCAATATTGAAAACATCAACACCACGCTGGCAGATGTGCTTCAATGGCAATTGTTTCCCGAAGCGGAACAACGCCAGCCCGACAAAGAAGTATTACGCTATCGTGAAGCAATGAATTGGGGCTTTGAAAATAGAGAAAAATATGCCCTGTCTTCACGGCTCATCACAGGAATTCAGTCGCGATTAATGCCCGATGGCAATGGTCAATACCGCCGCGAACAAAATCAAATTGCCAATCTTGCCAGCCGTGAGAGTTTATATACGCCACCCATTGCAAGCGATATTCCCAACCTGATTGGCAATTGGGAAAACTACGCCAACGCATCGAATGAATCGCTTGACCCGTTGATTCGCGTCATTATTTCTCACTATCAATTTGAAGCCATTCACCCATTCCGTGATGGCAACGGCAGGACTGGGCGAATTTTGATGATACTGCAACTCATCCAATATGGCTTGCTTCAATTTCCTGTTCTTTACATTAGTGGATACATTAATCAGCACCGCTCGGATTACTATCGTCATCTGCTGGCGGTCACAAAAGAACAAAACTGGCATGGGTTTATCGAATACATGCTTGAGGGTTTTTATATAAAAGCCATGGAAACCCACCAAGACTTGAAAAGAATAACGGTTCTTTTTGAGCAAATTAAAGACCAAATCAGAATAGAAAATAAAAAGATCTACGGGCTCGACCTTGTTGAAGCCCTGTTCACTTACCCCGTCATCACGCCCACCAAACTTGCCACAGAATTAAATAAGCATTACACAACTACCAGCAAATATCTGGCGCAACTTGCTGAAATGGGAATTTTGAAAGATACGAAGGTTGGAAAACATCATCTGTTTATAAATCACAGGCTGCTTAAAATATTAAGCAAACCAAGTTAATTCACACGGGCTAATAAAGCGTCCCGTAAAATATCGCGGCAAGGCGCAAACCGTTAGGCGATTTCGCGCAAAATTACAAGGAGATTTTCTTAGATGAATTCAAAACAAACTGGTTATTTATTTTTGGCAGATATTTCAGGGTACACAAGTTTTCAAGCGCAAACCGAGTTGGAGCACTCACATTTAGCAATCTCCTATCTACTTGAAACAATTGTCGAGCAATTAACTCCCACACTCACCATTGTAAAAATAGAAGGCGATGCAGTGTTCGCATACGTGGATGATGACCACCGTCCCGTTGACAGCACCTTGTTAGACTTATTAGACAAAACCTATATCGCATTTCGAGATAAAGCAATTAATTTGCACAAAGGCTCCACCTGTAAATGCCGCGCGTGTCAGGCAATTCCGTTATTAGATTTAAAGTTTATTGGGCATCATGGCGAGTTCGTCGTGCAACAGATCGCAGGTATCCGTGATTTGTTCGGTTCGGATGTGACACTGGCGCATCGGTTACTGAAGAACAACATTTCCGAAACAATGGGCTGGCATGGCTATGCCCTGTTGACTCGGCAAGGGCTAGAGCATTGCCGAGGTGATAAGGCAACCTTCGTTAAACTGATGGAAACCTATGAACACCTCGGCCTAGTCGAGATTTATGTCACAAATTTGAAGGAACGCTATGAACGCGCACAAAATGCCGAAACCCCCAAAATCATGTGAAGTTAGTAATGAATCATTTAAGATGTTAATGAGTTAATTATGTCAAACGCAAACCAAAACGCCATTACAGACGTTCCTAACCTTGAAGTCGGCCATGCCAGCGATCTCAACGCGCTGACCGGCCTCACTGTTATTTTATGCCGCAAAGGCGCTGTCGCCGGGGTAGATGTGCGCGGCGGCGCGCCCGGCACCCGCGAAACCGACCTGCTCAACCCCACCAACTTGGTTCAAAAAGTGCACGCCATTGTGCTGGCGGGCGGCTCCGCTTATGGGCTAGACGCGGCCAGCGGCGTGATGAAATATTTAGAAGAAAATAAAATTGGGTTTAACAGCGGCGCGGCGATTGTTCCCATAGTTCCAGCCGCCATTTTATATGATTTAGGGCTGGGCCAGCCCACAGTGCGCCCCACGCCAGAGATGGGTTACCAAGCTGCCAGCATCGCCTCCCGCAACAAACCCGCCGAGGGAAACGTAGGGGCTGGCACAGGTGCTAGTGTTGGCAAAATATTTGGCAACGCGGGAGCCATGAAAGCAGGCATTGGCACGTGGTCTATCGATATTGGCGGCGGCGTCATCGTGGGTGCCATTGTAGCCATGAACGCCTTTGGCGATGTAATTAACCCGCAGACCAATCAAATTATCGCTGGGGCAAGACCCGCCAAAATAGGCTTAATTAAACTGGGCGGCAAAGAACCTTTTGCCAATACCTTACAAGTGATGAAAAGTTTAGCAGGTAGAACCATTTTAAAGCTGGCTACCCAAAGCAATACCGTCATTGGGGTGGTAGCCACCAATGCCAAATTAAATAAAGCCCAAGCCACCAAAGTGGCTCAAATGGCACAAGACGGCTTAGCCAGAGTTGTAAAACCAGCCCATACCATGCTGGATGGCGACACGATATTCGCGTTATCAACGGGCAATAAAACCGCAGATGTCAGCACGATTGGGGCATACGCGGCAGAAGCCTTTGCGTTGGCTTGCATCCGAGCGGTAGAAAATGCTGAAAGCGCGGGAGGCATTCCCGGCTTAGCCAGCCTACAATAAAAAACGCGCCGCTTAAGCGGCGCGTTTTTTATCTCTTCCTTAATTAATTTACTTGTTTTTTAATTCGTCTTTAAAAATTGTAGAAAGCACCATGCTGACAATGCTCACCACCAAGCCACCTAAAAAGGCCGGCCAAAAACCATCTACGGTGAAGCCAAAGCCAAAATTAACCGCAATAACACCCGTTAACCAAAACAAGAAGGTGTTAATGATTAAAGTAAAAAAGCCGAGCGTTAAAATAATAAGCGGAAAGGTAAAGAATTTTAAAATTGGCCGTACGAGCGCATTTAAAATGCCGAAAATCAATGCGAGTTCCGCGTAAGCCAACCAGTCTGTACCGGGCAAGGGAACAATGCCAGGAACAAAAGAAACCGCCGCAAATAAACCGACGGCGTTAATTAATAATCTTAAAACAAAGCGTGTCATTTTTTTCTCCTTATTCTTTCGTTAATACCTTCTACGCAGTCATTTGCTTTTTGTTGCGCCCGGGGGCTTCCATCCAAATTAAACTGTGTTGAATTACAAACCCAGCCTTTAATAATGCTTCGTCTAGCACCTCGCAAGCGGGATAATCTAAAACGAAGCCGCGCGTGTTGGTGAGTTTACGGCGAACATAAAGGAGTAATTCGGTTACCAGTTCTAGGTTTGGTTTTTCAGGAAAAGCAGCCCATAGGCGGTCTGTGCGCCCAACCATCCGTTGAAAACTAATTACCCCGGCTAGCTTGCCGCGTTTGCGAATAGACCACTGTACCAGTTCAATATCTGCTAACAATCGTTTTAACCAGCCCCAAAAACCAGGTTGAAAATTAATTAATTCGATTGGGTGAAACCAATTGGTTTGGTTAGGGTAAGCCGATAACAACCATTTTTTTTGCTGTTCCCAATCACTTGAGCGAGGCTGGTAAATATTGGGGTGATCAAAGCGCAAGGAAGGGTTGGCTTGAAATGGCGGGCAATACCACGTATTGCGGGTAATGCGGGCGCAGAAACCCAGCGATTTGTATAAATGAATTGCACCTTCATTATCATTGCGGACATGCAGCCATAAAGCATCGGCGTTACGTGAACGGGCGCGTTCCATTGCCATTTGGGTAAGCGTTTGGGCAATTCCCCTGCGGCGATAATCTGGATGGGTAGCAATATTGGCAATTAAGAAAACTTTTTTGCCTTTGTTGGGGTAAGGGATTAAGCTTACATTGCCAACGATGCGCCCGTCTTCTTCCCAAACAAAGCCAGAAAGCGGTAGAGAAATCGTATCTACCACCCGCGGCGCCCAGCGTAAAAAATTGCTGTCTTGCGCGCTGCGGCGCATTTCGTCTAAATAATTGCGACCATCATGGTCTATGGTTTGAGAAAAACAAAGTTCAATTAAATCGGCAACGGCGGGCAGGTCTCGCAGAATATTCAGAGGGCGGGCTTTGTTATTTGTTGATGTGGATGGAAAAGCGACTGACTGAACCATATTAATGATTATAGCAACTTTTTAAGCCTTAATTTATTAAAAGAGATTTTTACTATATCGTGTAGAATAAAATCATATACTTCTCTAACACCAATCTTCTAAACTCTCAACAATCGCTTTGTTATAATCCCTACAGGATTTACGATGAAAGGATTCTTCTCCTATGATGCGATTTGATCGGTTTACCGAGCGCGCGCAAGAAGCGGCTCAGCGGGCTGCCGAAATTATTCAGCGCTACGGGCATAACCAAATTGATACCGAACACATATTACTGGCGTTAATTGAACAGCCAGGGGGTGTGATTCCACAAATTTTGGAAAATTTAAGCATCAATGCGCAGGCTTTATCAGACCGATTGGATGCCACCCTCCGCAGCAGCCCAAAGGCCAATATCTTTGGCGGCGGCGCCGGACAAATATTTATTACGCCACGCGTTAAACGAATTATTGATTTAGCAAACGAAGAAGCCAACCGTTTAAAAGATGAATACATCTCTACCGAACATATTTTCTTGGCTATCTTAAGTGAAAGAAATACACCCGCCGCCCGCATACTCGAATCAGCGGGGATTACACGCGATCGGGTAAATGACGCCATTCAACAATTGCGCGGCGGGCAACGGGTTACTGACCCGCAAGCCGAAACCAGATACAAATCGTTAGAGAAGTTTTCTCGAGATTTAACGCAGCTAGCCCGCGAAGGCAAGTTAGACCCAGTGATTGGCCGAGACAAAGAAATTTTACGGTTAACCCAAGTGTTATCTCGCCGTACCAAAAATAACCCCGTTTTAATTGGAGAAGCCGGTGTAGGGAAAACCGCCATTGTAGAAGGGCTCGCTCAAAAAATTGCATCCAACGACGTACCTGAAATCTTAAGCGGAAAACGAGTCGTAGCCCTCGATTTAGGCGCTATGATCGCCGGTTCCCGCTTTCGAGGTGAGTTTGAAGAACGCTTAAAGGCCGTCATGGAAGAAATTCAACGATCGCAGGGTGAAATCATCATGATGATTGACGAATTGCACACCGTTGTCGGCGCGGGTGCTGCTCAAGGAGCTATGGATGCCAGTAATATGCTAAAACCCGCCCTCGCTCGCGGAGAATTACAATGCATTGGCGCTACCACGCTGGATGAATTTCACAAGCACATCGAAAAAGATGCGGCGCTCGAACGCCGTTTTGCCCCCATTTATGTAGAAGAACCAAGCGTCGAAGACGCCATTCAAATGCTGCATGGTTTAAGAGACCGCTACGAAGCCCATCACAAAGTTCGTTATTTGGATGAAGCCCTCGAGGCAGCCGTACGACTAGCTGACCGCTACGTAACAGACCGCCATCTGCCCGATAAAGCCATCGACTTAATGGATGAAGCAGCCGCAAAACTGCGGGTTGCTTTGTACTCCATGCCTGATGATTTAAAAGCAATGAAAAACGAAATTGAACGCCTAGCCGCGGAAGAAGAACAAGCCGGTTTGTCTCGCGAATATGAACGAGCCGCTCAAAAGAAATCTGAACGATTAAGAATAGAAGGCGAATACCAAACCCTGCGCGAGAAATGGGAAACCGAACACCATATCGACGAAGTGGTAGATGTAAACGACATTGCTGAAGTCATCGCCCAATGGACCGGTATTCCCGTTTCACAAATGATGGAAACTGAGTCCGAAAAATTGCTTCACATGGAAGAACGCCTGCACGAAAGAATCGTCGGACAGCAAGATGCCATTCATGCCGTATCAGACGCAATCCGCCGTGCCCGCAGCGGTTTAAAAGACCCCAGCCGCCCAATCGGCTCATTTGTTTTCATTGGCCCCAGCGGAGTTGGAAAAACCGAACTTGCCAAAGCCTTGGCTTGGTTCATGTTTGATGATGAAGACGCCCTTGTGCGCATTGACATGAGTGAATATCGTGAACAACACACCGCCAGCCGTTTGTTTGGGGCTCCCCCCGGCTATGTCGGCTACGAAGAAGGCGGACAACTCACCGAGGCAGTCCGCCGCCGCCCATATCGTGTCGTTTTATTTGACGAAATTGAAAAAGCACATCCCGAAGTGTGGAATGCCCTGCTTCAAATTTTAGACGATGGGCGCTTAACCGATGGTCAAGGAAACGTCGTAGACTTTCGCAACACGGTCATCATTATGACCAGCAACCTTGGCACTGAATTTGTGCGCAAGAGCGGCTCTTTGGGCTTTGTACAAAAGAGCGGCAGCGACGAAGACCGCGATGCGCATATGAAAATTGAGAAAGCCCTCAAAACCACCTTCCGACCTGAATTCTTAAATCGTATTGACGAAATCATCATGTTCTCACCGCTCTCTACTGAAGAGATGGTAGAAATTGTTGATTTACAATTAAAAGAAGTACAAGATAGATTAAATGAATTCAACATCAAAATACAGTTAACCCAAGCCGCCAGAGAATGGCTTGCCAAAGAAGGGCTAGACCCAGCCTTTGGAGCACGTCCTTTACGCCGCGCCATTCAAAAATATGTCGAAAGCCCGCTTTCGGTAGAACTGCTTGGCAATAAATTTAAAGATGGCGGCAGTGTTACCATTGATGTTGAAGAAAACAAAATCGTTTTTAAATAACCTCGTTAATTAACAATTTCTATAAATGGGCAGGGCAACCTGCCCTTATTATTTAAAAGGCTAAAAGTTACATTCTGCCGTTTGAGGAGACCTTCGTGAACGAAAAACCAAACCCCCTATCATCCCCCTTTCTTTTTTTTGCTTTATTCGCAGTTATTTTCTGTTGTTGCTGCGTACTAATTGGAACTGGATTAATCTTTGGTTTTGCTGCCATTGGCGAAAAAATAGACAACAACCCGGGAATTAACATCAACAACGATGCCATTTCCACACCTACCAGCCCACCCGTTCCATCTCAAGATTCCAACGCGCCTTCAGAAAATTCAATTAACACACTCACCCTGCTAGAGAACACCCACGTTCCCGAAAGCAACGATGCAGACCTAGCGCACCGCCTTAAAGGGCTACAAAACATCCCAGCCACCCTGCCCAGCGGACCTTTCTCCACGGGAGACACAAAAAAGTTTTGGGTCATTGATAGTGATACCAACCGGCCCTTTCAAGTAACAGCCACGATGCAATTTAGCACAGCCCACACCTATTTTTGGATAGAAGATGGCATTCGTTTTGACCCAACCGCTCTTGCCAAATTAGCAGAAACATTTGAAGACAAAATTTACCCCACCAACCGAGAATTCTTCGGTAGCGAAAACACCCCAGGCATAGACGAGGATGTTCACATCCACATTCTTTTAGCTCGCGGCATTGGGTTAAGTGTGCTTGGCTACTTCTCTGCCGGAGATGCCGTGCACCCCTTGGTGTACGAATATTCCAACGCCCACGAAATGTTCGTCTTCAACGGAGACTTAATTGACCTAAGCGATAAAGAAACCTACGGCACCCTCGCCCACGAATTTCAACACATGATTCACTGGAATTTAGATTTAAACGAATCCAGCTGGATGAATGAAGGGTTTTCGGTATTAGCAGAGTTTATTAACGGCTATCCCGTGGGCTTCGACCGCACCTTTGCCCGCAACCCCGATATTCAGCTTACAGACTGGCCCGAAGACAACACCATTCCACATTATGGCGCCAGCTTCATGTTCCTTAATTACTTCCTCAACCGATTTGGAGAAGATGCCACCGTAGCCTTAGTTCGCAGCCCATTAAATGGGATGGAAAGCGTAGACGATGTTTTAAAAAGCATCAACGCCACCGATTCACTAACTGGCAAACCCATCACTGCCAATGACTTTTTTGTAGATTGGACAATTACCAATTACATTAGCAATGCCAAGATACAAGATGGTCGATTTTCTTATCCGAACTACCCCGCAGTGCCTTCCGTTACCAAAACCGATTCCATCACCCAATGCCCCAACCACTATGCCAGCGATGTCAATCAGTTTGGAGCAGATTACCTCCTCATCCGCTGCAACGGTTTGGTTACCATTCAATTTCACGGCAACACAGATGTAGCTCTTCTCCCTACCAATGCTTTTTCAGGTCAACGCGCATTTTGGTCAAATAAAGGGGATGATTCAGATATGACCCTTACCCAAGAATTTGACCTAACCAATACCAATGGCAAAATTGAAATGAGCTACCAGACCTGGTTTGATATTGAGAAAGACTACGATTATTTATATCTGCTCGCATCGACAGATAACGGCAATACATGGCAATTCGTTGTTACCCCTACTGGAACTGGTGAAAACCCAACTGGTAGTTCTTACGGTTGGGGGTATAACGGGCGCAGTTCCGGCTGGATTCAAGAAAAAGTGGATCTTTCAGATTACGCTGGTAAAAAATTAATTCTTCGTTTTGAATATGTGACAGACCCCGCCGTTAACGGAGAAGGGCTTCTCTTAGACGATATTTCCATCCCAGCAATAGATTACTTTAGCGACTTTGAAGAAGGTGACGGCGGCTGGATAGCCGAAGGATTTGCACGAGTTAGTAATCAACTGCCACAAACCTATCGTTTAAGTCTTATCTCTGTAGGCAATGCCACTACCGTAACCTACATAGAAATATTACCCAATCAAACTGCCGAAATTCAAATTGACTTTAACCAAATTAAAGAAGCCATATTAGTTATTAGCGGCACTACCCCCTTTACGCGTGAAAATGCCCAATACCAAATTGATATTCCTTAATAAAATAATTATTAAGCAGTTGTAAGCCAGTTGTCATGCTTGATAAATACCAGCCTTTATTTTCTGGAATATAATGAAAAGAGGCTGGTATTTTTATGGCATCTAAAGACACAAACCCTTCACAAAAACGAACGATTGGCTTGCTTGCCTCACGAATTGGGCGCACATGGGGCGCTGAGTTCTTAAATGGTGTCAGCAATACTGCCGATTTAAAAAATGTTAATTTAATTTGTTTTGTAGGGGGAAAACCTGTTCAATCCATTAAACCTGGTGTTTTAACCCCTGCCTACGAATTTTATGACATGGTGCAAATGGGTAGCTGCGATGGGTTATTACTCGCTTCAGACCTCGGTCACGGCATGTTACCTGCCGAAATGCAGCTTTTCCAAAATAGCTTGCCTGCTCTTCCCACCGTCGCAAATGCCCTTGGGTTAGAAAATACACCCAATGTAACCGCAGATAATTTTAACGGCATGCAAGAAGTAGTTCGGCATTTAATAGAAGAGCATGGTTATCGAAAAATTGCGTTCATTGGCGGGCCGCGAGGGCATTATGAATCAGAAGAACGACTACGTGCCTATAAAGAAACTCTAAAAGCTAACAAAATTCGTGTTGATGAGAAATTAATTTTTACCGGTGACTTCAGCTCTGAAAGTGGCCGCGCCGCAACCAACAAACTGTTAGATGAATTTAAGCAACGCCCAGAAGCGCTTGTGTGCGCCAATGACCGTATGGCTTTTGGAGCCCTTGAGGCATTAGAAGCCCGCCAGATCTTTGTCCCAGATGATATTGCTCTGACTGGTTTTGATGATATTTTAGAAACCCAATCTTTGGGTGTGCCATTAACCACGGTCCGCCAATCTTTTTATCAGGCGGGTAAACAATCTTTAGAAGTATTAATTCGCCTGCTTAACGGCGAAGACGCCCCCCCTGAGACGCGCATCGCAACCCATTTGGTTATTCGCTCTTCTTGCGGCTGTCTGCCCGAAAGCGTGAGAAAAGCCGTTGTCGAATCAACTGATGTAGCACAAACCGGCCACTTAGAAAACCGCCGCGAGGCAACCATCCGCGCTTTAATTGGCACAGCCAATACCTCGCGGTTAACCACCTCGACCAAAGATTTAACTGCATCCTTTAGCAAAGTTTGGGATAGCCTGCTGGATTGCTTAAACAACAATAAACCCGGCATTTCCTTTTTACGCAGTATTGAACAAATGGTTTCTACTTTAAAAAAGAGAGGCACTGAACCTGGCATTTGGCACGATGTTCTTTCCACTTTAAGAAAACATGCCTTAGCAGGTATTAAAGACCCGGCGATAGCCCTGCAAGCCGAAAATTTATTTCAGCAAGCGCGTTTGCTGGTCGGAGAAATTTCTCAGCGGACACAAGCCTCGCGTAAGTTAGAAGTAGAACAACAAGAAGATGTTTTACAGAATTTTAGTTTTCATATGGCATCTGCCATGAGTTTAAAAGAAATTGGCACCGCCATCAGCAAAAACTTTCCTACTATGGGCATAGACCGCTCGTACATTATTACTTACGGTGATTCGCTTAACCCGCAAGCCATGGCATCTGAAGATTTTCACTTGCTTCTAGAGTATGACGGTCAAAATGTAAATACGCCCATCAAACGCCCCAAACTGCCCTACGGGTATTTAACCCCGCCGATTAAAACGAGTCAAATTACCCAGCATGCCATCGTCATGCCGCTTTCACTAGCCAATAACCGTTTTGGCTTTTTATGGATGCAAATGAGCACTCCCGACTGGGAAGTTTACATGCGCGCCCGTAACTTAATTGCCAGCGCCATGCTGCGAAATGTTTTAGCAGAACAACGTGAAGAAGCCCGCCGCGAAGTAGAACGACTGCTTGAAGAAGCCAAACAAACCACTGTCGAACTTGCCATCTCGAAAGAGTTTGCAGACCAAACCGCGTTAGAAAACGCTCACCTCTATCAATCTGAGCAACGCAACCGCCAAAATGCAGAAGGTTTGGCTCGGGCTTCCCGCAACCTCTCTACCTTACTTAAGATGGGTGAAGTTCACAAACAAATCCTCGAGGAACTTCATCATATTTTGCCATTTAGCCGCGGCGCATTATTCTTAGAAGAAATTGGCGGTTACACCACTATGCTGGCGCATCTTGGCTTTCCAGATGATGAACGTGTAGAAGATTTACGCGTTCAAGCCACCAAAGGCGGCGTTTACGATCAAATTGCTCAAACCAGTGAACCCTTGGTGATTAAAGACGTAACAACCAACCCGGGCTGGGTTCAAATCCCTTGGCTGCCGCTTAATAAATCTTGGCTAGGCGTACCGCTATTTGCCAAAAATAAAGTCATTGGCATGCTCTCCCTTACCCGCCCGGAAGCCGACGCCTTCAGCAATGAAGATGTACTACTTGCCACCACTTTTTGTATGCAAGCCGCCATTGCCCTCGAAAACGCCCGTCTTTATGACGAAGTAACCCGTTTTAACGAAATGATGGAAAGAATGGTTTCTCAGCGCGTAGAAGAATTAAACAACGCCCTTTCTCAACTCGAAAAACTAGACAAAAACAAAACATCTTTCATTCAAGTTGCTGCCCACGAATTACGTACCCCCATTACGGTGATGAAGGGTTACCTCACCATGCTGCGCGGCACCCCCAACATTCAAGAAAACGCGGACCTTGTCACCGCGGTAGAAGGTGTTTTAAACGGCACCGACCGTTTACATCAAATTGTCAACGCCATGTTAGACGTGGTCAAACTAGACAATCAGGCTTTGCAGCCACACCTAGAAACCATCACCATTGCCCCGTTGCTAAACCAAATTAACCGCGAATACAAAAAAGACCTTGAAGAACGAACCATCAAACTCCTGTTAGATGATTCCATTAGCCAAATGCCAAGCCTGCAAGCCGACCAACAACTGCTGCGAAAAGCGCTCGACAACATTGTCGTCAATGCCATCAAATTCACTCCCGACGGCGGCTTAATTACCATTGGCAGCAGCCTCGTCAGCGACGAGCGGCTGGGGCAATGTATTGAAATTCGCGTTCACGACACTGGTATTGGCATTGACCCCGCTAACCATAAAATCATCTTCGAAAAACTATTTCAAGTAGGCAAGGTGGAACTGCATTCATCCGGCAGAACCAAATACAAAGGCGGCGGCCCTGGGCTAGGCTTAGCCATTGCGGCCGGTATCATCCGCGCGCATCGCGGCAGGGTATGGGTAGAAAGCCCCAAGCAAGACGAAACCGAATTCCCCGGCAGCACCTTTTTTGTACGCCTGCCTTTAAATTAGAGAAAACCACCGGCTGGCTCACCACAAACTGCTCCCCTTTCATTTACTTTACCAAGCTAAATTTAATTAATCAGGAAATATCTCATGCCCCAGTGGGTTCTCGAAAACCGTTTATTTGAACTAGCCCGTAGCGGAAAAAGACAAACGCATTTAATTCCAGCCATCCTCATCGCGCTTGGCATCGTTTTTGTTTCACAATTTTTCGTTTTACCCGTCATCATCAGCCACATTTTTTTATATGGCATGCCCGAAAACCTTCAAGAAGGAAAAATACTGGCAGGTGGTCTTTCAGCTTTTGAAGCCGGTCTTTGGATGACGGCTATTTTAATTTCATCATTTATCTTTATTTATGTTTTTGTTGCCATTTGGCTATGGTTTTGGGAAGGTCGTGCTTTTTGGAGCATTGGCTTAGAAAAAGACCACGCGCTTATAAAATACCTGCGAGGCTTGTTCATCGGTTTATTAAGTTTTTCGGCAGTCGTGGGCCTATTAGCCCTTATGGGAGCCGTTTCAATAGAAGATAGCAACCCCAACCTACAAGGAATTAATGCACTTAGCGGTGTCTTAATCATCTTTATCGGCTGGGTAATCCAAGGCGCAGCCGAAGAAGTGCTTACCCGCGGCTGGTTAATGCCCAGCCTTTCGGTTCGCTACAAACCTTGGGTAGGCATTGGTGTTTCTTCTTTACTTTTTGCTTTCTTACACAGTTTAAACCCTAATTTAAATGCAATGGGTATGTTAAACCTTGTTCTTTTTGGCGTTTTTGCTGCCCTTTACGCGCTAAAAGAAGGTTCGCTTTGGGGCATATGCGCCTATCACAGCATTTGGAACTGGGCACAAGGGAACTTTTTTGGTTTTCAAGTAAGCGGCAGCCAAGCAGCAGGCGGCACTTTAATTAATTTGATAGAAACAGGAAACGACCTCATTACCGGCGGCGGGTTTGGCCCTGAAGGCGGGCTGGTTGTTACCGGAGTATTATTGATTTCTATTTTATTGCTTGTTTTTTGGAAATTAAAGCCAACAGAAAAAGAAAATGTTAATTAATTAAAATACAAGCCGGGGGTAGCCAGAATCGGATTAAACTCATCAAGCAATGATAGAATACGCGGCGCGATTTTGAATATCAATTCAAACAATCGCTGGCAATACATCAAGGAGAGAAAATGGAAAAGACACGTATTACAGTAGCCAAAGGCGATGGCATTGGCCCAGAAATTATGGACGCAACCCTTAATGTTTTAAAGGCGGCTGGCGCCCCCTTGGAATATGACGAAATTGAAATTGGTGAAGCAGTTTATTTAAAAGGGGTGCCGTCGGGCATTCCAGATGACGCTTGGGATACCTTACGCCGCAATAAAATTTTCTTAAAAAGCCCTATTACCACCCCGCAAGGCAAGGGCTATAAAAGCGTAAACGTTACCATTCGCACATCTTTAAATTTATATGCCAATGTGCGGCCTTGTAAGGCGTATACCCCTTATGTTACATCGGCGCACCCGGGTATGGATTTGGTGATTATTCGCGAAAATGAAGAAGATTTATATACCGGCATTGAACACCGCCAAACCAACGAAGTAACCCAAGTGCTTAAGCTCATTACCCGCCCGGGCAGCGAGCGCATCATCCGCTATGCCTTTGAATATGCCCGCGCCTATGGCCGCAAAAAAGTAACCTGCATGAGCAAAGACAATATTATGAAAATAACAGACGGGTTGTTTCACCGCGTGTTTGATGAAGTGGCGGCGGAATATCCCGATATTCAAAATGAACACAATATTGTCGATATTGGCGCGGCTCGTTTGGCTGCCCAGCCAGAGCGCATGGATGTGATTGTGACGCTTAATTTATATGGCGACATTCTTTCAGATATTGCCGCGCAGGTGGCTGGTTCGGTTGGGCTAGCGGGCAGCGCCAACATTGGCAGCCAAGCGGCCATGTTCGAGGCGGTGCACGGTTCTGCACCAGATATTGCCAACCGCTCGATTGCTAACCCCAGCGGCTTAATTGTAGCTTCTACTCAAATGCTGGTCCATTTGGGCATGCCAGAACACGCCCAAGCCATTTATAACGCGCTGCTCTGCACGCTGGAAGATGGTATTCACACCTCCGATATTTACCGTGATGGTTTAAGTGAACGAGAAGTTGGCACCCGTAAATTTGCAGACGCGGTGATTCAACGCTTAGGAAAAACCCCTCAGCAATTGCAAGCCGTGCAATATAAAGGCAAAGGAATTAATGTGGCAGTGAAAAAATCCCCTGCTTCTGTTAAATCATTAAACGGGGTAGATGTATTTTTAGATTGGGATGAAGACAACCGTGACCCAAATGTGCTTGGCAAAAAACTGGCTGGCTTGGGCGGGGGCTTGGCTCTCACCATGATCAGTAACCGCGGTGTGAAAGTTTATCCCGACGGCCTGCCCGAAACTTACTGTACCGACCACTGGCGTTGCCGCTTTACTGGTGCCACCAACTATGCAGAAATTTTAAGTTTAATGAATCGTATCCATGATGCGGGATTAAATATTATTAAAAGTGAAAACTTATACACCTTTGACGGAGAAGTAGGCTACTCGCTCGGTCAAGGGGAATAAGCCCTTTAAATAAAAAATCGGCTAAACGCCGATTTTTTATTTAATTAATCAGTCAATTTTTGCGGTTTATAAACCAATATCAGCCCAAGCGGAATTAACGAAAGAACCGCCGCTACCAAAGCCACCACTGTGTAACCCGCCGCCGCGAAAACCAACCCGCTGCCCAAACTACCAAGCGCCGAAGCCAAACCAACCATTAAATCATTTACCCCTTGGGTTCTGGCGCGCTCAACCGGAGAAAGCTGGTCTGAAAGCAAAGCCGAGCCACCCACAAAACAAAAATTCCAGCCGAGGCCTAATAAAAACAGTGAAACAGCCAAGGGCAAGACATCGGGCGAAAGCGGCGCAGTTAAACAAGCCAATAGCAAAGTTAACGCGCCAATTAAAATAACGGGCTTTCTGCCCCAACGGTCGGCTAATTGTCCAGAAATAATAGAAAAAGCATACATACCAATCGTATGTGCTGAAATAACCAAGGCAATATCCCCCAAAACATGCTGATGCCCGTGCATGTGCAGAGAAGTTATGACCATCACCGCCACCATAACCACCTGACCAAAAACCATCGCCGCCACAGCTGCCATCGCCGCTGGTTGACGAAATATCTCTAAAATTGGGCGGGCTGGACCATCCGGGATGATACTGGGAAACAGTTCTGCTACCTGCCGCCCTAGTTCACGCGGGTCTGGGCGTAAGCCTATAAAAATAACCACTGCCGCAAAAGCGAACAAAACCATGCTCGCAAAATACGCGCCGCTTAATTCATCAAAACCAAATTGCTGCACCCACTGACCGGTTGGACCAACCAAGGCTGGACCAAAAACCGCGCCAAATGTACCGCCCAGCACCACCATAGAAATAGCTCCGCCGCGCTCTAAAGGCGGGTGCACTTCAGCGGCGGCAAAACGCCCCAGCAAAATAGCCGATTGCGCAAAACCCATTAATAACATGCCAAACAGAAAAAACCATAAACTAACCATCTGCTCGGCGGCTACCACCACCCCAGAACCTACCACACCCAATAGCATGCCTGCAAAAATCCCCTTACGGCGGCCAAAACGTTCCATTAATACACCCCATACAGATGCCGCAAAGGCTGCCCCTACCTGATAAACCGCGGGCGGTACACCCGCCCAAGCGTCTGAGCCGCCCAACTTTGCACCTAAAATAGGGTTTAATGTAGCCATAGCAATAAAACCAGAAGAAGCAAAACATTGTGCAATAAACAAAACATAGGTAATTTTTTTAGCAAGCGGTTTAATGGATTCCATAGTCTCTCCGATTTTTAAATACATGCCATTATACGCCACCCATTAAAGCTTAATTCGGACTAAAATTAACCAATGAAATTTAGCAGCCAAACCGCCTCTGAATTAAGCCCAATGAAATTGGTAAACCTGCTTAACCGTGGTTTTGCAGGTTATTTTGTACCCATAAAATTTACCAAAACCTTACTACAAACCTTAATTAAACGAGATGATATTCGTTTAGACCAAAGCTTGGTTCTGTTCGCCAATGGGAAACCCAGCGGCATTGCTTTAATCGCCTTGCGAGGCACCTCTAGCCGTGTAGCGGCTATGGCAATTGAAACCAAGCTGAGGGGGCGGAAAGCCGGTCACTGGTTATTAGAGCAAGTGATTCAACAATCGATTAATCGAACTGAAAAAACAATTCATCTGGAAGTCATCGGGCAAAACGAAGCGGCCATTCATCTCTATGAAAAATTTGGCTTTAAGAAAATTCGCCATTTATTGGGCTGGAAAATTGAATCCAATTCTGATGAACCAATGACAGGATTAATTAACCCTTGTGACAGCCAAGCAGTGATTAATTTGGTGAGCAAGCATGGTTTAACAAACCTGCCTTGGCAGATCGATGCAACCACCCTCGAAAATATTAAAGAAGGTTTAACTGGCTTTCATCATGGGCAAGCCTACGCTTTAACAACCAACACAGCAGAAGAGCACATCATCTTACGCAGTTTAATTGTGCCCAAAGAGGCGCGCCGCCAAGGGCATGCCAGCGCATTAATTAAAAGGCTGTTGGCTGCTTTTCCAAATAAAACCTGGCATGTGCCCGCCATCTGCCCCGAAGAAATGACCCCCTTTTTTGAAAAGTATGGCTTTCAAAAAGAAGAAATTTGGCAATGGCAAATGGAAAGAGAACAATAATTTTCTAAAAATCTGGCTATTAAGTTGTAAGATAAGCATAGTTTAATTAAATACTCAGAAAGAAATAAATGTCCGTCTATCTCTTTACCGATATTGAAGGCAGCACCCAATTATGGCAAAAATACTCCGCAGAAATGCCAGCGGCATTGGCTCGGCATGATTCAATTTTGATTGAGAGTATAGAGAAACACGGTGGAAAATTAATTAAACACTTAGGAGACGGCTTTTTTGCCGTCTTTGAAGCGGGCTACCCCTTAGCGGCCGCCGTTGAAATTCAGTCTCGTCTACAACAAGAAGATTGGGGAGCAATTGGGAGCATCAAAGTTCGCATGGGCTTACATGCCGGAGAAAGCGAACAACGCGCCAATGACTACTTTGGCACCCATGTTAACCTTGCTGCCCGCATTATGGCTGCCGCTTGGGGTGGGCAAATCTTAATCAGCCCAGATGTCTTAAAACACAGCCCTTTACCCCAAGAAGCGGCAACCGTTAATTTAGGAAATCATCTGCTGAAGGATTTGTTTGAACCACAACCGATTTTATGTTTGCAACACCCAAACATTACGTCTGAATTTCCGCCGATTCGCTCTCTTTCTACTCACCCCAATAATATTCCCCGCCAAGACACACCTTTTATAGGTCGGCAAATTCAGTTAGAGCAAATTAAATCTCTCTTTAAGAGAGATAAAAACCGTTTGGTTACTTTAATTGGGCCAGGTGGAATGGGAAAAACACGTTTAAGCCTGCAAGTGGCTGCCGATTTAATCAGCGAATACCCCGATGGCGTTTATTTTGTTCAACTGGCTCCAATAAATTCTGCTCAACTCATCCCAAATGCCATTGCCGATGCGCTTCAATATGCCTACCCGCAAGGAATGGATTTACCTGAACAATTAGCAGCTTACCTTGAAAATAAAAAGATTCTGCTTCTATTAGACAATTTTGAACATGTGAGTGTAGGAGCAGATTTTGTTTCGACTTTATTAAAAAACACACAGCATTTATGCGTTTTGGTTACTTCTCGAGAACGGCTTAATTTACAAATAGAAGTGTTATTTGAATTAAGCGGGTTAACCGCCCCGCAAAACAAAGATGCGCAAATTTTTGAAGATTTTGAAGCAGTTGAAATGTTCATTGCCTATGCCAGCCGAGCCAACCAAGGGTTGGTTCTTAGCGAAAAAGACCGCTTAGCGATGGTAGAAATTTGCCGCATGGTAGGCGGTATGCCCTTAGCCATTCAATTGGCTGCCACTTGGATGCGGAGTTTAACCTTACCGGAAATTGCGATTGAATTAAAAAAAGATCTCGATTTTCTTTCAACCAATCAGCGAGACTTACCAGAGCGGCATCGCAGTATGCGCGCAGCCTTTGAATATTCTTGGACTTTAATGACACCCAAAGAACAAGCGAGCTTTGCTAAACTCTCTTGTTTTCGAGGCGGGTTTACCCAGCAAGCGGCCAAAGAGATTTGTGAAACATCTACTAGAGAACTAGCCGCGTTAATTGATAAATCTCTGCTTGTTCACGAAGCCAACGGACGCTATCAAATTCATGAATTGTTAAGACAATTTGCCGCAGAGAAATTAACCACAATAGAGGAATTTCTAAATCAAATTAACTTTAAACATGCCCAATATTTCGCCAGCGATTCTGAAGCAAAACTCGTTGCGTTAGCCACTGCAGAAACAGCCGAAGAAACCATTGAATTTGATAACGAACTAGATAACTACCGAAAAGCATGGCAATTTACCGCCGATTCGCTTGACTTTTCTACTTTACTTAAACTAAGCCCAGCGATTATGTATATTGGGCAATTAAAATCTCGATTTGGTGAAGCCTACGAAATTTTTCATGCCGCGGTGGATAAACTTAAAGATGAAGGAAGCAAAAACAAAGAGAATCTTTATTCCTATTCTCAATTATTAATTGGCTATGGCTGGGTAAATTTACGTTTAGGATTTATAGAAAAAAGCCGTTCTGCCTTTGAGGAAGCACAAGAAAATTTGCAGACAATAAATAAAAACCACATGCCTTTTGCTGCTTTTGACCCAAAAATCGGATTAGCCATCATCAAAAACATCAGCGGAGATTTACCCGCCGCTATTGAATTGGGATTAAAAAGTTTAGAATTAAATCGTAACATCAAAGATATAGGTAATGAAATAGAAGCCTGTTACGTTTTGTTAGGCGCTTATAGCGCAGCGGGACGCTTTGAAGATGCCATAGAAATTGGCGAATATGGTCTTGAATTATTAAAAAAGAACCCATTTCATTGGTTTAAAGCCTATTTTTTTAATGAACTTGGCGGAGTGTATCATGCCCAAGGAGACTTAACCAAAGCGCAAAACTTCTTTGCTCAAAGTTTAGAACTTCGTACCAAATTAAGGGACCCCGAAGGTATGGCAGTTGCCATGCTGCACCTTGGAGATATCGCATTTGAACAAAAAGATTATGCTCAAATGCGCAGCTATTTTGAACAATCTTTAAGTATTTATCGCATGATTAATGACCAAGGTGGTCTTACATCGGCGTTGTATGGTTTAGGACGCGTTTCTCTTGCTGAAAACCAACAAAAAGAAGCCCGCGAGTATTTAAAAGAATCGCTGCAATTTGCCATCAATATTAAATTTATTCCACAAATTTTAAAAATCTTTACTGGCATTGGCATTTGGTTAAAAAACAATAACCAAATACAAGAAGCAAATACCCTTTTTGAAACTACCTTTTACCACCCCGCCAGCCCACCCATTGCAAAAAAAGAAGCCTATCTTTATTTACAAAATAAAAATAAAGACCCACTCATATCCAATGATGAAGTTCTTCTTCTAGGCCAAAAAACAATCGCTCAACTAAGTGAAATTAAATAAAACAGCCCCGCGATTGTCGCGGGGCTGAACTCTTAATTAATCAAAAAATTAAGTATGAATGGCGTGTCCTTCAGCCATGTGTGCCGCTTCCATTAACGCTTCCGAAATCGTCGGGTGAGCATGAACGTTTCGGGCAATTTCAGCAGGCGTTAATTCCATCATTTGTGCCAATGTTAATTCGGGTAATAACTCAGTTACTTCGGGTCCAATCATTGATGCGCCTAAAATCTCGCCATATTTTTCGTCAATGACCAATTTTACCCAACCGGCATAATCACCCAACCCCAGCGCCTTACCATTGGCTTGGAAAGGAAAACGGCCAATTTTAACAGTGTAACCGCGTTCTTTGGCTTGCGCTTCAGTAATACCAAACGAAGCCACTTGCGGATGGCAGTACGTCGCTCGCGGCATCATTTCATAATTTAAAGTAACCGTTTCATGTCCAGCGATATTCTCCGCGCAGATAATACCCATCGCCGAACCGACATGCGCCAACATTAATTTGCCAGTTACATCCCCAATCGCCCAAATGCCCGGCACATTGGTTGCCATCTTTTCATCAATTTCAATAAAACCACGTTCGTTCACTTTAACACCAGCCGCTTCAAGCCCAATATCTTTGCTATTCGGGCGGAAACCAATCGCCACCAAGGCCTGATCCGCTTCCAGCGTGGTCTGCTTGCCGTCTGCCGAAACCACCACTTTCACACCAGTTTTGGTTGCTTCTACAGACTCAACCTTGTGACCGGTCATCGTCTTAATACCGCGTTTCTTAAACTCTTTTTCCAGTTCTTTCGAAACTTCTTCATCTTCCAGCGGCACAATCCGAGGCAGCATTTCCACAATGGTTACATCTACACCATACGCGTTCCAAACCGTCGAAAATTCAACCCCAATCGCCCCAGAGCCAATCACCACCACACTTTTTGGCAGGTCTTCTTGCAAAATGGCTTCCCAGTAGGTTACTACTTTTTTGCCATCTACCTTCCAAGCGGCAGGGACAGCCGCGCTGGCGCCAGTTGCCACAATAATATGCTTGCTCTTTAATTCGGTTAATTTTCCATCAGCATCCGTTACAGCCACCGCATCTTTTGCGGTTAACTTACCAGTACCCATAAACACGGCAATGTTATTTTTCTTCATCAAAAAGCCAATACCTTTAACCAAGCGTTCAGAAACTTGGCGGCTGCGTTTTACAGCAACACTATAATCCAACATTAAATTCTCAAAAGAAAAACCAAAATCTTTGCCGCGCTCGCGCAGGGTATGCGCAACTTCCGCGTTCTTTAACAAAGCCTTCGATGGGATACAACCGACATTTAAACACACGCCGCCCATCCATTGCTTATCCACAATCGCCACTTTTTGGCCCAACTGAGCCGCCCGAATAGCCGCCACATAACCGCCCGGCCCCGCGCCTAACACTACTACATCAAAATTTTCTGCCATAAAAAATTCTCCTTTTTGGAAAATCGGAAGTTTCTTCCGACATTTAATTTGTTTCTAAGCCCAATAATTTTACTACGGGCAAGCCGTTCTAAGCGCTGCTGGCTCCCCCACTCTTTGATTCCGTTAACAAAATTTAATTAAGCGCTGAAAATTTTTACAAAAAAAGAACGGCTTTCGCCGTTCAAAATTTACAACCAGCGACGGACTTTTTGTTTGTAATCCAAATACACTTGAGCAAATTTGTTTTCTAAATAAACTTCTTCTTTTTCAATCACCAATTTATTAAATACCCAAATTTGCAGCGGAGCAATAAACAAACCCCATGGACTGCCAATCAGCAATGGAAAACCGATGACCGCGTATAAAAACCCCAAATAAATAGGGTTTCGGCTGTATCGATAAATACCCTCTGTAACAATCGCGCTGGTAGGGGTATGCGGGTCTGGTGAGGTATGCCCCAACGACATTTGGTAAACGGCAGCAAAAGCAATCGCTAAGCCGCCAGCCACCAAAATTAAGCCCGGGTATACCACCCAATCGGCGAGATTAATTTGCAAAAATTGACCCGCCACAAATGCCAAAATTAAATGCACCAATGCCAAAATGGGCGGTGGAATACGAATGCCAGCGATATCTTTTTTCTCTGCTT
>CAYOGW010000011.1:15023-17281 GCA_964403635.1 uncultured Anaerolineaceae bacterium | reverse complement strand
AGTAAATGTGCCACCTTTCACTTCATCTGGTTGTAATTTGCGGTTGCGGGCGCGGGCGGCCAAGTCATTTACGGCGCGGGCTGTGCCCAGCAAAGATAAACTATCTGCGCCTTTAATCACCGGCACAATTAAGCCATCTTCAGCCAGTGAAGTTGCCATGCCCACATTAATCGCTGCATGGGTAATAACCCCTTCATCACTCCAAGATGAATTCACCAATGGGTAGGCTTTAAGCCCCGCCACAATGGCAGAGATGAAGTAAGCGGTAAAGGTTAAATTAACACCATCGCGCGCGAAATCACTTTTGTTGGCGGCGCGGTGACGGGTAACACGGCTCATATCCACTTCCATAACGGTCAGCACATGCGGGGAGGTTCGTTTGGAATCGAGCATGTGTTTGGCAATAGAAAGACGCATGTTGGTATGTTTAATTAATGTATCACCAGCGGCGGCTTGGGCTGGGGTATGCTGCACCGCGCGGGATTCAACCACGGGAGCGGCCTGCCCGTTTTTATTCTTTTCGACATAATTTAAAACATCTTGTTTTGTAATGCGCCCGCTTAATCCTGTACCGCTAATCTCATTTAAATTTAAACCATATTCTGCTGCAATTTTTGCAACCACTGGCGAAATAAAACCCAGTTCTTTGTTTGTGCTAACAGGCGTAGTAGCAACTGTTGTTGGTTGCACAACCGGCTGGCTAACCGCTTGTTGCGGTACAGGACTGGTAACAGGTGCGTCTTGCGCTTCGCCCGTTTCTCCGGCTGCCCCAATGACTGCCAGTAGTTCACCTACTTTGGCGGGCTGACCCTCCTGCATGTGGATGCTTAATACGACGCCCGAAACCGGCGCGGGAATTTCAGTATCTACTTTATCTGTATTGACTTCGAGCAACGGGTCTAGCTCGTTGATACTTTCGCCGACATTTTTAAGCCATTTGGTAATGGTCACTTCGTCAACGCCTTCACCCAACCGGGGAACGAGTACATTTGTAGCCATGGGCTCTCCTATTTCATTAATGGAAATTTGCTCGGCGAAACTTCGTGCATCATTTCGTAAACCGCATCGAAGATGGTTTCGGCATTGGGTTTGCTCCAATAATCGCCGTCTGAACCGTAGGCTGGACGGTGCGGTTTGGCAGATAGGGTTTTGGGAGCAGAATCAAGGTGGTAATAACCGCCTTGTTTTTCGAGCACTTCTTGAAACATATAAGCGGTTGTGCCGCCGGGCATGTCTTCATCTACAAATAAAATTCGGTTGGTTTTCTTGAGCGACTCAACAATTTGGCTGTGAATATCAAATGGCAATAGGCTTTGAACATCAATGACTTCTATTTCGATACCCATCTTGGCAAGTTTTTCTGCCGATTCGAGCGCGATGCGGCAACAAGCGCCATAGGTAACCAAGGTCACATCACTGCCCTTGCGGATGACTTCCGGCACGCCCAAAGGCACAGTAAATTCGCTAATATTTTCTGGTAATCGCTCTTTAACACGGTAGCCATTTAAAACTTCTACAACAATAGCCGGTTCATCAGACTTAATTAAGGTGTTATAAAAACCAGCGGCGCGGGTCATATCTCGTGGAACCAGCACATGCATCCCACGCACCAAATGAAGAATACTCGCCATCGGCGAGCCGCTATGCCAAATCCCCTCAAGGCGATGCCCGCGCGTACGAACGATAACCGGCGCTTTTTGACCGCCCGCTGTTCGCCAATGCAAGTTGGCTAAATCATCACTCATCACTTGTAAAGCATATAAGATGTAATCAAGATATTGAATTTCAGCAATCGGGCGCAAGCCGCGCATGGCCAACCCAATCGCCTGTCCCAAAATAGTGGCTTCTCGAATACCCGTATCGGTAATGCGGAATTCGCCATATTTTTCTTGCATGCCGCGAAAGCCTTGGTTCACATCACCTAATTTACCTACATCTTCACCAAAGGCAATTATATTCGGGTGACGTGCCAAAGCCGAGTCAAAGGCAGCGTTAATCACTTCGAAACCCATTAAAGTAATTGATTCTTTTGTATATTTTGGTTTAATCTCTTTAACTTTTAAAGCCGATTCTGCTGACTGTGAATATAAATGAGAACCATAACGGTCACTATTCACTTCACTTTCAGTACGATACCAATCTTTTAATTTTTGAAAAACGGGGTTATTTTCATTACGCACCACACCTAATACTTCGTGTACTGCGGCATGAATATCTCTGCGGGTTGGGTTTGGCATGGTAAACAAACTGTTTCGCAA
>CAYOGW010000011.1:9025-14923 GCA_964403635.1 uncultured Anaerolineaceae bacterium | reverse complement strand
CGGGCGTTCTCAGCCGCCGTTTCATACGTTTTAAGCAGGGCTGGGTAATCCCAAGCCGCTACCGTATAAATATCATAACCACTTCCAGCTGGTTCATTTGGCTTGCTTTTATCGCGTTGAAAGCCTTTTAATAACTCGCCCACATTTTCTTTGGTCATTTGATATTTATTCGGAACCGAAATACCAAAGCCATCATCATAGATGGTCATTATCGCGGGTGCTTTTAATACACCAATGGCATTAATCGTTTCCCAAAACAAGCCTTCAGCGCTAGAAGCGTTACCAATACTGCCCCAAGCAATTTCATCTCCGTTTTGAGAAAAAATATTCTTTTTTTGTAATTCAGGGATATTACGATACAACACTGATGCGTATGCCAAACCAACCGTGCGCGGCATTTGGGCGGCTGTGGGTGATACATCTGCCGCCACATTGTACATTTGAGTTTGGTCAAGCCACTGGCCGTCGTTATTTAAATAACGGCTGGCAAAATGGGCATTCATCGAACGCCCCGCTGTTGCGGGGTCAAATTTCACATCGGCATGCGCGTACAGTTGAGCAAAAAAAGCACTAATATCTAAAACACCAAGTGCAAACATCCAAGTTTGGTCACGGTAGTAGCCCGAACGCCAGTCGCCTTTTTTAAAAAAGCGAGCCATCGCCAATTGAACTAACTCTTTGCCATCACCAAAAATACCAAATTTGGCTTTGCCGCTTAACACTTCTCTACGGCCTATTAAACTGGCTTGGCGAGATTGATAAGCCAAGCGGTAATCTTTAATAATTTCTTGCGAATCGAGCGGAAGGATTGCTGAACCCTTCTTTTTAGTCATGTATTTCTCCTAAAGCTAGATTAATTAAGTCAATTATAACGGAAACAATTTTCAACTAAAAAGAGATACCAATGTATCTCTTTTTAGTACCTATTTAATTAATTTTACAAGACAATAATGGCTGTATTTGATTCCACGCCTGGGTCTGTGATTCAGACTTTTGAGTTTCAAGCATTATTCTTTGCCAATTACCGCACAAAAACGGCGGCATGGCTTCAGTTAATTCATTTGCTTTTTGCGTTAATTCAACCGCTGCTTGCCAATCACCTTGTTTTGCAAAAGCTTCAATAAACGGCCAATATTCGGGGCCATAGGTGGGGGTATATCCCAGATCCGCGGCTTCTTGCCACAGCTTAATCCCCTCGTCCCATTGAGCATATTGTCTTGCCAAATCCGCTTTGGTGAAGAAATAACACCAAGTATGCTCCGGTTCTGCGCCAAAGACATCGGTTGGCATAGGGGTCGTTTCTTCTGCCAAAATTCTCTCGGGATGCGAGGTTAAAAACAGTCTTTTTTCTGACTCTGTTAATAAAGGCGCGTCTTGATAGAGTGGGTCTGCTATTAACAAACATCCACGAGATAAGTTTGAAAGCACCGGCACGGCATAAGTCATATTCGATTCAAATTTAATTGTCCGAAAGGTGCGGCCAACCCACCGTTCAGAATTTGCTTCGCCAGCTTTTACACTTCTTAATTCTTCTGGCCCATTAAACCACCAATGTGGCATAGTAGTTTGAGCATGCCCCGAAGCGTATAAGACATTAATAGCATAGGCCATTTGATAATCCACTGTCAGGCGGGTAGCCGCTTGCGGTGAGACGATAAAAGCCTGTGGTGAGAGCGCCGGAGCCCGCCACTTTAATTGCCAAAAAAACTGACGTTGAGAATCCCAATCTAGCGCGTAATCGTTCGCTGTCCGAAATTGAACTGAAAATGAACCCGCCAACAATAAAGCCAGCAAAAAGTACTGTACGGAGCGGCGATTTTTTCCAGTTATCCAAAAAATAAAAAGGACGATTAATGGAACCGCCCCAAAAATTTGACCAAAGAGAAAGCGGCTAGACCAACGCCCAACCGCGGCTTGTTTGCCAATGGCCCAGCTAGGTAAACCGCCAAAAATGAGCGCCAAGACTGCAATTAAGATAATTAAATGGATAAAAATTGGTGTGTTGGAATCTTCGTTTTCTTTTCTTGCCCAGCCTTTAATAATGAGCACAGCTACCAAAGCGGCCAGTAAACCAAGCGCCCAAGAGGCAGAAAATGCTTTCGACTGCAAGTCTATTTGCTGAGGGGTAATGGCTAAGGTCCAAACATAGAACAGGGAATGAATGATGTCTTGCAAAATTAAATTGGCGTATTCAAAAAATGTATTAATAAAATCGCCGCCAAACAATTCTAGTATTTTCCGCATGTGTTTGGGCTGAGCGCCGGGCAATTGCATGGATGGCAATATAAAGAATTTAAATGCGATAAAGAAAACAAAAATACTAATATAAGGCAGCCAGTGTTTAACTGTTTTTATAAGGGTTTGCTTAAACGTTCCATTCTCTTGCCAAACGAGATAGAACAATAAAAAGAAGCGGATTAATTCCAGCCCGCCAAAAAATTCTACCAAGAGGGTTTGGAAAATTCCCAAGAGTATCGAAGCGAAAATTAACCAAATTCGCTGGCTTTTGTTTTTAAAAGCTAAAATCATTAGCCACAGTGAAAGCATAAACAAAAGCATACTGGTGTAATGCGGCATACTGGTACGAATAACAAATTGGCGGCTAATGCCCGGGTAGAGTGCCAGCAAAAAGCCCATCCAAGCGATGGGCATAATTTGTTTTGGCCAAATTTCGAGCATGGTTTTTACAAAAAACAAAATCGCCAGCCAGTTGACGATTACGCCGAGCACATGCCAGCCCGCCGAAGACGCCCCAAAAATGGGATTAAACACAAAGTGAATTAAAGCTGAAAAGGGTCTATCTACTAAAAAATATTGCCAAATTTGCAGGTTGGTTAAATTTAATTTGTAAAGGAAAATGCCTTCCCAATCATCATAATAAAAGCCCATTCGCCAAACTTGCGAGTCATAGGCCAAAAACATAACCACCAATAAACCCAGCGCGTACAAGCGAAAACCGCCAAAACGCTCAGCTTTCATTAGCAAGCGATTCCAAACATTAATTAAATTTGTTTTCAAGCCCGCTCCGGTTTTCTCTTTATTTCAATCGTTCGGCCACAATTTCAGCCACATCTTTCACTTGAATATTACCGCCATCCGCTTTGCTGGCATCGGTCAGCATGGTCATGCAAAACGGACAACCCACCGCCAGCGTTTCTGCGCCGGTGGCTTTAGCTTCGGCAAAACGAGCCGCGTTCACCTTGCCAGTACCCGCTTCTTCTTCCTTCCACATTTGCGCGCCGCCCGCCCCGCAGCAAAACGATTTTTCGGCGTGGCGCGGCATTTCAACCATTTCAATGCCTGCACCGTTTAAAGCATCTCTTGGCGCGTCCGTAATGCCATTGTGCCTGCCCAAATAACACGGGTCATGGAAAGTTACTTGCATCATATCGCCTTCGGTATTCATCGAAATCTTCCCAGCACCGACCAACTCGTTAATTAATTGGGTATGGTGCAAAACAGTGTAATGTCCGCCAAAGGCTTGATATTCATTTTTAAGCGTATGCAAACAATGCGGGCAGGTGGTCACAATCCGTTTAGGAGCCACTTCGTTTAATATTTCTACATTTTGTGTAGCCAGCCCAAAGAAAATATCTTCTCGCCCAGCCCGCCGCGCGGAATCACCCGTGCAGGCTTCGTTCTTGCCCAACACAGCAAAATTAACACCCGCTGTATTTAAAATTTTGGCAAATGCCTGCGCCGTTTTCTGCGCGCGCGCATCTGTGGCTGGCGCGCAACCTACCCACCAAAGCACATCTGGTTCGGCGTTTTGCTCAATGGTCGGCACATCCAGCCCGTCGGCCCATTTCATGCGGTCGGCTTGCGGCATGTTCCACGGGTTTAAATTTCGTTCCATGCCCTTAAAAGCGGTTTCTAATTGCTTCGGGAATTGGCTTTCCATCATGCTTAAATTGCGGCGAATGTCTAAAATATCGCGCATCGGTTCATTGCCAACCGGGCACACATCTACACACGCGCCGCAGCTAGTACACGCCCAAACCGCTTCTTCTGAAATTACATTTAATAACAACGTGTCTGTGCTGCCGCCCGCGTTAAAGGTGTAGCGTTTATTAATTTCTAGCGCGGCCGGGCTAAGGATTTTGCCAGTGTTATAAGCTGGGCAAGCCTCCTGACAGCGAAAGCACATAATACAAGCATAGGCATCTACCACCTGTTCGTAGCCCAAATCGCTCATTTTGGCGGCACCAAACTGCTCGATTGTTTCGTCTTCTAAATTAATATAATTTAATTCGCCAATCGATTTTCGTTCAGGTTTGAGAGCAAAATTAATGGGTGCGAAGAATAAATGGATGTGTTTAGAATATGGAAAATACGGAAGAAAGGCTACTATCGAACCAAGCGAGAGCCAAAACATAACATGCTCCCCCATAACCAGCACTTCGGGGGCGGTGCCAGCCCACAGCTTGGCTACCGTTGAAACAAGCGGCTGCCAGCTATCGGGGTGCCCGCTTAAAGCCACAAAAAAAGATTCGCCGATTAAACGGGCAGCATTATGAATAAAGATAAATCCTGCCACAATCGCCGAATCTCGATTAATGCCTGCCCGCGCTTCTGGCAACAATAACGTAGACTCTCGGCTGGTAAGCGTATCCGGCTTAATTAAGAAGCGCCGAACCGCCATAAAAATAATGCCTGCTAAAATGGCCGTGTTGGCACCATCGGCAATTAAACGGTACACATCTCCAAATAAACCAGTTGAATCAAATAAACGAAAACCGGTAAAGCCATAAACCAAGTCGGCGACATTCACCAGCAGAAAAGCCATAAAACCCCAAGCGATTAAGCCATGAAAAAAACTGGGGATGGGACGAAATTTAAAAACAGGTTGAAGAGTAATAAATTTGAAAATTGCTGAACCAGCATTGCGGCGAATTAATGCCCAATTGGGCTTACCCTGCGCGCTGGAGATGTTTTTAATAATGCGTTGAACGCCTTGCCATGTGAAATAAAGTGAAATAAGTACGGCTGCTGCAAATAAAATTTTCTCAACAAGGGTCAGCATTTTTGCCTCCAAAAATAAGTTAAAGCCAGTTTAACACAAGTTAATCTTATGCTTTCTTATTTGGCAATATCTTCTACATATTGAATGGCTGCTTTACAACCAGTGTCTAACCGGCTAGAAATATTCTCCCAATTAAGGTCTATTTTTTCGGCGCCAGCCTTCTCTAGCGCGTCACCAAGGCAGCCCGAACCCGCGTTGTAATTAACCAATGTAAAGCGCCATAAATCTTCATACGATACGCTGGCACCGGCTGGTTTGCCGGTAACATTGGCAACCAATTTACCAGCTTGTTCACAGTTGGCTAGCAAAGTGCGCCCAAATAACGCCACACTAAAATCGGCTTTCGAAATATCGATGCCGAGGGGACAGGTTTCACAAGTGGCATCTACACTGCCAATTAACGCGCCGCGCAGCATTTGTTGATAGTTTTTCTTTAATTTGGAATATCCATAAGCGTTACATAAACTAGCATCTAAGACCAGCGGACAAAACTCGTTATAAAAAGTTGGGTTCCAGAGCAGGGCTGTATCCGCGCCGCCATCCGTAATTTGGCCCAAGCCTACATCTTCACTTTCACGAAAGACCCCCGGCCAAAACTGGCTTTCTCGGCTAAATAGGTTTTTTAACAATTGAGCGGGAACATCACTTTCACGGGCAACTTGCAAAATTAAAACATCAAAACGGTTTTGCCATAGTGCTACTGAATCACGGGCGGCATTTAATCCGCAAGGGCTGGCGGCGCCATCGGGTAATAGCCCACCGTCATCACAAGCCGAAACATCCACCGCGCCTTGCTTAATTAAATTACCTGCCAGATATACAAAGGGAATATTGGATTTTAATTCCTCGCTTGATTCTGGGGTTTGTAACCAATT
>CAYOGW010000011.1:0-8925 GCA_964403635.1 uncultured Anaerolineaceae bacterium | reverse complement strand
CATGCCGCCGATTTCTGCCACCACAAGTCGTATAAGTCTTCACCACAGGTGTCGTACACTTCAGCGGGGGTAGGAAGGTCTTCATGTTCTACCCATAACTGACAATGGACTTCGTTATCTTCCCAAGCGGTGAGCCACCACTCATATAAGGTCACATCTATTTCTATGGATGTAAATCGATCGGGGCCGGGCGGTTCGGAGGCTGGTTCTGGTTCGGCGGCAAAGGCAACGGCTGAGGGGCGTGCGAAGAGCAATATTCCAGCTAGGATTACCCCACTTAGCAGAACCTGCACCCACCGTAGAAAAATCAATTTAGAATTTTTCATAAAAAAAGCCCGCCACATTATTGTAGCGGACTCTTCTCTCTTTGCAACTATTTTTTTAATTCTTCAAGTGTTTCTTTTTCTTGTTTTAGGTTACGCCAGCGAATGACAATACTCGCGAGATAACCAAAAAATACAATCGTAAAAACAACATAACCGATAATCAAATAATTAAGAGTGTCAGGGGTATCCATTTATGCTCCTTAAGCCAAATTCATTTTAAGTTCTTCTACTTTTTCTTCTAAATCAGCTAACCGCATGCGATGCCAAAAGATGTTAATGAAGATAATGCTAAATGCAAAAATAGCAAACAGCATGGTAAAGAGCATGGGGTCTGTCATGGCAAACGTTCCTTTCGATTCTGCCGAACCAACCCCAGCAACCACTACCGGATGAATAGTACGCAAGACTCGTATTGCCAAAAATGTAATGGGTACACTAATACCGCCGAAGATGGTGTACACCGCGCCGAATCGCGCGCGGCGTTCGGGGTCTTCTATCCCTTGGCGAAGCAGCAAATAAGCCAAGTAAATCATCTCTAAAATGGCGGCGGTGGTTAATCGCGGCTCCCAGGTCCACCATGTTCCCCAAGCGGGTCGCGCCCAAATAGAACCGAGCAAAATAGTAATTAAAAAGAAAACCAAGCTGATTTCTACTGAGACGAAGCCTATTTTGTCCCAAAGCATGTTCTTCTTCCATAAATAGAACATGCCAGCCACGGCTGCAAAAATAAACCCAAGCATGCCCACCCAAGCGGTAGCCACATGGAAATAAAAGATTTTTTGCACAGCGCCCATCACGGCTTCGAGCGGAGCATACGCAAAGACCAAGTAAGCCGTAACTGCAAATAAGAGAATTGAAATGATGTTTAAAATTTGTAACAAACGCGGTTGAGCAGGCATAGATTCTCCTTCAGATTCACTTTTTGATAACCAAAGCAATTTAACACCATTTAATTAATGGTACTAGTTAAGTTTTGTAAAGTTTTGCTTATTCTTCCACTACATATTCGAAGATTAAAAAAGCAACCGCAATAAAAATAATGTCATAAACAACCAATAAATTAATCCAATAAGCAATGTCTGCAAACACGCGGCCAGCCAATAAGCCTTTACTGGCCTGAACCGATGAAACTATTACTGGCAATACTATTGGAAACAACAAAATGGGCAAAAGCACATCTCTGGTGCGGGTTTGAACCGCCATACTGGCCAAAAGCGTTCCAGCTGCCACATAACCAATCGAGCCGAGCAATATTACGCCAAGTAAGCCAAGATTAAATAAATTAACGTTATATAAAACGCTATAAACTGGCAAAACGATTACTTCAACAAATAACATAAATACTAAATTGCTGATTACTTTTCCAAAATAAATCGCCGAGCGGTCTACCGGTGCCAACAACAACCCGTCTAAACAGCCGCGATCTTTTTCAATTGCCATAGAACGATTAAGCCCGATGGTGCCAGCAAAGGCAAAAGTGACCCATAAAACACCTGATGTCACTTCAGCGCGCATGTTGGGTTGCAGTTCTAATGCAAAATTAAAGATGAGAATAACCAGCAATGAAAAAACCAACATGGCTGAAATTAATTCTCGCGAGCGCAATTCGGCTGCAAGGTCTTTCCAGGTTACGGCAAACAATGCCCGCCAATAATTGGAACCCGTTTGTGTATTCATGCGGCAGGGTTTTCCAGTGCTTTTTTGTAAAAATTAATTAAATTGGTTTTTTCCAACTCAGAACGAGAAGCCGAAGCGGTTATCTTGCCGCGCGAGAGCACATCAAAGCGGGTGGCTAATGCTTCGGCACGCACCAAATCATGCGAAGTCATTACAATGGTGCGGCCCTCAGCCGCGACTGATTTCAAAATACCATCTAACATTTCTGAAGCATCTTGGTCTAAACCGGTATAAGGCTCGTCAAACAACATCACTTGGGGGTTATGCAACACAGCCCGCCCAATGGCTAATCTTTGCTGCATGCCGCGAGAAAAAGTACGAACCAAATCCTTACGGCGATGAATTAAACCAACTTGATTAAGCACTTCTTCGATACGTGTGGGCAGGTTTTGCAGGTTATACATTCGCCCAAAAAAAATTAAATTCTCTTCGGCGCTGAGATCTTCATAAAGCAATGGTTGATGTGAAACGACCCCTAACCGCATCCGAACTGCCGCCGCTTGGGCTGGCAAGGCATAATCCGCAATGCGAACCAATCCTATCGATGGCTTGGACAAGGTCGCTAAAATTCGCAAAAATGTGGTTTTCCCAGCGCCATTGGGGCCCAGCAAGGCGACAAATTCGCCCGATTTAACTTGAAAATCTAACCCATTTAGGATTGTTTTCAAACCAAACCGTTTAACTAATTTTTTTACTTCAATCATGGTTTATTGATATTGCTGTTTTAATTGTTTTACAAACTCAGCGCGCCGTTTTTTATAAGGTTCTTCGGCAATGTTGCCAGCCCGAAATTGATCATCCAAGGCAATAATGGCATCCATCACTTCATCTAAATTTGCAGCGGCTTGTACATCTGTCTCGGTTTCAGTTTCTAAATCATGACGGCGGTCACGCCAAAACAAGTATGCCCCCATCAAAATGAGACCCAGACCCAAAAGACCCACCGCCATCATGATATAAAAATTAGTCGCATCTGGTTGGCTGCCCGTTGAAACCCCATCCGCATTTGGGCGGCCGTTAATCGTAAAAGCCAATTCAGAACCGGACGGCAAATCGCTTTTTGTAAAAACATCAAAACGTGTGCCAGAACCCATGCTTTGCTCACCAACACTCACAAAGCCATCTCCGGCTAAGGTGACACCCAGCGGCGTTAAAACAGAAACCGTTTTTGCACTTAGGTTAAGGGTTTGGCGAATTTCAAGGCTATCCGCAGCGGGTAATTCATAAGCATAAATAATTTGATATTGACCCGTTTCTGGGCTGGTGGGTGGAACGGGCTGCAAATCACCAAAGCCGCTCTCGGTTAAGATAAACCGCTCACCCAAAACGCCGTCTTCAAATTGCAAATTGGCAGCACCCTGCGGCAGATTAAATGTCAGCACGGGTTGACCTTCTTGTTCGGCAACGATGGTGCTTAAAGAAGGGTTCGAAATAACAAAAAACTGAATCACTTGCACAATATTGGGCTTGGAATAATCAAACAAAATATGCAACTGGTCGGCTACTAAAATAGAATTATCTGTACTGGGCGCATAGATGATAATGGGCACTTCAAATTGAGTTAAATTATCTTGTACAAAAACAATATCAGAAGAGTATTGAAACCCTTCATATTCTAAAGACGCGTAAAAAGCGCTTTCATTAATTAAAACAATATCTGAAAAACTAAAAAAGCCGTTTTCATCTGTTTCAGTTTCTACGGTTAACACTTCTTGAATGGCATTGGTGGTAGCACTATGCTCTACACCATGCAGGGTTACTTTTATTCCGGCTGGCAATTTTTCACCGGAGCCGCTACTCACTTGTCCTTTAAAAACGCCCAAACCAGTGTCTGAAACCGCTTGCAGCGTGGCAGTGGCTTCGGCAGAGGGAGTTAACTGGTTGGTCGGCTGCGGCGTGGAATCCGGCTGGGAAGCGGAAAAACCGAAACTGCGGGCGTAGGCGGCTACCGCGTAGAGGTCCGCTGGGCTTAATTCGGCAGAAAAACCAGGCATTTCTCCAACGCCTTCGGCAGTAAACATGACCAAATCTGTCAGAGAAAATTTGGCCATGACTTCGTTATTGGTTAAATCACCGTTTGAAATTTTTGAACCATCTGCCCCATGACAAGTAGAGCAGCTGGCCGCATAAATGGCTTGCCCTCGTTTAAGCTGCTCTGATTCTATACTGAGGGTTTGAGCATAAGCGGCTACATCCCAACGTTGTTGGTCTGTTAGGCTTAAAAACGGCGGCATAAATTTTTCTATGTTTCCTTGGGTAATGGTAGTAAACCACGTGGCTAAAGAAGCCTTTTGGGCAAGTTCTGGCAACGCCAAAGCGGGCACGGGGTTGGGCAAGTCTGCGCTGGCGGGGCCGTCTCCCATGCCGGTGGGACCGTGGCAAGGGGCGCATTTTTCTGCAAAAATAGCCGCGCCCCGCTGTGGTGAAGGGGGGTTAGCAGGAAAAAGCGGACCCAAAGTGGGCGGCGGGGTTGGAGACTGATAATGCGGGGGCGGGGTAATGTCATCTGCCAGAGACAAACAACCGCTTAACGCCAATGTGATTAAAACAATGAATAAATGAAAACGGAACTTCATGAATTATCCTGCCTTGAGGGGGTTGCCGCAGCCTGGGCAAAATTGATCGGTTCGAAGAATGGGTTTCCCGCATTTAGAACAAAACCCAGCCGATTTTCCTTTTCGGGTAGCGCGGCGGGCAGCAATTAAGGATTCGATGTCATCATCAGATAGGGTGTTTGTTATTTCTTTTTCTGCGGCGGCATCGGCGCGACGCGACGCTACCACGGCTTCTACACGACTTTCCGCGTCGCTGGCAAGGGCTGGTTGAGCTTGTTGAAGCTCATCTAATTGACGCAAAACCTGAGCCGCTTGTTGCACCAAAAGAGCGCGCTGGGTTGGGTAATCTTGTGCTGGAATTTTGCCGAGAATATTATCAAAGTCTAGTTCTTGTAAGGCGGTTAATAAGCGGTCGCGCTCAGCCATTAATGAAGAGAGAGTGTGCTCTTCGGCTGAAACCAACCCAATGCGGCGGCTTTCGTAAAAGGGCCGCAAGATGAATAAGCCCACCAAAATGGTTAAAGAAAATAGCAGAAAAATTGAACCGATTTCCATAAAATCCTTTATTGATTAAGCAGGCTGTCTACAATTTGCCGAATTTGCGTTTCAGAAATAAACGGCCCTACTTGCACATACTGTAATATGCCATTTTTATCAATGAAATATGTTTCTGGCACGCCTTTAATGCGAAACAAGTGAGAAACGCTCGTGCCTAGGTCTGGCGCGTTTGGATAAGTTATGTCAAATTTGCTTAAATACTGGCGGGCTTCTGGTTCTGTATCCACATAATCAATTCCTAAAAAAACCACTTCTCCGCTGGGTTGGTAATAACGCCAAGCTGATTCAAGTTCGGCGGCTTCTTGTTCGCAGGGTTTACACCACGAAGCCCAAAAATTAATCACAACTACTTTTCCACGCAGGGCTGAAACATTTACAACGGCCTCTTCTTGATAAGTATAGCCGTCAAAAAAAGTTAAAGAAAAATCTGGAACAACATCCCCACGTTGAATGGTTCCTTGCTGCGCGCGTTGTAAACCAAACGCCACTAAGCCCAATAAGCCCAGCAGTACAACCCAAATTATCATTTGCACCCAAAAAGGCACACCGCGCCGCTCTGGCGCTTGGTTATCTTGTAAATCAGCCATCAATGAAACATCCTTAATTTCTTTTGTTTAGTTCTTCTTCAACTCGTTTTAATTCCGCATCTTCCACCGCAGCGCTGTTAATGGGGGTTTCTGACATTTTTTCGCGCCGCGAACCAAGCAATGTTCGCGTGAGCATATAAACACCAAAAGCCAAGGCTGCCAGCGGAACAATATAAATAAACCAATTAAAGCCTGTCAAAGGCGGCAGACCTAACACCCGCGGACCGTATTGATTAACAAAGTAATCGTTAATTTCTTTTTCTGTCCAACCGGCGGCCAATTTTTCACGAATTAATTCTCGCCACTGCTCGCAGGCTTGAGTGGGGCAAACATCCAAGGGGGTGTTTTCACAAACCGGGCAGTACATGTGCTTTGCAATCGCGTTTACATCATTGTCAGATGGGGTCGGCACAGGTTCTTGTGCCGATGCAACATTAACCAATGCGAAAAAAACGATACTTAATGAAAGCGCCAATAAAATCATTCGATTCATAGAAAACATCCTAATCTGCCGCGCTAGAGGAAACTTGTTGTTTACGGCGCACAGAGGCAGGCAAGGCATCTGGTTCAACATCTGGCCAAGCGGCAATAAAGGTACCCAAAATAAATACAAACGAACCGAGCCAGAGCCAATTTACCAACGGATTATGATAAACCTTAAACGGGGCTTGCTGGGCTGTTACACCCTCCCAATTTACTAACAACACATATAAATCATCTTCAAAACTAGAGCGCACACCCGGAATCGTCATTGGCTGACCTTCGGGGTATAAATCGTAGCGGGGGTGCAGCTCACCTAAATATTGCCCATCTCGAAAAACGCTCATCACAGCACGCGTCACCCAGCGACCATCGGTGTGCTCAAATTGAGCCAGCGAATCGTATCTCACCACATAACCGCCAATACTTAATTCATCTCCAACCGCCATACTTTTTTGGGTTTCAACCTGAAACATCTCTATCCCAATAATCCCAACAGCCATGAGCACTACACCCAAATGAATGGTATACCCGCCGTAGCGGCGGCGGTTTCTTCCGGCCAGCCGCCAGAGCGCGACAAAAATATTTTCTTTTTGAGCACGGCTGCGGGCTGCGGCTGCCCGCCAAAATTCATATAAAGTAATGGTTGCGGTTAACAAAACCACAAAAAAGCCAATCGCTGCGTAAGGGAAATATCCATTTTCTAAAGCAACAGAGCCGTTAATTAATGTATACACAATATAAATGGCGATGGTTACAACCGATAGTAAGAGCGGTTTCCAAATGGCGCGCCCCAATGTTTTAGCGGTGGAATGTCCCCAAGCGGATAACGGCGCGACTCCCATTAATAAGACTAACGCCGCAAATAAAGGACCGGTGGCTCGCTCGTAGAAGGGCGGGCCCACCGTTACCTTTTGACCGGTAAAAAATTCGGATACTAACGGAAAGATAACCCCCCAAAAACAAATCACCAAAATGCTAATGAACAGCAAATTATTTAACAAAAATAACGCTTCACGCGAGAGCATCGAAGTCATTTGCGATTCAGACTTTAACTCGGGCCAGCGCCAAAGGAGCAACGCAACTGAAGCAATAAAGGTGACAGCGATAAAGATAAAGAAAGCCGGACCGATAGCACTTTGCGCAAAAGCATGTACTGAAGAAAGCACACCCGAACGGGTTAAGAACGTGCCAAAAATAACCAGCGAATAAGTAATAATGACCAGAATCATGCTCCAGTGTTTGAGCATGCCGCGCTTTTCTTGAATCATGACCGAGTGTAGAAAAGCGGTACAAGAAAGCCAAGGCATAAAGGCCGCAATTTCAACGGGGTCCCAGCCCCAATAACCACCCCAGCCCAGCACATCGTAAGCCCAGCGCCCACCGAGAATTAATCCGAGCGAAAGAAAGAGCCAAGCCACCAAAGCCCAGCGGCGAGTCATACGAATCCAACGGTCGTCGGTGCGGCCAGTGATTAAAGCGGCAATAGCAAAAGCATAAGGAATAACCAGCGAAACAAAGCCTAAATACAACATGGGCGGATGAATAATCATGCCTGGATGTCGTAACAGCGGGTTCAAGCCACGCCCATCTTTGGGGATGAAAGAAAGCGCTCCGGCAGGAGCCAGCATGGCTTCAACTACTTCGCCATTAATGGTCTGCCAAAAGCGAGTAAATGGATTTTCGTAAAAGACATTTAATCCAATAAAAAAGGCTAAGGTAACCGCCGAAACCAAAACCACCCAAGGTAAAAACTCGCGGTCGCGGTCCCATTTTTTTAAGGTAACGGCTGCGGTAAAGGCTGAAAGCAGCCAAGACCAAAACATGAGTGAACCCGCTTGCCCGCCCCACCAAGCGGTGATTTTTAAATAAGTGGGCATGGAACTGCTGGTTACTTCATAAACAAACGAAACTTGATATTGTTGAGTAACCAAAAGAAAAATTAAACTTAAGGAAGAAATTGTAATTAAAGGGAAAGTAAGCTGCATCGCCAAGCGAGCACTTTCGATTAATTTTTGGTTCTTTTTGTACTCGCCAATTAATGCTGCAAAGACACTAAAAAGTGCCACAACAAAAGTTAGAACTAATACACCATACCCAAATTCTGCAACCATGGAAAACTCCTAGAGTGAGAAAACCCTAAGGGGTTAATTTCCCTTAGGGTTATTACTGCTGGCTATCCCTCAGTATCTTGAGGAACAGCTTCTTCGTACTTGGTAGGACATTTTAAAAGTAGCTCACTGGCTACAAAGGTTCCATCGGCACCAAGCTGCCCAGTCATAATTGCTTGCGCTTCATGACGCAACAAATCTGGCTTGGCACCTACATACACCACTTTCATGCGGGCGCGGGTAGGGTCTGAAACTGCCAAATGTAAGGCTTGCCCTAAACCGCCGTCTTCTTCTAAATCTGCGCTATCAGCTGGCATTTGAGCTACTTCAAACGTTAAGGTTAAAGTCTCTGGGTCATATTGAATGGTATCGCCATCCACCGCGCCCAAGACGCGCACATCTGTATTCAGAATACTTTCGCCTTTGGCGTTTAATTCATCAATGGTTAAAAAATATTGAGCACTGGCCTGAGTAGAAGAAACGATTAAATAAACCACCGCCGCCAATATAACCAAACCAGCGACCATAAACTTCATACGCGGGGATTGAGACATAAAACCTCCAAAATATTAATTAAGTGCAACCGTACTAAAAGGATTCTACACATCGAGATTAATGGAATGTGAGAAGG
>CAYOGW010000010.1:35329-41706 GCA_964403635.1 uncultured Anaerolineaceae bacterium | reverse complement strand
ACTCTCTTTGGGTAGGCTTGTATCTAATTTACGGGATATTCAACGTTGAGTTGCAGTGTTTAATTAAAAAAATATATAACCAAATTAACTGCCCCAACCTGAACCATCATAATAACGGGTTCCGCGATGGCCTTTTTTAAAATATGGCTTTTCGAGCTTTTCTCCTGGAGTTTTAACATAAATTAAGCTGCGCGGTTTTCCAGACTCGGGATTGAGCGCGCCAGACTCGATTTTGACAATTTGGCACCTTCCAACAACCTGATCTTGCCAGATGGTGTAAACGAAATCTCCAACCTGCAGGCGAGATGGTTTGCCCGCCATGTGAAATTCAAATATGCCAATCTTGCCATCATATAAGGCTTCGACGGATTCGAACCCCTCGGTTTGGGGAATGGTTTTTGTTATACCGCTCAATGGTTTTCTCCTAATTATTAACGATTAAACTGGGGATATTACACAAAATCCGAGCGGCAATACAATTTTCCGCTGACGTTTGGGTATTATGCCATAACTTGGGGGAGGGCTTTATTAGCCCGCTGGCTTCCTACTAACTTTGATAAATAAAGGCATACTCACTGTTTTAATGTATTCTGGATTCTGCCAAACGGGTTTTAATTTGGCTGAAATCAACTCCAGCGGATTCTGGCCCAGTTCGGCTGTGTACCGTTTAACCGCTGACCAGGTGCTGAAATATGCGAGCAGTTGCGGCAAATTCCAGGCTATTTGCATCTCAAAGGTTGGGGGGTTGGGAATATGATTAAACGGCAAGACCAGTTCTCGGTAGCCCGCCATCACTTCTCGGTTGCCTTCCGCCCAAAAACGGTCTATCGGCTGGTTCAAATATTCGTTAATTAAGGAATCAATTTCTGCATTAATAGATAAGCCGCCATAACCCCAAACCGCCAAAACCCCGTTTGGCTTAAGCAGCCGTTCGGCTTCTGCAAAAAAAGCTGGTTTGTCAAACCAATGCACGGCTTGAGCCACCATAATTAAATCGAAAATATTGTCTTTAAACGGCGGCTTCTCGGCAGCGCAGATACTGTAATTAATTTGGGGGTTGCTTAATCGGTGTTCTATTTGCTCGGCGCTGATATCAGTGGCTTCGATCTGAGCAAAATATTTGGCAGCCGAAACAGCCGCCTGACCGTTCCCAGTGGCGCAATCCCATGCCAAATGGTGGTGTTGAGTGATTTTGTTTAAATAAGCAAAAAGCGCGGGCGGGTATTGCGGGCGGTGTTTGGCATAGTCTGCCGAGTTGATAGAAAAACTTTGGCTATTATCCATTTATTAACGAAACAAATACGGAAGAATTGAGTAATGCGTCCAAAAAATGGGGATGAGGTTGAGTAACAAATGCGGTATGAAAGTGAAGAACATTTGCTTTGACTGCCGCCAGACGATAAGATGCAGATAACCCGAAAGCGAAGTTAAAATTACAAAAAGAGTACCGAACAATGTGCCTGCCTGAACTGTGTGCAGGAAGTATAGCCAAAAACTGGTGTGAATTAAACCAACAAATGTTGAAAACAATACCAACCCTATTACGCGGTTCAATTTATTTGGCTTTTGGGCAGGGTAGAGGTCCCATGCTTCGAAAATGTAAATCCAAAGAACTTGCTCGGTAGCCGCGTTAAGCGGTGCCCAAATGATGGCGGTTAAAAGCATGCCCAGCAGCGAAATTGGTGAAGTAATTACTGGTGATAACCAAGCAAACACAAGCGCAAGCATGATAAGACCAGTATTTAAGTAGAAACTAAGGGGTGGCTTCGCAGGGAAAGGATTGCTGTAGCCAATTGTTCCCCGTCTTAGCTTAACCAATAGCCAAGCTACTCCGTAGTAGAGTAATAAAGGCCAAAATGCTCCTGTTAGGTTAAATAAGTATCCGGCCCCAAAAGGCAGGATGATGGTTATGCCTACCGCTAAAATTAGATCGAGTTTTGCTGGTTGCCATGTTTTTTGCATTTAAGTTTCCCTTTTAATTAAAATTAAGCACAGGCAAATATTGTAGCCTGTCTAACATTTTCTGCTATTCGAAAGTATTTAACCAAAGTTTGCTATCGTCTGCTTTTACAGTTCTCTCTGCTTCGCGAATCAACTTCATTAAGCCTTGTCTGCGTTTAAATGGAGCGTTGGCAGGCAAATAGGAAGCGGGTAACGGGCTGGGCTGTTGGTTTAACGAGATGTTGAAACAAGGTGCAAATTGTTGAATGAGCAGCCGTTCGGCGGCGTTTAATTCGTTACCGACAACATTAAATTGTTCTGACTGGGAATTTAATAATTCGATAGTGAACTTCATGGATTTAGGCCAGTTAACCCAGAGAAAACGCCCAACCATCGAATGCCCGTGAAAGCCGCCTTTGAGATGATCCCATACCCGCGAAAAAGCAACTTGAGATTGCCCGACATAAAAGGCAATGGCTTCATCTCGAAATAGATATAAATCAAATTCCTGCCAAGCAGGCGGGCATTCTTCGATGAGTAAAAAGCGTTTAAGCGGAAGCACAACGGATGGGCTTAGCAAAAATTAACTCTTTAATTTTGAAATTAATTAATTAAAGAAGAAAAACCGCTTACGAGCCGCGCAACACTTTTTCTATCTTTTTTCCTCTTGCCAACTCATCTACCAGCTTATCTAAATATCTCACTTGCTGGGTAAGCGGGTTTTCAATTTCTTCTACACGGTAGCCGCAAATGACCCCGGTGATTAAGTGCGCGTTAGGGTTTAAAGAAGCCTGTTGAAAGAATGTTTCAAACGTTGCGTTTTCTTGAATCAATTGTTCAAGTTTTTATCATCAAAACTGGTTAGCCATGAAATAACCTGATGCAGTTCTTGTTTGGTTCTGCCTTTCTTCTCTACCTTTTGAACATACATAGGATAGACAGAAGCAAAGGTCATCTTTGCGATTCGTTGGTGGTGGATTTCCGTATTATTCATAATGGCTCTATTGTAGCTTTAATTCTATAAGTTTAATCCCCAGGCGCTAAAATCTCCACTTTTGCCTTTTAATTTGAGCGCATAAGGTTTCAGACTCTTTTGATTAAGCCCGGCTGCTTGCCTGGTAGCTTCACTAATGATGATTTCTCCGACACCCGCTTGAGAAGTGAGCCGAGCGGCAATGTTAACTGAATCTCCGAGCATAGAAATATTAGAAATACCGCCTTCAGTATTCATGGAGCCAACAAAAGCAAGACCAGTATTAATTCCTACCCCAGCCGGAATCCATGGCTGAGATGAGCCTCCATAACCCAGTGCTTTTAAGATTTGTTTACCGGTTTCAATCGCAATACTGGCATGGCCTTGACCTGCGAAACCCGGCACAAAAAATCCAGCGACTTCGTCGCCTAGTAATTTTTCTACAAAGCCATAATTTTTATAAAAGATTTCGGAAGTGGTACGGTAAAAACGACTGATTAATTTGCTGAATTCTTCAGGGGACATTTTTTCAGCAAGGCTGGTAGAGCCGCGCACATCCACAAAAAGCATAGAAATTTCAAGTTCAACGCCGCCATGAAAGTGTGTAGCAAAACGTTCGCAGTTGTTACACAAAAGTGGGTTTAACTGAGAGCGACCGGTATGAAAAACAATCCTAGAAAAATTGCCGCCCGGACCTTCAAAGGGAACATAACAAATATTACAACGTGGTTCTTGCGGCAAGCGTTTAATAAACGGGCGTAAAAATTTTTTCCCTACCAAAGGTGCATTTAAGCTTTCTGGCATATCGCCTGTGGTTAAATAAGTATGCCAAACATGTTTAATCATTTCTTCAGTAAGTTTTGGTTCAGTCATTCTATACTCCAAAGTTAAAGTGATTTCACTTAAGAAAAATTTACCAATACGTTTAATCTCTAAGATGCGGAATTCCCAGCCGTTTGCCTTTGTACGATTTAGACAGGCTTTTTAAACAAACCGACTTGCTTACAAATTGAAAGCAATAGCCAAACAAAACAAAATCAACGGGGGAATTAATAAAAGAGAAAGAATGGCTGCAAGCCTATTTTTTTGGCGGCTGTAGGCAACCCACGCGCCGATGGATAGACTTAACGGGTATATTGGATAAAAATAAAAAGCAATTAACCATGCTGGCGGGCTTCCAACTTGAACAGCCATCAAAGATATCCCTGCCCCAACCAGCCACATGATTAATGTAACAAGAGCCACTATTTGAGAACTTATTAACCAAATTAACAAACCTGTTCGTTTGGGTTGTGCTACCGCTTCAGACATAAAGGCTCTCCTCATCAGTAAGTGTGAGATCAATATAAAAAAGAACCTTTCGGCTCTTTTTTATGGAATAGCTATTGTTTTAGCAATGACGGGAGATTAATATCTGGGTTGCGTTCTAGGGTGGAAACGAGCGCACGTTGAGAAAGTGGAATGGCTTCTGAACCCAACAAGGTCATATATTCAATAACCAACCCCTGCACAATAACCATACCATCTCCGCGATAGCTAATGATATTGCCAGCATCATCCAATTGCAATCCATATACACGGCGTGCCACTTTTAAAGCAGACTTACCCATCAACTTGACAAACCGTTGAACAATGGCAGTTAGCACTTCGTGATATACGTCTACTTGTGGTTTTTCTTCCATGTTACGACTCGATTGCTCTTCTCATTTGAAAGAAGCCAATAAAGATTACCAAGAAACCGATTACATTTAAGCCACGATGTAATAAGGGGCGGGTAGCGGCATCAATCGCGGTAACAAAATCTTTCAGCAAGGTGTCTGCTAAATGAGTTAACCCCAAAAAGAAAACGCCAACCATAATTAATCGCAAGCCAACCGCCAGTTGACCACCGATTTTAGGTCGGAAGTAAAGAGCTAAAAACGCGCTTACAAGAAGCACAATATCTAAAAAGTATGTGAAGGTATGCGGGTCAATCGTATTCATTATTTTCTCCGACGAAATTTTCTGTGAAAGATATATTTAGAATATCACCGACACAAGCCCTCGTCAATAAGCAGTCGTTTAATTTTCAACTCTCATTTTGCTTCAAAAGCATAAAAAATAATTGCGCCCTTGCTCTCTTAAATTTCCTCGCCCGGGCCAGCTCATTTTATCCGTAGGTTGGGCGCTGGGGCCAGCCCGCCGGAGAATCTTCCCAATCTTCTTGCCGCCCGTAGGGAGTCGTATCCAGCAAGCGATAAACATCGCTTAGCGATTCGCAGCCGCGTTCATAGGTTGAGTAGGTGTGAAATATGTCGTCATCAACGCGGAAGAAGACACTTAACCCGTGCCTTTCGCCGCCGTTGACAGTTACTTGAAAATCCTGATTAAAATCGCTTTCAAAGGAGGAATACCAAGGGCGTTCCCAGCCCATGCGGGTTTTGTAGACCAGCAGTTTTTGCAATGGCGCCCGTGAGATGATAACGAACTCCGTGTTGCGCGCTTGCAATTCAGATAAATCGCCCAAATCGTTTACAAAGCCAGTGCAGCCCATACAGCCATTTTCCCAACTGGGGTCAAACATAAAGTGATAAACAATCAGCTGCGTCTGCCCGGCGAACAAATCCTGAAGGCTGCGGTTTCCTTCTTGTCCGTTAAACATATACGTTTTTTCGAGCTTTACCATGGGCAGCCTGCGGCGCTGCGCATTAACTTGGTCTTGATGTTTGGTAAGTTCCTTCTCGCGGGCAAGGAGTGTTTCTCGAGCGGCGAGCCATTCTTCTTTGCTGACAATATTGGGGTGTGCAGGCATATTCTTCCCTTTCTTAATTAAATAAAAGAGATTGTAGAATGCGTGTTCTATTAAGTCAAGGCAAAAATAGACCGCAAACCGATTTTTTTAGCAACCAACATTAAGCCGCGCGTTGTTATTAATTAATGCTTTTTTTCGTCTTCAATCCCAGCCCACTTGAGGGCATCCGCCCGTTGCCCAAAGGTAATGTATTGAACGATTTTGCCGTTTTCGAATATAAAACCGTCGGCAAATCGTCCATCAATCCAATTAATTTCGTTTTTTAAACGGACCAAAACATGCAGGTAAACGACCACCTTATCTCCGTTGACCAAAAATTTCTCGGGCTGACAGGTTCCTTCAGCCCAGGTTCCACGCCCGTGCGCGACATGCGCTTGAACTTCGGCAATGCCATGATAGGTTCCAGAAGTCGGAAAGCCATCCGGCTCCACACGAATGACATTCACATCCAAATACTTGGCAATCGCCGAAATGTCATTGCGATTAATCGCCGCGAAAAACGCTTTCAATGTTTCAATTTCGGTGCTCATCCATCACTCTCCGCATTTTATAGTTGATAAATTTACGACATCTGCTCTTCTATCATAATTAAGTTTAATATCAAACTCTTCAATTAACCTAAAACTGCCGCAAAGTTAAATTAAACCGCATCGAATTTTCGTAACGGGGTTG
>CAYOGW010000010.1:33533-35229 GCA_964403635.1 uncultured Anaerolineaceae bacterium | reverse complement strand
TGTCGTTTGACAAGCCACAATTTAAGGAGAGTATAAAATGTCCATGGATCAAATTAGTTCATTAATTACCGCTTTGTTCTTCCTTTGGTTCGGTTTGAAATCCTTTGTTCCTGCCCTTAATTCAGACATGTTCCAAAAAGTCGGCGCGATCTTAGCCATTTTGGTTGGCATCAAGGCTTTGCTCGGCGCATTTGGAATGTAAATTAAATTGTTAAAAGACAAAACCTCCCAAGCGGGAGGTTTTGTCTTTTAACGTCTTGAAGGGCTCAGCACAAGTTCTGGATGATGTAGATACTGCTGCACTTTTTCATAAAACCTACCCATGTGGATTCCATCCATAACAGCGTGATGCCCTTGTACATTGAGCGGCATCTTTAATTGGTCGCCTTCCTTAAAATATTTCCCCCACGCAAAGCGAGGGACAGAATCGGCTGGGTGAAACTGCATAGGATGGTTAAAGCTGGTGAAGGATACCCAAGGAATCGGGCTCATAAACAGCACATCGTCGGTTTCGGGCTTCCGCAATAAATCTCCACCGGCTTTCAAGATTGCAATATTCTTGTTTGCCCTCATTGCAAATTCAGCAAAATCTTCGCTATATTCAACATCACAAAAGCCAAAAAGGTCCTCGTTAATTAAAATTGAAAAGCCCGGGTTCACTACCTCGTGTTCTACTACCTGATTCTCACGGATGCGCTGTCTGAATTCTGGAATCGCATTTGAAGCCCGAGCAATGATATAAACCATCGCCACAGTAAGCGAATATCCATTTTCTTTGATAAATGGATAAAAGGCTGTGATATCCATGTTTACACACATACTAAAATGGGGATGGTTAAAATTGCTAAATAAGTTAAAGTGGTCGCGCCGAGACCAAGTCTGCATATCGATATAACGCATCGCTCACCTCTTACGGGACGCTTTGTTAGCCGCTTTTAATTGACGAAACCCTTTGCTTGAAACTCATTAATGCTTTTTTGAGCAACAATTGTTGCTTTTATTTCTTGAAATTCCGAGTCGGATATTATTTCTTGTTCAAGCAGGAATTTCAATTTGGCTATTTCGTTCTCTGGCTCATTTGCAGGATTGAATACAAAATACTTTTCTCGGAGATATTTCCTTCTTGTGTCATAGAGGGATTTTATAAACTCTCGAAGTTTTTCTTTAGAAGGTTTATCTGCAAGAAAGAAAATAGACTTGCGGTCACTTAAGTCAAGAATAAAATAACGACGACGTTTATAAAAATGAAATCCAAAAAATACAACGGAGGCGATAGCCCATAAGGGCGACCATCTCATTAATGAAGATGTGCCAGCAAAATTTAAACCAAAGCCAATCAAGGCAAAAATGCCGAATGATATAGCCGCTGTATAAACCCTGCCGTCTTGCCTAGTGATAACTCTTGTATTTGATGTAACAGTTTCGTATTGAATATAACTTTCAGTTTCCCCATCTAAATCCTTAACGAAAAGTCGAATACGGTTTGATTCTAGGGAAAACTCGCGGCGTTCAAATAGATATTTTTGTTTTAATTCCAATGGAGTGGAATTTGACATAATGAATTATCTCCAAACTTATTTTTGAGTTTAGCGCCCAACTATGGTTTATTCCCTACGGGAACTTTACAGAATTTTGGCTGTAACGTCCCCTTGGGGATAAACCCCTAATTGGCAGATTATACGGAAATAATTCTGTA
>CAYOGW010000010.1:24701-33433 GCA_964403635.1 uncultured Anaerolineaceae bacterium | reverse complement strand
ATAACAACTTATATATTGTATATCCAGTCCGATTAAAATCAAACATTTTCTTGTCCCCTAACCAACCCCTTCATAAACCCAATAACTGCCGCGCCGCCGCAATATCGGCATGGATTTGCTTGACCAGCGCTTCAAAGCCATCAAACTTAATTTCCCCGCGCAGGCGTTCTACAAAAGCCAATTTAAGCGTTTGGCCGTATAGGTCTTGCTCAAAATCCAGCAAATGCGCTTCTACGCGCACATCAGCCAGCCCGTCTGTAAAAGTGGGGCGCACCCCAATGTTCACCACCGCCTTAATTAATTGACTCCCCACATAGGCGCGGCAGGCGTACACGCCATTGGCGGGTGTCGCTTTTTCGGCGGGCACTTGCAGGTTGGCGGTCGGAATGCCAATCGTGCGCCCACGCCCATCCCCGCGCATCACTTCACCTGAGAGCGCGTACTCGTAGCCCAGCAGTTTGGTGGCGGCGGCTACTTCTCCGGCGGCAATGTGTTGTCGTATGGCGGTGGAGGAGATGACCATGCCATTTAATTGGTAAGCGGATTGGGGGAGAAGCTGGTAGCCCATTTCGTGGCCGAGGGCGGTCAGGCGGGGCACATCCCCAGCGCGATTGCGGCCCAAAGCAAAGTCATATCCCACAAAAAGTTTCTTAAGCCCCAAGTGCTTTTTAAGCAAGGCCATATAATCTTCTGGGTTGGTGGCGGCCAGCTCTGGGGTAAACGGCTGGGTAATGACTAGGTCTAGCCCGCTTAGGGCGGCCCGCTCGGCGCGCTCGGCGGGGGTGGTGAGCATTTTGGGGGCGGGTTTGCCCAGCACCACGGCGGGGTGCGGGTTAAAAGTAAGCAAAACGGCAGGGGCGTTTTCTAAACGCGCCGCTGCCGTGAGGGTTTTAAGGATGCTCTGGTGACCCAAATGCAAGCCGTCGAAGACACCAATGGTGAGAAAACTGTTTTTTAACTGCGCTTCTTGCAGGTGATTTAGGTGCTGCATAGGCTTATTGAAAAAATACTTTCTTGGGTTGTAGTTCGCGGGTGGCTTCATCGTACTGCATTAATGCTACCAACTCACCTTGCATGCTAATGGCGCGCACCAAGCCGTCTTCGGTGGGTTTTAAATCTTCGGGCGCGGGCAGGCGGTGACCATGTTTAACCGACTCTACTTGCGCTTCGCTTAATTCTACCGAAACCATATCTGCCAGCGCTTCGGCAGCCGGAATAACATATTGATGCCAAGTGTTGGTAATAAAGGCTTCTCGCAATTTGCTTAACGGCACCGCGTCTCCTAAGCTAAAGCGGCCATTTTTAGTACGGCGTAAGCCGGTTAAATAACCGCCAAAGCCCAACTCTTTGCCTAAGTCGTGCGCCAACGAGCGGATGTAAGTACCTGAAGAGCAATGCACATCGACAACCGCTTCAGGCGGCGCCCATTCCAGCACTTCTAAATGATAGACCTTAATTAATCGGGAGGCCAGTTCTACTTCTTCACCGGCGCGCGCCATATCGTAGGCGCGGCGACCTTGCACTTTAATCGCGGAGTAGGGCGGCGGGGTTTGTTCAATCTCACCCACGTATTTTTGTAAAACGGTATTAAATTGCTCTTCGGTGATGTTCACCGGCAGGTCCGATTCGTGGGTAAACTTTCCTTCGGCATCGTAGGTATCGGTTGCAGCACCCAAGCGAATAATGGCTTGATAACGCTTGTCTGAAGCCGAAACATACTCGCTTAATCGCACCGCCGGACCCAACAATACCACCAACACACCCGAGGCGCGCGGGTCTAATGTGCCGGTATGCCCCACCCGTTTTAAACCAGTGCCCATGCGAATGGCTTGCACCACATCGTGCGAGGTCATGCCAGTGGGTTTATCTACTACAATCGCGCCAGAGATAGCATTTTTCAGGTCGTTGCTGTTCATCATGTCCTCCCGAAACTGCCCCCAAATTAAATTATAAACCCAGCATTTCGCGGGTTGTTTTTAAAACCAATGGTTTAATTTCATCTAAACTACCCGGAATATCTGCTCCGGCGGCGGCGGCGTGCCCGCCACCATTAAAATGCTTGGCAATTTTAGAAACATCAACATCTGGCTGTAAGGCGCGCCAAGAAATTTTAACATGCTGGTCATTTTGTTCTACAAACACAATGCCAACGGCATGGTTATCAATCGAAGAAATTACATTAATTAAATCGGCATCATCGTTGCCGCCATAGCCAGCCGCTTTTCGATCGGCTACAGTCATCGTTCCCCAGACCATATTGTGCTTGGTTTCTAAACTAGAAAGCCCAGCGCCCCAATAGCGAGCAGCGGGGAAGGTTCGGCGGGTTAATGCGCGGGCGTATAAATCGGGCAAATCTACACCCGTTTCCATCAATACAGCCGCTTGGCGCAAGGCTTCTGGCGTCATGTTGCTGGTGCGAAAACCAAGGGTATCGGTCACAATGCCAGTTAATAACGCGGCGGCCACCTCCGGCGAGATGGTTAACCCCCAGGCTGGTAGATGGTCGGTCAAAATCGCGGCGGTCGCCACAGCTTCGGCTTCGATTAAATTAATCTCGCCATATTTTTCGTTGGTCACATGGTGGTCAATATTAATATCTGGCTTGCGCAAGGTTTCAAAAGGCTTGCCAGTGCGTTTGTAATCGGCACAATCGAGGGTGATGAAAAGGTCGAACCCGTCTTCGGGCGTTTTCTTAATTTGGTCGCTACCAATTAAATGGCGAAAGGAGGCGGGCGCCCCGTCTGCCAATACCATTTGAACAGTTTTCCCACTCTGTTGAAGCGCCAAACCCATAGCCAGCAGCGAGCCAATCGCGTCGCCATCTGGGCGCACATGGGAAACCAGCAAAATGTTACTTGCTTTTGCAATCCGTTCAGAAATTACAGCATCAAACGTCGAATCCATTCATCTTCCTTAATTTAATTAACGATCTTGTGTTTCGTCTTTAATTTGTTGGAGCAATTTTTCAATATGATCTGCGTTTTCGGGGGTGGGGTCCCAATGAAAACGCAAGCGCGGAAAACTTCGCAGTTCTACACGCTCAGAGAGCACACGGCGCAAAAACCCACTGGCGCTTTTTAAACCCGCCAAAACTTCTTTCGAGCGGGCAGCCCCTTCCACCGCAGAAACATAAACTTCCGCGTAGGCAATTTCTCGGTCTACTTTAACATCCGTAATAAAGACTCGCTCTAAGCGCGGGTCATTAATTTCTTTAATTAACATCGCAGAAATCTCCTGACGGATGCGATCTGCAATGCGTTGCAAGCGTAATTCTGAAGGCATAGGTTAAGCCGATTTCTCCATAAAGAAGCAATGAATGACATCGCCCACTTGAATATCATGGAAGTTCTTTAAACCAATACCGCATTCAAAGCCATTGCGCATTTCTTTTACATCTTCTTTTTCATGCTTTAGAGAAGCAATTTCACCTTCATACACAATATCATCACCGCGGTATAAACGGGCTTTGGCATTGCGGCGAATTTCGCCTTCAATGACACGGCTGCCAGCAATTTTGCCAATTTTAGAAATAGCAAAAACATTTAAGACATTGGCTTTGCCCAGTTCTTTTTCTACAAATTCAGGCTTGAGCATGCCTTTTAAGGCTTTTTCAATATCTTCGGTTAAGCGGTAGATAATATCGTACAAGCGAATATCTACGCCTTCTTTTTCTGCTAAGCGGCGGGCTTGAACTTCTGCTTGCACATTGAAACCAATTAAAATGGCTTTGGAAGCAGAAGCCAGCATTACATCGTTTTCGCCAATATTACCCGTTTCGGAGTAGATTACTTTAATCGCAATGCTATTGGATGAAAGTTCAGCGACTTCCTTCACAATCGGCTCTAGCGAACCTTGCACATCGGCTTTAATAATTAAACGTAACTCTTGCGTTTCGCCCGATTGGAAGCGAGCGAACATATCTTCCAGCGATACTTTTTCGCCAACAGATTGTTGCTTGGCAATTTCTAGCCGTTCTGCCACAACTTGGCGGGCTTCACGGTCGTTGTCATAAATTTCAAAAATTTGACCAGCGGCAGGTACTTCACTTAAGCCCATTACCCGCACAGGGGTGGCAGGCCCCGCTTTGGCAAGCGGTTTACCACGAAAGTCAAACATGGCTTTTAAGCGTCCCATGGCTGTTCCGGCAACCACAATATCACCGTTCTTTAAGGTGCCATTTTGCACCAATAAAGTAGCCATAACACCCTTCGATTTATCCAACTCGCCTTCAATGATAGAGCCGATTACTTTCCCTTTGGGGTTGGCATGAATATCAATGCTATCGGCAACCAACAAAATAGCAGTTAATAAATCATCGATACCGGTTTTTTGTTTAGCGGAGACGGGTACAACAGTGGTGTTACCACCCCAATCATCGGGAACCAGCTCCAGCTCAGCCAGCTGCTGCTTCACAAAATCTGGATTGGCGTTCGACTTGTCAATTTTGTTCATGGCGACAATAATCGGCACACGAGCGGCACGGGCATGGGCAATGGCTTCGCGGGTTTGGGGCATTACACCATCATCCGCGGCGACAACCAACACCACAATATCAGCGCCCTGAGCACCACGGGCGCGCATGGCTGTGAAGGCGGCATGACCGGGGGTATCTAAAAATGTGATTAAACGGCCTTGTTTTTCTACCTGATAAGCACCAATATGTTGGGTAATGCCTCCGGCTTCGCCAGCGGCAACATCCGCTTGGCGAATGGCATCCAGCAGGGAGGTTTTTCCATGATCAACGTGACCTAGAATGGTGACAACAGGCGGACGGGCTGTGAGGTCGCCTTCTTTTTCATTTGCGATTTTTTGGCGCCAAAGCGGAACACCGCCAGCTTCTTCAGTTTCAACGATGGCAATGGTTTCAGGGACAGCTTCAAAACCAAATTCCGCCGCGACAATGGCGGCGGTATCAAAATCTACGGCTTGATTAATGCCTACCATAACGCCGTTGGTCATTAATTTTTTAATGGTGTCAATGGGGCTAACACCTAATTTTTGAGCTAAGTCTCGAACAACAATACCAGTTGGGATTTCAATTTTTTTATCGCTCATACCACACCTCCTATAGGTGAATCCTGCTTTCTAGGCAGGCGGCAGTCTGTGTGCTGTGAGCGAAATTAATAAAATTAATTAATCACTGGTCGCTCATTCAGCAGCAACGCTGCCAACTTCATCTTGATCTTCTTTTAGCAAACCAGCCATAAATGTTTCTAAGTACTGGCGGTCTGGAATGCTTAAGTTTGTTTTTAGTGCGGCGGCCAAACCACCTTTTAAGCCTTTTTCCCAGCAAGAGCGGCGGTCGTGTAAGTAGGCGCCTCGTCCGGCAAGCTTACCGGTTGGGTCTACTTTAACGCCTTCTGGCTGACGAACGATTCGAATCAATGTTCTTTTGGCAAGAACCGTTCGGCAACCTACGCAAGTGCGTTGAGGAATGTGTTTAGGCTTAGAAATTTTTGCGGCCACCTTAAAACTCAATGATTATTCATCACCCCAGTCGAAATCACCGCGTTTGTGTTTCTTATGTGCCACAACTTCACCGCGGTCTTCGTCAAATTCATACGAAACAGACTTTTTGCCTTTTTTGCCTTTTTTATCTTTTTCATCGATGTAATTATCGACTTCGTCTGTTTTAAGAATTTCTGGGCGAACTTTAAATATTTCGTCAAACGACTTCATCACTTCAGCAGCTTCTTCTTCGGTCGCTTCTACTTCTTCTTCTTCGGATTCTACTGCTGTGACTTCATCCATTGGTTGTTCTTCAATAACCGCTTCAACCGCTGGGGGTTCTGGTTCGGCAACAATCGGCTCTTCAACCACTTCAGGCGCGGCTGGCACTTCAAAATGAACTTCAGCAGCGGCTTTTTCAATGGTCTTCATGGCTTTTGGACCAATGCCATTAATGCCTAGCACTTTTTCTGAATCTGCTTTGAGCGCCAACAATAAATCTCCAGCGGTTTCGTAGGCATTTTCAGTTAAGACGTTATAGATATTTTCTGGCAAATTAAGCACAGTAAGAGGCTGCTCAAATGCAACTTCTGGAATGCTCGCGCGCGCTTCTGCCAAACGATCTGCAATGACTTTATCTTCGGCTTGTTGTTTTTCAATTTGGCGGCGTTCCACTCGTTCAATAAATTGAGCGAGGGTCTGATATTCTTCTGGGGTAACCGGGCGGCCTTCCACCTTTTTGGTTAAGATGGCCTCTACCTGAGGAATGTTTTCGGCTTCTGCTTTGGCTATATAAGCCAACTCTGTGTTCTTTTGCAGCTTATTAAGCGAATCGCCAACGGCTTCTACGACACTCTTAATATCAATACGCCAATTGGTTAACTTTGCGGCAAGACGGGCGTTTTGCCCATCTCGACCAATTGCCAAGCTTAATTGGTCTTCCATTACAACCACAGTAGCGGTTTTTTCTTTCTCGTTTAAAAATACAGCAGTTACACGAGCAGGACTAATGGCCTTCTGAATGTAAATAATTGGGTCAGGGCTCCACTCAATAATGTCAATTTTCTCATCATGCAATTCTTTAACAATTGCCTGAATACGAACACCTTTAACACCTACACAAGCGCCAACCGGGTCTACACTGGGTTGAGTAGCAAAAACAGCAACCTTCGCCCGTTGACCAGGCTCACGAGAAATAGCACGAATTTCTACAATGCCATGAAAAATTTCAGGGACTTCATTTTCCATTAAACGGCGCAAAAAGTTTCGGTGTGCCCGCGAGAGAATAATCTGCGGGCCGCGCGTACCTTCTTTGGCTTCCATCACAATGGCGCGAACGCGATCATAAACCCGAAATCGTTCACCAGGAATTTTTTGGTTTGTAGGCATAATGCCTTCGGCTTTCATATCCAAACCAATGGTTACCATTTGATTATTAACAGCCTGAACAACCCCGCTTACAATTTCACCAATTTGGTTTTCGTAATGAGAAAGCTGAACATTTCGCTCTGCTTCGCGAATACGCTGTTGAATCACTTGGCGGGCTGTTTGGGCTGCCACACGACCAAAATCTTTGGGTGTCGATTCAACAATCACCATATCGCCTAACTCGGCCAATGGGTTAACCTTGCGCGCATCATCAAAAATCACTTCGGTGCGCACATCTTGCACATCTTCTACTACTTCTTTTTCGGCATAAACCGTTACAGCGCCTGTTTCTGGGTCAATCTTGGCTTCTACATGCTGAGCACTAGAAGCATTCACAGACCGGCGGTATGCAGAAACCATAGCAGCTTCAATTGCCTGAAGAATTACCTCCTTCGGCAGCTGCTTTTCTTCCAGCACTTCATTAAATGCCAAGCTAAACTCATTTTTCATCGTACACAAACTCCTGAAAAGTCCTAAGAAAGCAGAAAAGTGGGGTTCGCCCACTTTTCGGTGCTTGCGGTATAGATTTACAAGTTCGATTTTAGCACACACCCCTTAAACCTGCAAGATTTTTATAACAGGGCGGTTATAATCGCCCCAATGCACAACCCCAGCCCACAAGAAAAAACTGCCTTTATTCAAAATTTATTTAACCAGATTGCAACCCGCTACGATTTAATGAATCAATTAATCACAGGCGGGCTGGATATGTTCTGGCGAGAGCAAGCCATTCGACGGGCGGGGCTGCACCCGAACGCCTCGCTGTTAGATCTTGGCACCGGAACTGGGCAGCTGGCTAGAGAAGCCCTGCGCCAACAACCCAAAGCGAATGTTACAGCAGCAGATTTAACAATAAAAATGATGCAAACTGGCCGCCAAACAAGTGACTCATTTTTGTGGGTAAATCTTAACGCGCTAGAACTGCCTTTTGCAAACAATCAATTTAATGCTGTTGTTTCGAGTTATTTAATGAGAAATGTGACCAACACTTTGGCCGCATTAAAAGAACAATACCGCGTTCTCAAGCCGCGTGGCCGAATTGTTATTTTAGAAACCACCCGTCCTCGTCAAAACGTTTGGTTTCCTTTAATATGGGGTTATTTGAATTTTATCCTTCCAGCCGTGGGCGGTTTAATTACCCGGCAACGGCATGCCTACAGCTACTTAGCCGAATCAACGTTTAATTATTTTACCGCCGAGCAATTAGCCGCGCACTTAGCGGCGGTTGGTTTTAAACGCATTGGCTACGAAAGATTAATGCTAGGCACAATTGCCATTCACTGGGGAGAAAAATAAATCACCATGGATGATAGAAACCTAGAAAAAGCAGCCTTACGCGGTGAACCTTCTTATGTTTGGCGCGCCGGACAACAACGCAGGTTAGAGATGGTATTACAAGCGGCCGAAAACCGTGTTCGCGGCACAATTTTAGAAAATGGCTGCGGCGTTGGCATGTATATTGCACACCTGCAACCCTATGGTGGAACTATTCACGGGTTGGAATATGACTTTGAACGCGCCCAAGAAGCAGGATTAAACCACCCCAACATTATTAACGCCGCGGGTGAAAACCTGCCATACCCCAACAATAGCTTTGATTTAATTTTAAGCCATGAAGTGCTAGAACACGTTGCAGATGATTCGCTCTCAGTTGCAGAGATGGTGCGCGTATTAAAACCAAACGGACGAGCCGTTATTTTTGTACCAAACATTGGCTATCCGTTTGAAACGCATGGTATTTATTGGAATGGAAAATATTACTTTGGCAATAAGCCTTTTGTTAATTATTTGCCAAAAAACTTAAGAAACAAACTGGCTCCGCATGTACGTGTGTATGCCAAAAAAGATTTAATTAA
>CAYOGW010000010.1:11724-24601 GCA_964403635.1 uncultured Anaerolineaceae bacterium | reverse complement strand
CTTCTCTAAAATCGTAGATGCCGTCTTTATAAGCCCATTTGCTACCACAGCCACTACAGACCATATGATTTTCTTTTAACAAAAGCGGTGTATGAGCACACTCGGGGCAGCGGAACCAGTGATTAATGTCGCCGGGGATTTGGTTTAATTCTCCAGCGGGTAATTTATTTTCGGTAAAAACGCTGGGGGTCAGTTGAATTAAATTGCCGGTAGGCTGCAATAAACCATCTAGTGTAGCCAAGAAGCCAGCAGGCAAGAGCCGTTTAAGCAGGACCAGCCGAAAGTGTGAAACCGAACGAACTTGTTTAACGGCGAAACCGTTTTCCCTGAGCCAGCCAAAAACGGCTTGCGGATGGAAGTCAAAATTAAGGGCAACGAACTCCACTGGCTCAAGGGTAAAGGGATTCCAGTTTTGTTGTTTCATTAAAAAGCGCAAAATGGCTTTGATATTTAATTTGTTGGCAAACTCTAAAATAAAGGTTGCGCCGGGCTGCAACACACGCCGCACTTGGGCTAAGGCTTTGGGGGCTTCGGCCATATGATGCAGGGTGCGAATCATGGTCGCGCCGTCAAAAAGCCCATCAATGAAAGGTAGTTTGTAAATGTCAGCGGCGACATAGATGTATTTGGAAGCATCGTCACCGAGGCGGGCGCGGGCTTGCTGAAGTTGGGTGCGCGAGTAATCGACCAAGACTACTTGTTGAAAACCGCCGTAGCGGGGGGTGTTTCGCCCCGCGCCTGCACCTAACTCCAACATTAATCGGCCTTTGGCAGGCAGCATATTTTTTAAGGCAATCGCTTCGGCGGCGTCTTCGTAGGCGCGGCCACCTTCATCCCAAAAGGAGGTTTGGTAGTCTGAGCCTTCATAATCACAAACAGGGGGGGTTTCTTCTTTCATATTAATTAATGGCTTCCACGCCCAATGCCTCGATAGGTGAAGCCGTAGTGTTTCATAATATTGGGTTCATAAATGTTGCGGGCATCAAAAATAATAGGGGTTTTAAGCAATCCTTTTATTTTTTCTAAGTCAAGTTGTTTAAATTCGTTCCATTCGGTTACAACGATTAAGGCATCGCAACCTTGTGCCATTTCGTATGAATTTTTATACATTTGCACGGCTGGCATTAAGGGGGCGGCTACTTCCATGGCAACTGGATCGTAACCCCGTACCAAGGCACCAGCTGCATTTAATTCTTTGGCAATATCGACTGAGGGGGCATCGCGCATGTCATCGGTGTTGGGTTTAAAGGCCAAACCCAGCAAACCAATGGTTTTACCTTTTACAGAGCCGCCCAGCAGTTCACTTGTCCAAGCCACTACCGATTTTCGGCGATCATAATTGACATCCATCACATCATTTAATATGCGCGGATTAATTCCTTTTTCTTCTGCCATGTAAGCCAAAGCCAAAACGTCTTTTGGAAAACAAGAACCACCCCAGCCTAAACCAGCATCTAAAAAGTGGCGACCAATGCGCGCGTCGTAACCCATGCCCGCGGCAACTTCTTTTACATCTGCGCCATAAGCTTCACAAATTTCGGCAATTTCGTTAATAAACGAAATTTTGGTAGCCAAAAAGGCGTTCGAGGCGTATTTAATCATCTCGGCGGTGCGTAAGTCTGTGCTAACGATAGGGGCGCGTAAGGGGATGTGCAATTGGGCCACTTTGTTGGCAGCTTCTTTATCAAACGAACCAATCACTGTGCGGTGCGGCTGCATAAAATCACCAATAGCAGAACCTTCACGCAAAAACTCTGGGCAGGATACCACCGCAAACTCTACCGGGCTTTTTTGCTCGCGTTTGACTATATCGGCTACCCAGTCACCGGTGCCAATGGGTACAGTGGATTTGTTAATGATAATTAAAGGAGATTTCATGTGCTGCGCGATGGATTTCGCGGCTGAAGCCACATATTGCAAATCGGCTTCACCATTTACTCCCGAAGGCGTGCCCACCGCGATAAAAGCATATTCAGCCCCTGCCAGCGCTTCGGCATAATCGGTGGTGAAGCTTAATCGCCCCGCGGCTACATTACGGCGAACGAGTTCTTCTAAACCAGGTTCGTAAATGGGCATTTCACCCTTTTTAAGGTTGTCTACTCGCTCTTTGTTAACATCTAGCGCAATGACTTTATTTCCTAAGTCTGCAAAACACGCGCCGGTAACAATGCCGACGTATCCAACGCCAATGACACAAATTTGTTTCATAAGGTTCCTCGTTTTATAAATTAAATTCGGTTGTTATTTATTTGCCTAGCCAAGCCAAAACAGAAAAAATAGCAATGACAGCAAGCGTACCAACACTCACCATGATGGGGTTGGTTGAATCTTTAATTTGAATATATTCTTCGTCTTGTTGTTCTAAAGTAAAACGGGGTGAAGCAAACCAGCTAAAAATTAAACCACCCAGTAAGCCACCTAAATGACCCCAATTATCAATACCAGGAGAGAGACCAATAAACAAGTTGATGCCCGCAATCATCACCACACTTTGCAAGGCGGCTCTGGCGCGTGAACCAAAAATAGAGCGATTAACAAAAAGGAATATTCCTTGAGCGGCCAATAGGCCAAATATCGCTGTTGAAGCTCCCAAAGATGGATTGGGCGAGAGAACGAAAGAAAGCACATTGCCAGCAAAGGCAGATAAAACATATAGTAATGCAAATCGAAAATGCCCAAATTCGCGCTCAAGGCTTGAACCAATGCTTAATAAAGCATACATGTTAAAGCCAATATGCAAAATAGAGCCATGCAGTAACATGGGAGTAATAAAACGCCACCACTGCCCGGCAACAATTAATTCGTTAATTTTCATACCCAACAAAGCGGGGATATCTGTGCCAAAAAATATTTCAGTTAAAAACTGAAATATGTAAATTAGTATGGTGATAACCAGCAAACTATAGGTAATTATCGGGTTGGCTGGTTGCTGCTCTCGAATGAGAATAGGGCGAGGCGGAGCTTGAAAATCGGAGGGCGGCTGGGGGGAGTCTGCGAGATTGGTCATTTAAAGGGTAATTTCTCTCTTAACTGTGCGATGATGCTCAGCAATAATAATCGCACGGATTTTTTCAACGGTTTCATCTAAGTGAAACTCGCTATTGACGACAACATAATTAAATTCGTCTACTCGTTTTAATTCTTGGCGGGCGGTTGCAATTCTTAGGGCTAATCCTTCTGGCGTTTCTGTTTTGCGAGCTTCTAAACGCCCTACCATTGCGGCTTCGCTTTCAGTGGTTAAAAAGATAAGCACGGCATCGGGAACAATTTTGCGAATGGTGGCCGCACCTTGTACATCAATCCGCATAATTACATCTTGTCCGCTGGCGAGGGCATCTCGTACTTGCTGCTTGGGGATTCCTTTGTAATCACTGTAAACCACTGCGTATTCAAGCAGTTCATTTTCTTCAATCATGCGGGCAAACTCATCACTTGAAATGAAGAAATAATCTTTGCCGTGGACTTCGTTGGCTCTTTTTTCGCGGGTGGTAGCGGTAACAACAAAATGAAAGGGCAGGTCGCGTTCTTTCATGCGCTGCAGGACAGTGTCTTTGCCAACCCCAGACGGGCCAGAGATAACAAAAAGGAGTGCTTGCGGATTGATGATGTTAAATTCGTCTGACATGGCTTTATTGTACTTCACTGAACAAAGCAAACTTGGATAGAAGGCTTAATATTTTTGATTGGCTTGATTTAATACAGCCAATAATTCGTTTTTTAATTCAGCGGCGGCGATCAGGTCTATATCCATTAAATTATTAAGTTCATAGGGATCATTTGTTAAATTAAATAACTCAAATTGGTCTGCGTATTTTTCGTAACCAATGTAATAAATTAATTTGTATTTTCCCTTACGCATGGCTACGGTAGCTTTGGTTAAAGGAGCATGGGACGAATTCTCTTTGGCTTCTAGTGCAAAAACAGCCCGCTCAAGATTTTCTTGCCCGCCAAGGTTAGGTAATAGTTTGCCATCTATGCCATTCGGTATAGGCTGTTGGGTTAAATGAGCAAGCGTTGGCAACAAATCAATATTGCTGGTTATACTGTGAATATCTACTCGCTCAGTTTGGCCGGGGGCAGAAACAATTAATGGAGTACGAATAACTGGCTCGTAGAGCAGCGCCGTGCCATGACCCGCTTCTCCACGCTCAAACATTTCTCCGTGATCGGAGGCAATAACCAAATAACTGTTTTCTAACACGCCAGCCGCTTCAAGCCTGTCTATTAAATGTCCAAACTCAGCATCAATATTGGCAATATATTCATCATACTGATCGCGCTCTTTTTTCATTACACGGGTGGGATAGTCAAAATAAGCTAAGGGATGTTTTGGTTTTTTAATAAATGGCATATCTTCAAAAATGCCTACAAAATCTTTATGCGGAGTATAAGGTGAGTGGGGTGCATAAAAATGAAAATATCCCATAAATGGTTTGTTTTGATTTAATTCAATAATTTTTTGAGCAATTTCAGCCAACACTGTTTTATTTTCATAATAGAAAAAATAACTATTACTAGAATGCCCATAAGGATATTCTTCTGAGACATTTTCTTTTTGGTTTAATTTTTGATATTCAGCATAAATACTATCGAAGATGCCTAACCCAATAGATCCAGGAATTGGATTCACCACAGCATGGGTGCGCGACAAAAATTCATCAAAAGCAAAATAAACTGAGAGCTTATCAAGCGGTGTATCTTCCGAAAATAATTCTCGGATTGGATAAAGACTGCTAAATGAAGGTTTCAATTGATAATCTAATTTGGGCTGCAATTGACGCAATAAATTATCTGCCCAAACATTTTGTGAAAACCCTACCGAAAAATATTCTTTTCCCAACACAGAAAAAATATTTATCCCAATTTCATCCCGTTTAATTAATCCCGCTAAATTAATAGCGCGGTGATTCCACGGATATAAGCCCGAAAGTAAAGAGGCTGTCCCTGAAGATGTAAAATTAGCTGTCGCGTAATGGTTATGATAAACGGTAGCTCGTTTGGCAAAACGCTCAAAGTTAGGTGTCGTGTTGCGAGCATACCCATAAACCGATAAATTAAAAACAGACATGGCATCAAACACAAGCACAACAATATTCGGCTTATCTATAGCTTTCGCCGCGCCAGAATTTAAAAGCCCAGAAGAAAAAACATTGGCTCCTAAAAAAGCACTAGTCAATTTAAGAAAATCTCGCCGAGAAACAGTGGGCATCTCTTACTCCAAAAAAAGATAACGAATCAACAAGGCAATAATTGAAATAATTGATATCGGTATGTAAAGATAAATAAATACTTGTAAACGGTCTGCTAAAAAGGACAACCATTGCCCCATCGCCTTAAAGCGAACTGCCAGCAGCATTAAAAGTATTCCCAAAACAAAAGCCGCCCCCAAAGCGCTCATCGCGCGAAAATATTCCTTCAAGCCCAGCGCAGGAATTAAAAACAAGGTTAAAAACCCATAAAAACCAACAAAAAACCAACCCGCGCGAGAGAGTAAGTCATCTGCCCAAAACCTAGCCGGTATTACCCAAGCCAGACCAACAAACAACAACAACCAAAATAAACTCTCAACAAAAGCCACACTCATGGCGTAGGCGAAATTAACCCCAATTTCTGGAAGGGTTAAGAAAAACAACCAACTAGGAACTTTCCAAAAGAAAGTAAAAAATGTCCAAGAATAGACCCAAACAAGGATGATAGAGAATAAAGACTTAATTGTATTTATTGCCGGGAGTTGTTTATTCAAAAGTTTATTATCCTTAATTAAAATACTTTGATTACAATTAGACTATGCCAACTTATGATTACACCTGCCTTGATTGTAACAAACGCTTTGACATTTTTCTAACTTATGAAGAATACGGCAAACGCCCCGCAGCCTGCCCCCATTGCAAAAGCCTTAATACCCGCCGAAGGGTTAACCGTATTCGCATGCTCAAATCTGATGAAGCACGCATGCAAGCCATTGCAGACCCATCTACCTTAGCGGGGTTAGACGATGACCCTCAAGCCCTTGGCCAAGTAATGCGAAAAATGGGCGCTGAAATGGGAGAAGATTTACCTCCCGAATTTAATGAAGTGGTAGACCGCTTAGAAGCAGGACAAAGCCCAAATGAAATCGAATCCGCTTTACCCGATTTAGGCTTAGATTCTGGCGGCGGCATGGCTGATGATTTTTAATTAAAAAAGACCTAACCGGTCTTTTTTAATTTGCGAATACTTTCTATAATAATATCTCTTATTTCAGCTTGTACAACATCCCAGCTTTGTTCGGCGTTTACAACCTTCCAGCGGGCGGGTTGTTCTTTAATTAAGGCCAAATAGCCTTTCCGGACCCGTTGATGAAACTCTACAGTATAGGCATCCAGCCTGTTCCACTCTTCTTGGTTGGTTTTTCGTTTTAAGCCTACTTCCACATCCAAATCTAACAAAATGGTTAAATCGGGCATTAAGCCGCCAGTGGCATATTTAATTAATTGGCGAATTTCTGTAATATCTTGTTGGTGACCATACCCCTGATAAGCGATGGTTGAATCCATATACCGGTCAGAAAGTACAATTTCACCAGCCGCCAAGCGCGGACGAATGACCTGCTCTACAATTTGAGCGCGCGCGGCTTGATAAAGCAACGTTTCGGTACGCGGGTGCATTTCCGCATTTTTTAAATCGTGTATCACATCTCGAATCTGTTCGCCAATGCCTGTTCCGCCCGGCTCGCGGGTGGGAAAGACCACATAGCCTTCTTCTCTTAAATAAGAAACCAAATGCGCAATATGAGATGTTTTTCCTGACCCTTCGGGGCCTTCTAAAGTAATAAACATGCCGCCATTATAAACGCACAGGCGAGCCGTTGGCTCGCCTGTCTTATCCTTAATTAATCTCTAAATATTCTTACATGCCTTCTGGGCTCTTTGCCATACGAATGGCTTACCAACTCAGCAGCGCGCGCCATTTCGTGTTGAATGCGCCGTACCAATGGGCCAGCGGGAGGCATATCCACATAGCGTTCGCCGTTCATCACAGCCACAATTGCCGCTTGGGTTTCATTGCGCACGTGGTCTGAATCGCTACTGCTAATATTAACCTCGCCCAAGTTATACAAATCAGTCAAAAACTGCTCCATTTGACCCACTGTGTTAGCTCGCAAAACATAAATCGGCATGCCGCGATGTTCCGCTTCAATAATGGCTTGTTGGCGGTTACGGTAATAAGCTCGCAGGGTAATTAAAGCATCGGCGCCATCTAGTTCGCGGGCTACAATGGCGGGTACACCCAAGCGTTTAGCGGCTTGCATTAAGCGATTACGCGCCACACCGTAGGGATAAATCTTTATCGGCGGCAAGGGGGTACGGGCAGGGTTGAGGGATGGTTTAATTTCTTTTGACGGCGAGAAAGGCGTGGGTGAGTCTGTTAAGCGCTCGTCGACAGGGTTAGCTGCCCGCTGGTTGGTGCGTCCAGCTTCGGAACTGCCATTTATCCGTTGTGTTGGAGCGGGCGCTTTCTCAACCCGAATTTTGCCATCCTCGCCACGCACGCGGGTTTCAGCTGGCAGCGGGTAGCCCCGTAGAAAAGAATCAACCGCTTCGATGACATCCATGTGAACAGCAAATTGGTCACGGGCGTGGATTTCAATCAAGACATCAAAGGTCGGGGGCGCGCGCCGTTCAAGCACGGTTTTTTGGGTGCCGCGGCGGCGGGCTTCTTCATCGCTGAGGGTAACCGCTTCGATACCGCCGACAAGGTCACTTAAGGTTGGGTTTTGCAGCAAGTTTTCGAGGGTTTGACCGTGCGCCGTACCAATTAATTGAACGCCGCGTTCGGCAATAGTGCGGGCGGCGAGGGCTTCTAATTCTCGGCCAATTTCGTCAATGACAATCACTTCGGGGTTGTGGTTTTCAACCGCTTCAATCATCACTTCGTGCTGCAACGTGGGCTGGCGCACTTGCATGCGGCGGGCTTTGCCAACCGCAGGGTGGGGCACATCTCCGTCTCCACCGATTTCGTTCGATGTATCGACAATGACCACGCGGCGTTGCTCGGCTAAAATGCGAGCGGCTTCACGCAGCAGGGTTGTCTTTCCAACACCAGGGCGTCCCAAAATTAAAGCGCTTTTGCCGCTTTCAATGATGTCTTGAATAATGTCGATGGTGCCATAAACGGCACGACCAACCCGCAAGGTTAAACCAACCACCGCGCCGCGGCGGTTACGTATGGCAGAAATGCGGTGCAATGTTCTTTCAATGCCCGCGCGGTTATCATCATCAAAGGCACCTAAGCCTTCAACGACATGGTTCATTTCTTCGGCTGTGACTTCTGTTTTGCGAAGGGTAATTTCAGAATCAACGAAGCGGGCGGTGGGTACACGCCCAAGGTCTAAAATAATCTCTATTAAGTTTTCGTAGTGATCTGCTTTATGAACCGCTTTAACAATATCTTTCGGAAGAATTCCGAGTAGTACTTCTAAATCGTCAGTAATGCGACGTTGTTGTGACATATCCATAATCCTGAAGATGGGCACGGGTTTTCCGTGCGCGAGGCGCGGGGAAAGTGCTTTGGAAAATTGTTATTCCAGAATACTTGCGTCGCCGGTTTCCCTATGAAGGCGACTTACGAGTGTTTTGTATAAATAATGTAGACCATGGCGTACCTGCCTTTCAGTAAAATGTTCAATTGGTGCGCTTTGCAGGTTATATCATGTTTTGAGTAAGTTTTGATTAATAAACCGTTCTAAAAGTTATTTTTGGCTATAGCGTGAAGCAGACATCACACCTGCTGGCTGCCTGGCTTTCATTAACTGTTCTTCTTTAATTAAATGAGCCAAATGCTTTACCATCACCGCTTGGCGTTCGCTCGCGCGGGCGCCCATATCTTCTAACACCGGCTCTAACCATGCCTGATAAGAACGAACACACAAATAAACAGGGCGCTTTCTGCGGGAAGGAATGGCTTGAACCAAACCAACTAGTTTTTCGGCTACATCTGTTGTTTCTGGGTGAATAAATGGCATGAGTACAATGCCATAAGGTCCCGTTAGAAGCGTTACAAAACCGCGCAGCTGCTCTGCAAAACAGATTAATCCTCGCGGCTGGCGAGGCGCCTGCTCGATAGGGTGCATTAAAGCTGGCACAATTTGATAATACAAAGATTGCATCTCATGTAAATGAATATCAGCAACGGGCTGCCATTGAATATCAACAGCAGCAGGTTTTAAATGGCTTAAATCCCACATGCGCTGCCAAGCGTAGACAGAGAAGCCCGCTTTTCGTAAAACGGGATAGGCTTCTTTGTTTTCTTCAGCTTCTGCAATCACATAAAATGCGCCCCATTCACCGGCTTTAATAAGCAAATCGTCTATTAATTTAATTGAATCATGGGGTTCTAAACTATCAACGGGGGCAAGGTAAGAGAGACGAGCAAAGGATTCATTTGGGGTATGAATGACCCCGCCAAAAGCGGGAGGGGCATTTTCATCATTAATTAAGCTGTAAATATACTTCGATGGATTTAAATAAGACAACATTCCCACCGCGCCAAGCGGATTTCCGCGCGTTAAGCTTCGAGCGTGGTCTAAACTAACGCTGTTTTTTCGAGCACGATATAAGGATGGCAAATCAAATAACTCTAGTGGACGAATCATCTTCAATCCATTCAGGGGTCAATTTATATCTAAACGCTGTTTATTTACACAGGCTAACAAAATAAGCATGAAACCGGTCATCTGCCGTTAATTCTGGATGAAAAGAAGTAGCCAGCAGTTTCCCCTGCTGAGCTGCCACAATTCGACCATCTGCCAAAGCTGAAAGCACTTTTGCCTTACCAAAAACTGTTTCAATCAGCGGTGCGCGAATAAACACGGCGTGATAATCTGCTTTTGTTTTGGTCGCGGATTTTAATTCAGGGATATCTAAATCTACTTCAAATGAATCCACTTGGCGGCCAAACGCATTCCGCGCCACCGTGATGTCCATTAGTTCCAACAAAGGCTGGTCTCGCTTGGCATCTTTTGATAGAAAGATAGCACCAGCGCAAGTGCCCCAAATGGCTTTATTTTTGCCAAATGTTTGCAACGGTTCTAGCAAACCAAATGCAACCGCCAGCTTGCCAATTGTTGTCGATTCGCCGCCTGGAATAATTAAACCATTTAAGTCATCCAACTGAGCAGGCAAGCGTACTTCAACAGCATCAACGCCTACGCGTTTTAAGGCTGCGCTATGTTCTGAAAAATCACCTTGTAAAGCCAATACACCAATTTTCATTATTTTTACCAAACGGGGGCGAATTGCTTCGCCCCCGCACAAAATAAAAATCTACCAGCCGCGTGTTGCCAGCTTATCCGCTTCGGGCATTTGCGAAACATTACGCCCAACCATCGGGTCACCTAAGTTACGGCTTACTTCAGCCAAAATGCCCGCATCTTGATAATGGGTAACCGCCTTAACAATGGCTGCCGCGCGTTTGGCCGGATCACCACTCTTAAAAATACCAGAGCCAACAAACACACCATCCACACCCAATTGCATCATTAAAGCCGCGTCCGCTGGGGTAGCCAAACCACCCGCTGCAAAATTAACCACCGGCAACCGGCCTAATTCTTTGGTTTGTTTAAGCAGCTCATATGGAGCGCCCAAATCGCGCGCAAAGGTCATTAATTCTTCATCTGCCATGGTTTGCAACTTACGAATAGCACCCAGCACCGTTCGGGCATGGCGAACCGCTTCAACAACATCTCCGGTACCTGCTTCGCCCTTGGTGCGAATCATCGCCGCGCCTTCACCCACACGGCGCAACGCTTCGCCTAAATTACGCGCGCCGCACACAAAAGGCACTTTAAAATTATCTTTCAGGATGTGATATTCCTCATCCGCGGGGGTCAATACTTCAGATTCGTCAATATAATCGACACCCAACGATTCCAAAATCTGTGCCTCAACAAAATGACCAATGCGGCATTTTGCCATAACGGGGATAGAAACCGCATCCATAATTTGCAAAATTAATTCAGGGTCGCTCATACGAGCCACGCCGCCATCCGCGCGGATATCCGCCGGAACACGCTCTAATGCCATCACAGCGCAAGCCCCTGCTTCTTCAGCAATACGGGCTTGCTCGGCGTTGACTACATCCATAATCACGCCGCCTTTAAGCATTTGAGCTAACCCCTTTTTGACTGCGAAACTACCAGTTGTTGTTTCCATTAATCCGCGCTCCTTTTTTGAAAATGCTCGCAGATTCTACCATGCCCCATATTAGAAACCCGTATAAACAACCTTAACGAATAACAGAGAAGAACTTCCGGCTGGCTCACCACCAGCGATTAATTAAGCCACGTAAACGGGAGCAAGCTGTGGGTAGCCCGCCAAAAAACCTTGACAAACGGAAAGATTAATGCAACAATCATACAATGATACAAAGATACAATTTAGAAATCACGAGGTGCTTATGCTCAAGATTCAACTAGACTTCCGCTCAGATGTACCTGTTACCAATCAAATCGTAGAACAGGTGCAGCATTTAATTGCCACCGGTCAATTAAACCCTAGCGACCAGTTGCCCACCGTGCGGGCGTTGGCTTTAGAACTACGCGTGAACTTTAACACCGTGGCGCGCGCCTACCGAACCTTAGACGAGGCGGGCATTATCTCTACCCAGCAAGGACGAGGCACTTATATTCTTGAGCAGCCTCCGCCAGAAGTGCACGAACGCTTGCGACATCAATCACTAGAGGCCCTGGCGCGGCGCTACACAGAAGAAGCCAAACGCTTGGGCTTTGACAACCAACAAATTGAAACGGCTCTAAAAAACCAACTTAATTAAGAGAGAAGAGGACACCATGTTTACAAACAATATTGCAACACCAAAAATTAAAAATGATCAGCACATTCCGCCGATTGCGGGAACCCTATTTGGGATATTGATGGCAGTGGCCGTTTTAGGCGCAATTGGCTTAGACGGCAAACAAGCCGACTGGGTCATTGGCAGTTGGGTTCTGGTTTGGATGTTCCTAGGTCTCTACATTCTGTTCTCTTTAAAAGTAGCCAACCAATGGGAGAAGGGCGTAGTGTTGCGCTTAGGGAAATTTCAGCGGCTGGCCGGGCCTGGACCTTTTTGGGTAATCCCAATCCTTGATTCGGTCTCAAGCTGGATTGACCACCGCGTGATGGTGACTCCGTTCGCCGCCCAAAAAACCCTCACCAAAGATACTGTTCCAGTAGATGTAGATGCGGTTTTATTTTGGGTGGTATGGGATGCGGAAAAAGCAGCACTTGAAGTAGAGAACTACAAAGCCGCAGTGGACTGGGCTGCTCAAACCGCATTGCGCGACATAACTGGTCGCATGATGTTAGCCGATATTTTGGTTGGCAGAAGTGTGATTGACCGCGAACTACAACAAGTGATTGATGAACGAACTACCCCTTGGGGCGTTACCGTTCAATCCGTAGAAATTCGCGATATTGTTATTCCGCAAGATTTAGAAGACGCGATGAGCCGCCAAGCACAAGCTGAACGCGAACGACAGGCGCGTGTTATTTTAGGCGAGTCTGAAAAGCAAATTGCAGAATCATTTGCAGAAGCATCCAAAGCCTATGTGAATAACCCAACCGCCTTGCACTTACGCGCGATGAATATGCTCTTTGAAGGATTAAAAGAAAAAGGCGCCCTGGTCATTGTTCCCAGCAGCGCGGTAGATACAATGAACTTAGGCGGCATGAGCGGCATGGTTTCTATGGCGCAGAGCAACTTACCCAAAACCAATTAATCAATAGTAGGGGCGGGGCAACCCGCCTCTACCCAATATTGTTTCACGTGAAACGAAAATTGAAAGAAGGAACAAAATGTCTACAAAAACTACATTACTCATTGCGCTCTTATTAATCGCGCT
>CAYOGW010000010.1:0-11624 GCA_964403635.1 uncultured Anaerolineaceae bacterium | reverse complement strand
TTTATTGGGATACGCACCCCCTGGACCTTAGCCAACGACCAAGTATGGGATGAAACTCACCGGCTGGGCAGTAAGCTGTTTATTGCCGCTGGAGCATTAATCGTGCTGACAGTTTTCTTCGGAGAAAATGGGCTGTTCTGGATGATTGGGCTGCTGTTCGTGGCTGTTTTTATTCCTGTTATTTATTCGTATCTTGTGTGGCGACGCATCGAAAAAGAAGGATAATTGTTTCACGTGAAACGGTTTAAAGCACCAAAAACTGCCGCTGTATTGGCTCAGGTTAAAAATAGCTCGCTGTTTTTGTGCAAAATATTCGAACTGAAACAACACAGATTCAAGCCCTTTATTCAAGGGTTTTAGCCTACTGGAGAAGCAATGATTAATCAAAAATCCGTCTTATCATTTTTAGCAATTGCCTTTGGCATCTCGTGGATTCTGTTTTCTTTACCACTTCTATTTCAAAACGATTCGGCTGTTTTTCCATTGGCGCTGCAGGGCTTCTTTGCCTTGGCAATGTGGGGGCCCGGCATCGCTGCCATTGTTACAACATTATTAATTGATAAACAGCCATTTCAAACTTTAGGATTGAACAAGCTCGGACCCAAACGCTTTTATTTGTGGGCTTGGTTTTTGCCAACAGTGCTTACTTTAATAACACTCGGTATTACACTCTTAATTGGCACCGGCCAGCTAGACACTGACTTTAGCCTGTTGCGCGAGTCGTTAGCCAGCGTACCAGAATCAGCTGGTTTGCCGCCAGCCGAAATTTTGATAGCTATTCAAATTGCTTTTGCGATCATCTTAGCTCCATGGATTAATCTCCTTTTTGCTTTAGGGGAAGAGTTGGGTTGGCGCGCATATTTGCTGCCAAAGTTAATGTCCTTGGGGCAGGGGCGCGCCATCTTAATCAGCGGAGCCATTTGGGGTGTATGGCATGCGCCGACTACCATATTGTTTGGCTATAACTTTCCGCTACATCCAATTCTCGGCGTTTTGGTAATGACCATTGGCACAACCTTGTTAGGGATTATTTTTTCGTGGCTTTATTTAAATACCAATAGTCCATGGGTTGTAGCATTGGCGCATGGTGCTTTAAATGCCAGCGCGGGCATCGGCTTTCTATTTCTTAAACCTGGCTTTGATACCGCCTTGGGGGGGTCTCCGCTTGGACTGGCAGGCTGGATTGCGATGGGCTTTTTTATCAGCTGGTTGGTGTTTACCAAACGGTTGCCGCTGGTGGTGAGCCCGCCTGAGGAAATCCTTGATTAATTAAAAAGCAGGCCTAGCGCCTGTTTTTTAATTAATCAAGGATAGAACATATATTCTATTTAATTCAAGGCTATAATTTAATATCATCTTCTTCAAGGAGGGTCAGCATGATCGAAGTTGAACATCTAACCAAACATTTTAAAAATTTTGAAGCCATTACCGATGTTAGTTTTACAGCACAGGATGGGGAAGTGCTAGGTTTATTGGGTGCAAACGGCGCGGGCAAAAGCACAACCATGCGCGTGATTGCAGCGACCATGAAGCCAACCACCGGCGCTGTGCGGGTAGGTGGCTTTGATGTTGCCAAGCAGCCAAACCAAGTTCGGCAGGTTTTGGGTGTTATGCCAGAAAATTGGGGGCTATACGGGCACCTTTCTCCGCGAGACCATTTAAATTATTTTGGCAATTTGTTTCAATTAGAAAAGCCAACATTAAAACGACGTATTGATGAATTAATTAACGCCCTGCAGTTAGAAGAATTTATAGACCGTCCTTGCAAAGATTTTTCGAAAGGCATGCGCCAAAAGGTAAATTTAGCCCGTACGCTTTTACATAACCCGCAGCACCTGCTTTTAGATGAGCCCACTAGCGGCTTGGATGTAATGAGCTCTAGGCATGTCCGTGAAATAGTAGCCGAATTAAAAAAGAATGGCCGCAGCGTTATTTTAAGCACCCATATTTTGAGCGAAGCAGAAAAAATGTGCGACCGCATCGTAATTATGGATCGCGGCAAAAAAGTGGCTGAAGGCACGGTGCAAGAACTTTGCAAAAAAGCGGCCAAACCTACTTTAGAAGAAGCCTTTGTTCACTTAATTGGCCGCGAAGATGTAGAGGTATTGTTATGAGCACCTATTGGACAATCTTTAAAAAAGAATGGTTAAGCTACTTAAAAAATAGGCGCGGACTTTTAATTAGTTTTTTTCTGTTTGGTTTATTTGTACCGCTGGGGTCTGTCCTTCCATATTTCATTATTACCATTAATGTCGTCAGCCAAATGGGAGAAAGTATTAAAGTAGCTGTCAGCGGGTTAGAGCAGGCGCCTTTATTGGCTGAATACTCTGGGGGAGCCAGCCAAATTACATTCATTCCAGTAGAAAATGCAGAAATGGCGGTTAAGCAAGATGGCTTTTTGGTGGGGATGATTATCCCTACAGATTTTGAAGAAAGCTTAATTAATGACGAGCCTAGCCGAATTGAGTTGGTTTCTAAACAATCCCAAGTAATTGATGCGACAACCATGCGAGTAGAAAAGTTATTACAGCAATATAAACGGGATATAGTTAACCAACGGCTGGCCGCTGCCCAAGTAGATTCAAAAATACTGGAGCCTTTCTCTATCTCCAGCAGACAGATTGTTACTGAAGGGCGGTTTCAACGATCTTATTTAAGTTGGCTGTTGGTATTTATGGTTACTTTTTACGCCTTTGCTTTAAGCGCGCCAAATGCCATTAAAAACACAGCCGGAGAAAAAGAACAATTTTCAATGGAGGTTTTATTACTTAGCCCAGTTAGCCGCGCATCTATTTTGCTGGGTAAAATTACTTTTGTCATTACGCATGGCTTAACCAATTTATTAATGAGCGGTTTATCCACCGCTTTAATCGCTATCGGCGCGTTCTTCTCCTTACCCTTATTTATCGATATCCCAGCCTTGCAAGCCATTACCATGGCCTCCGCAGACCCTTCTGCACCTGTTAGTCAGTTTTCACTGCCACAGTTCAGCGCATTAGGGATTTTCATGGTGATGGTATTAATTTTGACCACCATTTTTATTTTTACTGTGTTGCAATTTGCGGTAGGGTTGTGGGCACGCGATGAAAGCCAAGCCAACAATATTTTAAGTCTGATTAATTTAATTCCATCACTGACCACGCTGGTTTTCTTTATTGATAGTTATCAGCCAGAATCATGGCATTATTTAATTCCGGTCCTAAGCCAAACCTTGCTGATACCCGATATGCTCGTAAACCGATTTGAATTGTTACCGCTTCTTTTAAGCTTTTTAAGTTCCCTGATTGCTATCTTGCTCATGCTGGCAGGCATGATTTGGATGATGAATCAGGAGGAGATTATTTACAGCCATTAATAAACACTGTATATAAATGTGTTTAGTTTACACTGTTTATCCATTACAACGACCCTACAATTTAATCAAGCAATTGCTTGTCCTAAAAAAACAAGCTACACTATAGAAACCATGAACAACGACTTACGCCTTCAACAACTCGAAAAATTAATAGAAATCAGCGTTACGCTTAATTCCACATCCAACTTAGATGATTTGTTGCAGCGTATCATTAATGTTGCTTGTGAAGTGCTAGATTGCCAAACCGCCTCGATTCTCTTGTTTGATGAAAAACGAAACCGCTTATTTTTTGCCGCATCTAGCAATGCTGATTCTAAAAAGCTCGCTCAAATTCCTGTTCCCTTAGATGGCAGTATTGCCGGAACAATATTTAAAGACCAAAAAACCATTGTCATTAATGATGTAAGCCAAGATAGCCGCCACTACAATCTTGTTAGTCAACAATTGGGTTTTACACCCAACTCCCTGCTAGGGGTTCCGATGCAGATACGAGATAAAGGCGTGGGTGTAATTGAAGCCATTAACAAAAACAACGGAAGCTTCTCAGGTGAGGATGAAAAATTATTAAACGTGCTGGCTTCTCAAGCGGCAGTGGCTATCCACAACGCGAGATTGATTCAGGCTCTGCAAAAAGCCTACGATAGCCTGCGTGAAACCGATGAACTTAAGAATAACTTTTTGGCAATCGCTTCTCACGAGTTAAGGACCCCGCTTGGAATTATCATTGGCTACGCCTCGTTTTTACAAGAAGAAGACGAAAGCGAAGTTTCAGAAAATGCAGAACGGGTACTTGCCGCTGCCAACCAAATGCGTTCAGTAATCGAATCAATGACCAGTTTGCACTTACTGCAAGCCAAAGGGTTAACTTTTAAGCCGCGTGTAGTTCCTGTTCAGCAGGTACTAACTGCCGCATCAGAAGAAATGAAAATAATTAGCTTAGAGAAGAATCAAACCATAGAATTCGATTTTCCGCCGCAATCCCTTTTGGTCACCGCCGATCCTGAAAAATTAATCCCCGCCTTTACTAATTTAATTAATAATGCCATTCGCTTTACGCCCGCGGGCGGGCGCGTAGTAATTGGCGCCAAACAACATCAAGGCAATGTTTTAACTTGGGTGCAAGACAATGGCATTGGCATTTCGGAAGAACATTTGCCAAAAATTTTTCAGGAGTTTTATCAAGTCGAACCGCATGCCACTCGCCAATTTGGCGGGCTAGGAATTGGTTTAACCGTAGCAAAGGGATTAGTTGAGACACAAGGCGGGCGTATTTGGGCAGAAAGCGAAGGCCTACAAAAAGGTGCTACGTTTAAAATATTACTTCCCCCAGCCGGTACCGCCACACTCTCTGTTCCTAAGTTATAGCCATGAAGCACAGCCCACTCGAAATCATAAGCCTAGCAGCCATTCTGCTGGTTTCCTTAATCCTTGGTTATTCCATGTTTACCGTTGGGCATGTCTGGGGAGATGATTTTGCCGCCTACATTTTACAAGCCCAAAGCCTACTACATGGCAGCACTAGCGAATTCATTAGCAGAAACAGTTTTACCCTTCAAAACTCGTCTTTTCAAGTTGGCCCAGAAGCCTACCCTTGGGGTTTTCCTGCACTGCTCACGCCCATCATTGCCTTCATTGGCCCAAAAATAACCGCGCTTAAAAGCATTAACTTAGTTTTTTATGCTTTATTTTTAATCTCTTTTTATTTCTTTCTTCGTCCGCGCACAGGCAGCTTGGCAGGTTTAATCCTTGCCGCTGGCTTGGCTTTTAACCCCACGCTGCTGTTAGCCCAAGACCAAATTCAATCAGACTTTGTCTTTTTATTTTTATCTACATTAACCCTATTTTTAATAAAACAAAATACGAAACCCAATACCCTTCTCTCTGGGTTGATTGGAGTTTTAATTGCTCTCGCCTTTTCTGTTCGAACCAATGGGATTCTCTTGCTAGCGGCATTGCCCTTTGCTCACGGGCTCACCCTTAACGCTTTCCGTAACTGGAAGCAAACAGCCATCCCATACCTTACTGCAGCCAGCGGTATTCTCATTAATTTCATTCTCTTTCCGGGTGGGCAAAGTTCTTATTTTTCTCATTACACCGATCTTTTTAGCTTGCAGCGTTTAATCGATAACTTTTTTTATTATCTAAATTTACCGCAAGTATTTTTTGAACGTATTTTTCTGGCAGATTTGTTTTACTGGGTTGTTTCTGGCTTATTTGTGATTGGCTTGTGGCAGCGATTTAAAGAAGAACTGCCCATTATTAGTTATGTTTTTGTTTCTTTGGCAATCTTTTTTAGCTGGCCCGAAAGGCAAGGGCTACGCTTTATTTACCCATTAATTCCGTTTTATCTTTACCTTGCTTGGGAAGGCGGTCAGGTCTTATTAAATCGGCTAAACAGCTCTTCAAGGTTTTTAATCTTTCAACAGAGCGGTTGGGTGCTATTGGCTCTTTTATCGTTAATTACTTCTTTTCAAATGGCGCAGCCACTTTTTACTTACAAAGAGATTAACGGGCCTTACCATGAAACCAGCCAAGAAATGTTTGCATTTATTCGAGAGAATACACCTGCCGATGCCGTTATTATTTTCTTTAAACCGCGTGCCATGCGCTTGTTTACAAACCGCGATTCAATATTAACGACTTACTGCGAAGATTTAACAAACGGGGATTATTATGTGTTGAATGCCAAAGGGACAGACAGTAACCAAATTAATGCTGAAGAATTAATGCTTTGCGATAATTTTTCTCAATTACATGAGGTTTTTAAAAACCGCCGATTTGTTATCTATCAGGTTGAAGATAAATAAGCGCGCTTTATTTAAGTTTTTCTAAAAAGCAAACCGCTTTGCCTTCTTCGTCATCCATAATTAAATTAAGGTGATGCCCAGCCCGATAGTCATCTACTTTAATTAATTTTAAAGCGCTCGTCAGCTTAGAATCTAGCTTGAGAAACTCGGAAACACGATTGGGGGTATCGTAGAAGAAGGGCTGATTAAACAGAGCATCTTCATCATCCAGAAAAACGCCTAAAGGGTAAATGCTGGCTTCCATCAAATCTTGAAAAAAATGAGTGCCAAAAGAAGGTTCGGGCTCAGCGCCAATGCCCTTGCCAGAAATTTCTACCAGCGCGCGCGTGTTGTAAATATCGCCATAAGCGACATGAACGCCTAGGTCTGGGGTGGAAGTTCCCCAGCGGCCTGGTCCAACACAAATAAAGGTTTGACCTTTAAGTAGTTTATTTAATTCGCCTATGCCCCGCTCTAGTTTGTGCCGGTCTGATTGCGAAGTAAGTGAAAAGTAGCCTTCTGCCGGTACAAATAAAACGTATTGAATGCCCATGACACTGCCCCGCGGAACCATGCGGCGGGTTGAAAAAACAATATTTTTCTTGGGCAAGTCATCCGGTAAATCGGCAACTTCATCAGCGATGGCGCTTTGCGGACGGCATTGCACAATGGTAATGCGCACTTGCGGATTAATGACATGAGGGTCTACGACTTGCACTGTAAATTCAGTATCTACCGGAGACTGGTACTTATCTTCAAGAATGGCTAGCATATCTTTCATTTGAGCGGCAAAAGGAGTGCGGCGCAGCATTTCATCAAAGGTAATCACCATTTTTTCTGGGTCTACCATGTTGGTTTTCATCGCGGCTAAATAATCGCCTTGGTCTTCTTGCGCAATATAACGCAGGGCTGGGTAACGCGGGTTTAAAACATCTCTTACTGGCAGGGTTTTAAAGGTGTTTTCTTCTAAATCTATTAAATCGACATAATCTTGTGAATATAGACGAATCATTTTGGTTGCCGCAGCGGGGTGCAGTAACGGGTGACTAAGCGCGACCAAGCGGGGGTGGTCATTGCCTGTTTGGTCTACCGCGCGTGTGCCCAGCCCCCAAACCAGCCGCAAAAAGCCATCTTCTTTGCGAATTTGCGGCGACCAGCGATATAAGTTTCGACTAAAGGCAACGCCCGCGCCATGCGGCAAAAAGTAACGGCCATACTGCTCGCCTTCTACGACTTGAATTAAGACAGCGATTCGTTCGTCATAATCTACTAATTCTTTGTGATGGCGATAAAGCAAGGCGTTTGGGTTTAATCCGCTGGCATAAACCTTGGCGATGGCTTGTGTTAATGCGATTAAGTTCTCTTCTGGTGAGGCTTGATTGGGGCAGAAAAAACTGTCGTATTTGCCCGCGAACGAAGTGCCAAAATTATCTTCTAGCAAACTGGATGAACGCACAATTAATGGCTGTTTACCGGCTTCTTCAATGACTGCTTTTAATCGCTCTAGAATGTCTCGTGGAAATTTGCCCTGCAAAAATTCTTTTTGAATGTGAGGATAATCTGAACGCATTTGTGCTTCTGGTTTGTATTTTTGGTCTGCCCATTGAATTAATCCATTGGCAGACATAAATTCATAGAAGACATCTGACCCTAAGAAATACGAGTTGGGTATGGTGATGGCTTTTTTTAATTCTGGGGGAGCAACTTCTTGCACGATGCGATGAGCCAAAATAATACCCGCCGCTTTGCCGCCAATTTTCCCATACCCTATTTTTCGGCGTCTAATCTCGCGCAAGTCATCTACCGTGAACCAGCGGCGAGCAATTTTAAGATACGCCATTTGGTCGCTGATCATGGTGCGAATGAGGACCGCTTTAATTTCTTGCAAACGGGGCTGCAAATGTTTGCTTTTCTCGGCAGGCATCTTATCAATCATTTCTGCTTGCTCAAAAAGCATTTCTTGGGGCGCTAATTCTGGATTAAATGAAACCAAATTCGGCGGTTCGCCCCGTTCGCCGACTGTTTTCTTAACTAGCGCTTCAAATTCTTCGTAGGGTAAGTTATAAGCAAAATAAAAATCAGTTAATGAATCTCGAATTCTTTCTTGGCGCATTTCCCATATCGCATACGATTCTTCAGAGAATGGGTCATGCAAGCCTTCGCGAATCTGCGATTGGATAGAACGGCTGCGTACTTCTTCTTCAAATACTTCAGCAGAAATAATGCCGCGCTGAAATAACTCGGCGCGCATACGCGCACGAATTTTGACCGACAAAACCGGATATTGGGTTAAAGCTAGATAAATATTGAGAACACGATCAGAAGAGGGGCTGGGGAGAGTCATGGTTTATTCTAGCAAAAAAAAAGGGCGGTTTGCAACCGCCCGTAAAATTGTTATCCTAAATGCATTGGCATTATGACATGCAGAAAATTATCATCGCCAACGGGGCGAACCACACCCGGCGCGCTGGCTGCGCTGGTTTCAACAGCCACATTGGGCGTTTTTACCACTTCTAGCACTTCTCGCAGGTATTTGACATTAAAGGCAATGAGTAAAGGTATTCCATCTACAGTGGCTTCTACGATTGTTTCATTTGAGCCGGTTTCCTCGGACTGAGCAGAAATTTCTACTTCGCCGGGCTGTAAATCGCCTGTCGATTTAATATTCAAACGAACTACATTTGAGCCATCTCTTGCAAAAATTTCTGCTTGGCGGCAGGCTTTTAATAATGAACCGGTAGAAACCAAGGTGCGTGATTTATGTGCGCGAGGAATAATTTGTTGATAATCTGGGAAGGTGCCGTCAATTAATTGAGAAACCAACTCTGCGTCTTTGACACGAAAAACAACTTGCCCGCGCCCCTTAGGCATCACCATTTGTATCATTTGGTCGCTATCGCCAGCGATGCGAGCCAATTCTGAAAGCGCTCGCGCGGGGATAATGGCATTAATCGGTTGAGCAGAAGGGGTAGAAAGCACCGCCTTTCGAACCGAAAGCCGAAACCCATCGGCGGCAGCCATGGTTACCTGATCGCCTTCTACTTTCAATAAAACACCCATTAAAACTGGTCTGGCTTCATCTGCCGAAGCAGCAAAAGCCACTTGCTGAATCATCTCTTTAAAATCTGCTACATTAATTTGAATGGCTTCTGTAAAATCGGGCACTGGCAAAGGAGGAAACTCTTGCGCATCAATGCCTTTAACATCATTGGTAGAAGCACCCGAACGAACATTTAAGGTTTGGGTGCTGGTATTTAATGTCAAGCTCACTTGAGCATCCGGCAAAGTACCCACTAAATCTGCCAGTGTACGCGCAGGCACCGTGGTAGAGCCTTCTTCTTCTATTTTGGCACCAATCCAGCAGGTAATGCCCATCTCTAAATTTGTAGCAGAAAGGCGTAAACGACCTTCATCGGTGGCAATTAAAATATTTGCCAGCACAGGTAAGGTGCTACGGGTAGAAACCGCGCGGGAAACAGTACTTAACCCGCGTGCTAAATTCTCTTGAAGGACAGTCACTTTCATCGGCACTCATCTCCTGCTGGATTTAATTTTCAAAAGTATATCATCACCAGCAAGTTCTGCGCATTAAATTATCCTGCCACTAAAGCGACAGCCAAAAATAGTAAGAAGAGTAGAATTTGCAAAGCGAACAAAGCCGCAAAAATGTAAACCAGCACTTGTATGGCTGGTGCTGTATGGGTGGATTTTAGCTTCTCACCCTGGGCGAGTTTTCTGACCATTTGAGCGACAGCATCACTGGGGCGGGCGCTTACAACACCGGCCCAATACCAATCTTTGGTTTCTTGAGGAGCAATCACTCGCTGACCATTAAATTGCTTAAGCCATGAACGTAGGGCTTCGGACGGGTTAAGCGCTAAACCAGATGGGAGCACTAGCGCTTGAAAAGAATTGATATTTTTAGGCAGCTCTTTTTCTACAGGCTGAACTGTTACAGACAACAATGGAGAAGCCCGCTGAATCGATTCGGCGATTAAGGAACCAAAACCACTGCCTTCTTCTTCTATCACAAGAACAGCAAATTGCTTTAATCGCGCCGCTAGCACCTGTGACGACTCAGAGCCGTCTGTTCTTAATATATTAAAGTGATAAGCCAAAAAGACTGCAAAAATTATTAACGCTTGTAAACTGTTCAGCACATCGTTTTGATTAATCGATTCACCGCTTAATAGACCCGTTAACACTTGGTAAACCAGCAAACCCGCGGCTACCATGCCACCAATGACGCACACAAAAATTACAAGGTACAAATAAGCACGGCGAATAACTGATTGACGCGCATGGTCTCCTAATTCGCCATCCGCTGTCGATTCAGCTTGGATGGGTCTCCAGTGCAGCAACCAAACTGGCAGTCCGACCAGCAAAACAGCCAATCCACCAGATAACCTAGTTGCGAAAGAATCTCCCCAAATGACTTCGGTTTGGCTAATTGTGTCAATCATCAAAGAAATTAATAAGCCCAAGCTTAATACAACAGCCCCCAAACCTAATAACGAAAGCAAGTAAATAAATAAGCGATTAAGCCCAGCGCGACGAGTGGAATCGGCGTAGGTTTCGATTTCATGATTGCGCCAGTAACCGTAATAAGCCCAAAGAACCATTAATGGAATTAAAACGGAAATGTTGGAGCCGAATTGCTGCATGAAAAGCTCGCGGGAATCTCCTGCGCCTAGTACTTGAAGAAATAATAAATCCAGCAAAAACCCACCCCAGAAAAGGGTTAGGATAGCGGTAAGCAATGAAATGCCATAAAACACGCTTAATCGCAGCATAGAATGCTGTTCAACTTCTTCTTCTCGCGTAGCGGTTTGAGCGAGCTGCCAGCTGTAAACCCAAACGGGAACGCCTATGATAAGTAGAGCAAAACCATTGGCAAACATTTCGCGGCCGGGTTCACCCAGTACCAAGGTGGGAACATAGAATAAAAAGCGGAGCACTTGTTGCGCCCCAAAAAAGACCATCAACAACCCATAGAGTACCCAAATGTAACGGTACAAACGACGGATATCTAAAAAGTTTTCGCGGTTAGGCAGGTTTTTCCAACTGGCTTGCAGTATGCCCCAAAAATAATAGGCGGCGATTAAGTTAAAAACAATCGCAATAAGGTTGTCTTGCCAAGTTTGCTCACCGCCCCAAAAAGCACGGCTGACGGTTAATCCACCAACCTGAAAAAGAGTTCGGGTTATAAAAGCCAACAGGTTTTGTATGGCGGGGATGATTGTAACCAACAAGGTGCCATATAAAAATACAGCCCGCAGCGATGCAATTTGCTCATCTACCTCTTGTGCGGCGGCTCGCTGTGCCCAAAGCCAGTGAATAAAGAAGATAGGTACACCCACCAAAATTAAAGCCAGCGCTTGGGCCAGCACATCTGCCGCGGGGAAAAAGGAATTTTGAGAAAAAACGGTTCTTAATAACCCAATCATCCCCCATAAAACCACTTCAAAACTGATAAATGCTAC
>CAYOGW010000009.1:29027-41886 GCA_964403635.1 uncultured Anaerolineaceae bacterium | reverse complement strand
GACCGTTCTGGCGAACCCGAAATTTGGCTGGCTTCGCTTGACCAACCCAGCGATGACCGATACATTAATTTGAGTAATTCGCCATTACGAGCCGATACTCACCCCACTTGGTCTCCAGATGGCAATTGGCTGGCTTGGGATGGTACCAGCATCACTGACCCTGAGAGCATTTATCTATGGGATTACAACCGACCCGGCGACCCGGCTCGGCGAGTGGCTCCGGGCGGGTGGCCCGCTTGGAATGAAGATGGCAGTCAAATAGCGGCCCGCCTGTCCACTCCCAATGAAGATTATTTAGTAGCCTATAACACTAATGGAACTTTTAGTTTACCAGCAGTGCCGCAGCAATCGATTCGCGGGTTAGATTGGCATAGCATTCAAAATTCTGGTATTCCGATCGTATTTAATTCAGCGGCAGTAGCCAGCCCCACCGCACTTTGGCAGCCACATATTTCGATAATTACTGACTTACCCAGTAACAGAAATGCCATTGTTAAATTAGAAAATGTAGAAGCCCCGAACCCATTTTTGCATGATGCCATAGATGAATCCTTTTCTGCTTTACGGGCTCGTGTCATTAAAGAAACTGGTTGGGATGCGCTGGCTAGTTTAGAAAATGCTTATGTTCCGCTTACTTCTACTTTAGACCCGGGTAATAACGAGGGTTGGCTTTATACTGGCCGCGCTTTTTCTCTTAACCCTGTTTTATTAAATGCAGGCTGGATGATGGTGCAACGTGAAGATTTGGATGGCAGAACTTATTGGCGACTTTATTTAAAAACATTAGCGCAAGATGGCTCGCAAGGTGAACCATTAAGAAGCTTGCCCTGGGATTTAAACACTCGTTATACCTTAGATACACTGGCCTATGAGCAAGGCGGCGCGTATATGACCAGTATTCCAGCGGGCTATTGGCTAGATTTTACAGACCTTGCCCGTCAATATGGCTGGGAGCGTGTACCCGCCCAAACTAATTGGCGCACTTATTTTAATGGTGTTTTATTTAATCAATTTATTATGACAGGCGGCTTAGACTGGCGCAGCGCGATGTTGCAGTTATACCCACAAGATATTCTGGTAACACCAACCGTTATTATTCCACCAACACGGACCCCATCACCAACCCCAACTGGCTACCGATACCAATCTCCCACGCCAACAGTAACATCTACGCCTACGTTTCTACCAACCTTCACCCCAGCCCCATGAAACAATTTGGTTTTGGTTTAATTTTAATATTTTGGATAAGCGCCTGCGGTTCACCCCAAGCGGCGAGCATAGAAACCCCTACGCCGGTTGTTGCCGTGCCATTAACCAGCCTTGAGCCTAGTAACGAGCAGGTTGCTCCGCAACCCAGCCCCATTTGCCCAAACCTAGATTGTTTGGTTTACACACCACAGGCCAATACGCCAGAACCATTACGCTTCACATTACCTACGCCGGGCAATGAGCCCATCTCGGCTTGGCGGCCTCCGCTTTACCCTGTGCCTTGGTCCTTATCACAATATGATCATTTTTATTTTGCTCGCCCAATTGCAGCGGATAATGTTAATTGGCCGCTGCCAAACTATCGCTATGGCGGCGTGTTTTTTCAAGAAGTAACACATACCGGCGTAGATATTCCAGCGGACCCGGGCACACCTATCATTGCGGCTGGTTCGGGTACGGTAATTTGGGCTGGCTACGGTTTATTTAGCCAAACCCCAGACAATGAACAAGACCCATATGGGATTGCCGTTGCGATTCGACATGATTTTGGGTATCAGGGGGAACCGCTTTATACTATTTACGCCCATATGCAAGAAACCGATGTAACCACTGGTCAATGGGTAAATGTAGGCGAACCACTTGGTAAAGTTGGCTCAACGGGTGTAACGACTGGTCCGCATTTACATTTTGAAGTTCGTCTCGGAGAAAATTCTTATTTCTTTACCCGCAATCCAGAGTTATGGATTGCCCCTCCGCAAGGCTGGGGGGTACTAGCAGGAAGAATTATGGAAAGTAACAAAACCCCTCTTCATAAGATGCCTATCTTAATTCAAGGGTTGGATAATAATCGCGAATGGACGGTTTATACCTATGGCTACGGCGCTGTGGTACCCGACCCGTATTACAACGAAAATATGGTCATTGGTGACCTGCCCGCTGGCAAATATCAAATCAGTGTCCCCTACTCAGATGGAACAAAAAGAACAGAAATTGAAATATTACCCGGTCAAATTACCTATTTTAGTTTCCGTGGGAGCTTTGGTTTTAGCTTAACACCTCCCCCAACACCCGGTGTAGAATCACTAACGCCAACCCCTTGACGAGCCGAACATTTGTGCTATACTCTCGGTTCTAAAGACCAACCGAACCCTTAACTTTTGTATTGGAGAAATATAATGGCCCGTAAATCGCAAGAACCCATGTCTTCCCCTCGCCCAGCAATGGATGATGCCCGCCGCGCAATGTTAGATAAAGCATTAGGCGATATTGTCAAACGCTACGGTGATGGCTCCATTATGCGCTTGGGCGAAGCTCATAGCATGGTAGTGGATGCTATTTCAACCGGCTCACTTTCGGTAGATATTGCACTCGGTGTTGGTGGTATCGCTCGAGGGCGAATCACTGAAATTTATGGCCCAGAATCATCTGGTAAAACTACCATCTGTCAACACATTGTTGCCGAAACACAAAAATTAGGCGGCACAGCTGCTTTTGTAGATATGGAACATGCGCTCGACCCTTCTTATGCATCCAAATGCGGTGTTGATATCGAAAACTTGCTCGTCTCACAGCCCGATACCGGTGAACAAGCCTTAGAAATTACTGAAACCCTTGTTCGCTCTGGTGCAGTAGACTTGGTCGTTGTAGATTCGGTCGCAGCCTTGGTCCCTCGCTCTGAATTGGAAGGCGATATGGGCGATGCCACGATGGGTGTGCAAGCTCGTTTAATGAGCCAAGCGCTCCGCAAATTGTCGGGCGCCATTAATCAAACCAAAACCTCCGTAGTATTTACCAACCAATTACGCCAAAAAATTGGTGTCATGTTTGGTAACCCCGAAACCACCACTGGCGGTCAAGCGCTCAAATTTTATGCCTCGATGCGCTTAGATGTACGCCGTATTCAAGCCATTAAAATGGGTGCCGAAGTAATTGGTAACCGCACCCGCGTTCGCGTGGTGAAAAATAAACTTGCGCCGCCTTTCCGCACCGCTGAATTTGACATTATGTTTAATGAAGGCATTTCAAAAGTTGGTGATGTTTTAGATTTATCTACCCAACTCGAAATCGTTCAAAAACGTGGTGCCTTTTTCTCTTATGGAGACATCCGCTTGGGTCAAGGCCGCGAAAACGCCAAAGAATTCTTACGCCAAAACACAGAGCTAGCCAACGAAATCGAATTAATTGTCCGACAAAAAGCCCTCGGTGGCGAACTTATCCTACCAGTTGATATAGGGGATGGTGGCAGTGACGATGGGGATGATGAATAAAATTTTGTTCGCCGATATTCAACTCATTCAAAAGCAATACAGGAGATTTCTCCTGCATTGCTTTTTTTATGTTCCCCTTTCTATTGTGCTATTTTCCTGTGCCCCAGCACCGGCGGCGACTCCGTTTATCCCCCCTACAAATATTGCGCCAGAAAATACCACTCCCCAAGTAGAAATCACATTTGCAACCCCAACGGTTGGAGAAGAAACAGCCAACAATACCGAAACAACACCCATTAATTTAACATCTACCGAAATCCCAGCCAGCCCTACACCTACCTGCTTTAACAGCCTTCGGTATGTTGGAGATGTAAATTACCCCGATGGAACTGTCTTAACACCTGGGGAATCATTTGAAAAACAATGGCTAGTAGAAAATAATGGGTCTTGCGATTGGGGCTCCAGCTATCGGTTAAAGTATTTGGATGGGGCGCCGATGGCAGCAACCGGTGAGTCTGCTATCTTCCCAGCTCGAACAGGCAGTGAAGCCACCCTTTCTATTCAATTTACAGCTCCCACTGAACCCGGCGTTTATCGCTCCACTTGGCAAGCCTACGACCCGCTTGGCCAACCGTTTGGAGACACTTTATACGTAGAAATTATTGTTCAATCCCCTTAAAACAACACCTTCTTAACCCATTCAGGGTTTTAGCATAAAATTAAATATTGGAGAAAACAAATGAAATGGAAACACTTTATCGACAGCCATAAAGGTGCTACCCCGTTGGCTGTTTTGGCGTTAATGGCATATTTTAATCAATGGGAAAATACAACCGCTTGGATATACTTGGCGCTTCATGGCACTTATGGCATTTTATGGGTGCTTAAGAGTAGGATTTTTCCAGACCGCGCTTGGGATTTGCCAGCTAACATTTGGCATGTATTGTATATTTGGGGCGGGCTCACCTTTTACTGGATCGCGCCTTACATCATCACTTCTCAAAATGTACTGGCTCCGGCCTGGCTGATGGCTTTTGCCGTAAGCCTGTTTGGCTTCGGCGTTTTTCTCCATTACGCTGGTGATATGCAAAAATATGTCACCTTACAGCACCGCCCGGGGCACTTAATTACAAATGGCTTAATGAGCCGCGTGCGCAATATTAATTACTTTGGTGAATTTTTAATTTACACATCGTTTGCCTGCTTAAGTATGCATTGGATTCCATTTGTAGTCATTGGGCTATTTATGGCAATTGTGTGGATTCCAAATATGATTAAAAAAGAAAAATCTCTCTCTCGTTACCCAGAATTTGAAGAATATAAAAAAAGAAGCAAAGCCTTCTTTCCTTTTATTTTTTAATTTAATTAATCCATGATATCTACAATAACCGATTCGCAACAAGGCATATTCGTTTTAGCAGATATCAGCGGATATACCCAATTTTCACGGTTGCATTTCACCAGCATTCTACATGCCGAAGAAATCATTTCAGAACTTATTGAGTCGATTTTAGATACGGTTCAATTGCCGCTAAAAGTAAGCCAGCTTGAGGGGGATGCAATTTTATTTGTCGTTGAAACCCAACCGCACCAAGTAAAATCGGCCGCCCAAATTGTCATTCAGCAAGTAGAAAGCTTTTTTGCCGCGTTTAATGAGCGAGAAAGAAGTTTAATTGCTTGTGATGCCGGATGTGCCTGTCAGGCCTGCAACGAAATTGGCGAATTAAGACTCAAAGCGGTGTTGCATTACGGTTCATTTTCTGAGCGTAACATCAATGGTATTACCGAATTAATCGGTTCAGATATTTCTATCTTGCGAACATTAATTAAAATTCCCACCCAAACCCGCGAACACATTTTACTCTCACAACCATTTTACGAGCTACTCCATGAAATTCCAGCAAACATTAACCAAATCAGTCTAGATACAGTTCCATTTTCCTTACATATTTACGCTCCGTCCAGCAATTTAAGGGCCATCAAAAGCCCAAATGGGGCTGGGCCAGCTCTTTCAAAACGGCTTAATCAGCATGCCTTTAGCAGAATGTTGCTTAATAAACCCCGTCAAACTTTTAACAACTTGCCAGAAAGTCACTTAAATTTATTTGTTTATTTGTTAGAGGGATTAAACAGCGCCATCAATATTCTTAAAAAAACTTTTTATCGCTTAATAAAACAAAGTCAAAGCCCATTAACCATTAAACCAACCCTATTAATGTTGGCTGCAATTCATACAAATTCAAAAGATGCAGAAGCGTTATCTCAATCCTTGCTAGATTTAACACTCAGCACTGCACACCCGCCTTTAATTTTAAATAAATTGGAAGGGAACGCCGCTTTTTTCTATGTAATTGCAGAAAACGATTACCCCTATTTGGCAGATAACTTAATTGCACAAGCCCAACGCATGCAATATTTTTTTAAAGACTCCAAAACTTCATCTAAAATGAGCAAGTCCGAAGTAGACAACATTCATTTACGAATCTTGTTTCATGCGGGTGAAGTAGCATTTAAGAATATCAATCAATTTGATGAATTAGCCGGTTTACCTGTCATCTTAATTCATCGGCTACTTCAAGAAAACTTAATTAATCAATCAGACATTTGGGTAACCAATGAGTTTTTTAACTTACTGAAACAGACCAAATCAATTCAATGGCATTCAAATTTAATTAATCTTAAAGAACTCAATCAACAAATGATTTGGGTGAGCACCATTAAAGAATAACAACTTAATTAAAATCCTTGCGCTACATATTCGCCCCATACCCCGCGCAATACGTTACACACTTCGCCCAGGGTAATATTATTTTCCATACAAGCAATAAACAAAGGCATTAAATTTTCGTTCCCCTTGGCTGCCACTTCTACACTAGTAAGCAATTCGCTCACTTTTACCGAATCGCGATTTCCTCTTAACACAGCCAATCGCTGACGGGCATCCATTTCTATTGCAGGGTCAATCACTTGTCGCTCCAACGAGATTTGTTCCTCAATTTGAAATTGATTTACCCCCACAACAATCTGTTCGCCGCTTTCAATGGCTTTTTGAGCAATATAGGCCGCATTTTGAATTTCTGACTGCATAAAGCCTTTTTCAATAGCCTGCATAGCGCCACCCAAATCATCTACTTTTTGAATATATTCAAAAGCAAGGCGCTCTACTTCATCGGTTAAATATTCTATTAAATAAGACCCAGCCAAAGGGTCAACTGAATCGGCGACGCCCGATTCATAAGCCAAAATTTGCTGGGTTCGTAACGCCACACGCACACTTTTTTCTGTTGGAAGCCAAAGCGCTTCATCCATACTATTGGTATGCAAGCTTTGAGTGCCGCCTAAAATAGATGACAGAGCCTGTAAAGTAACCCGAACGACATTATTTTCAGGTTGTTGGGCTGTCAGCGTAGAACCAGCCGTTTGGGTGTGAAAGCGCAGCTGCCAAGAAGCCGGTTTTTGTGCCTTAAATCGCTCTCTCATAATTTTTGCCCACATCCGCCGAGCGGCGCGGAATTTAGCAATTTCTTCCAATAAGTTGTTATGCGCATTAAAAAAGAAGGAAAGTTGTGGTGCAAACGCGTCCACATTTAATCCAGAATCGACAGCGGCTTGCACATACGCAATGCCATTCGCCAAGGTAAATGCAACTTCTTGAGCCGCGGTAGAACCTGCCTCACGAATATGATATCCAGAAATAGAAATTGTATTCCAGCTCGGAATCTCTTTTGCACAAAACTGAAAAATATCCGTTATTAATCTCATTGAAGCAGCAGGCGGAAATATATAGGTTCCCCGCGCCACATATTCCTTCAAAATATCATTCTGAATTGTGCCCCGCAAAAATTTCATCTCTACCCCTTGGCGCTTTGCTACCGCAATATACATCGCCAACAAAACGCCCGCTGGGGCATTAATTGTCATACTGGTAGAAACTTTATCTAACGGAATTTGGTCAAATAAAATTGCCATATCCTCAACAGATGAAATCGAAACCCCCACCTTACCTACTTCACCCAGAGCCATATCGTCATCGGCGTCGTATCCAATTTGGGTAGGCAAATCAAAGGCCACAGACAAGCCAGTTTGACCTGCACCCAATAAATAACGATATCGCTTATTCGATTCTTCTGCTGTTGAAAAACCAGCATACTGGCGCATGGTCCAAAAACGACCACGATACATCGTTGGCTGCACACCGCGTGTAAATGGAAATTCACCAGGAAAATTTAATTGCTCAAGATGCTTTTCAGCATTCCCATCTGGCGTTAAAATTACGGGTAATTCAATACCAGAAGATGTTTCAAATCGAGCTTTACGCTCTGGAAACCGCTCAACTGTTTTTTTATAACTGGTATCTTTCCAGCGTTTATACTCTTCACTTAATGACATCGCCATCTCCATCCGATCGAAATAACCTGCTAGCCTAGCCAATCAAACACCCGCTTCTACATTCCGTTTCTACAGCCTGTAAATTATTTTAATTAAATATTCATTTATTTGCTTATGGTAAACTATTCCTATGGTCATTGAAAATCACTTTCTACAACTCCTGCTTTTATTAATCATAATTCTACCAGCAGCAAAATTAGCAGGACTGGTAGCCATACGCCTTGGTCAACCTTCTGTTTTAGGTGAGTTAATCATCGGCATCCTCCTTGGGCCATCCTTAATTAACCTAATGCACTTACCAATTTTTGGCGACTACAAATCACTAGCAGAAACAACCCATAAATTAGCCGAAATTGGCGTTTTATTACTGATGTTCATTGCTGGGCTCGAGCTTCATATTGATGAACTTCGCCGAACCGGAAAAGTTGCAGCGTTTGCTGGCTCACTGGGTGTCATCGTTCCAATAGCATTAGGATGGGGAGTTGGCCTGATATTTGGGCTAAATCAAGAAGCTGCTTTTTTTCTCGGGCTCACCCTCGGCGCTACTTCCGTCTCCATATCTGCTCAAACCCTGATGGAAATGAAAGTCCTGCGTTCACGGGTTGGTTTAGGCTTACTAGGGTCGGCTGTTTTTGATGACGTTTTGGTAATTTTATTGCTTTCTATTTTTTCTGGGCTAGTAGGAGGATCAGGAAGTATCACAGAAATCCTATGGGTCATCGCCAGAATGATTATTTTCTTAAGCGCATCCATTGCCTTCGGTATATTAATCCTCCCTACAATTATCCGAGTAGTAAGAAAACTACCCATTAGCCAAAACGTACTGACCTTGGCCATTGTTGTAATGCTCGGCTATGGATTGGCTGCTGAACTCATCGGCAGTATGGCTGCTATCACTGGCGCTTTCTTAGCGGGGCTCATGTTTTCGCGAAGTTCAGAAAAAGAAACTATCATGCCCCGTATCTCCGCCCTTGCTTATGGCTTTTTTGTGCCTATCTTTTTTATTAACATCGGTCTTGAAACCGATTTAAGCTCCGTTTTAAGTGTTGCATGGATGGCAATTGTAATCATCATTGTTGCCATTCTTGGAAAATTATTAGGTTCTGGTTTAGGAGCAAAACTTGCTAATTATAGTTGGCTAGAAAGCGCCCAACTGGGAACTGGTATGGTTTCACGTGGTGAAGTAGGATTAATTTTAGCAGCAGTTGGTGAACAATTGGGTGTCATGAGCGAATCTACCTTTTCTGCTATTGTTGCAATGATTATTGTCACGACCTTAATTACTCCGATATCCTTGCGTTACTTATTTAGTGAACGCTTCAAACCTACCGAACAAAAATTAACTGAGGAGATTACCCGATGAGCATGATTTTATTTGTTTTACATGACTCAGAAAAACTAAACGATATTTTAACCGCCTGGGAAGAAGCCGGTGTTAGTGGTATTACTATTTTTAAAAGTACCGGTATTGGCAGAATCCATCAAGAACAAGGTCTACGAGATGACATTCCATTAATGCCCGATATTAATGATTTTTTCCCAAACCCTGAACACCTTGGCCGCACTATTTTTACTGTTGTTAAAGATGAATCTCTCGTAGATAAAGTAATCAATGCAACAGAAAAGATTCTTGGCAGTTTAGAGAAACCAAACACTGGTTTGCTTTTAGTACTTCCCGTAACCAAAAGTTTAGGATTAAAAAAAGAACAATACTCCTGAAGTAGCAAACCTACTACCATTCAACCTAAAGTACTTATATGAGTTTTACTGAAGAGATTTGCTATTTAATCGCGTTTCCAAACAACCAAAATACAATTGCAAATCGAGATACCATTCGCGGATTAAAAGATGCCCCTTATTTCCAAGCGGTTGATATTGACATTCAAAACCTCGGACATGAAACTATCTCTCTGAATGGTGTCAATGTTTCAATTTTTCAACAAATCTATGACGGGCACGTGCAAATAATCGATTGCCGATTTAGTATTGTAAATCCCCTTTCACAAAACAGTATTCAAATTCGTAAAAACCTAGAAGATGCGCTGCAACGTCGGTTAATCCCTGCCGAACATTTAGAAACAGGGATTTTTGAAGAATATATTACTTTACTCATACAAAACTTTAAAGATAGCCCTGACGAATTTATTAATCACCAAGCGCAAAATATCGCTCGTTTTATCCGCTCTCAGCGAGAAGGGTTTGATGCGCTTGAATTGGATGAGATATTAATTTCAAGAGTACGGTATTCAAAAGATGAATTAACCTTGGTAGATTGGGAAGGGGCTGTGATTCTATCTCCAACGGGCGATTTTCAGTCTGATATTGAGTTATTAAAAATTGGTAATTATCAGTTGTTACGTTACCGTATGCTTGATCAGGCTATTGAAAATAGCTTACGCGATATTAGTCGTGAATTCAAATCAAAAAAAATGGGGCTTTTTCAAGTAGGTCCATCACGTACGTTTTTACGAAAAATTGTAAGTTTACGCCTAGAATTAATGTTAGATTTTGAAGGTACTGCCCAAAATCTGCTTCTTATTGGTGATTGGTACACGGCAAAGCTATATTACGCCATTCAAGAAGAATTTTATTTAACCAATTGGAAAGAAAATTTAAGAGAGAAATTAGATTCGCTGGAAGCAGTTACTGAAACAATACAAGAAAATTTTTCACTCTCTTGGCGTGGATTAATTGAACGCGTAGATCTCATTGGATGGATTATTTTACTGATTGGATATTTTGTCTTATTTTATTTTGATTGGATTGCGGCGCATTAATTGAATTAATAATAAAAGCGGCTGATTAATTAATCAGCCGCTTTTATGTTAACTATTAGACTTAATTACTCTGTTTCTACTCGTATCAGAACCGCTTGAACAGCGATACGTGAAAGATATGTGTTCGTCGCTTCGTTATATTCTTTACAGGTAATTAATGTAATCCAAGATTCGTCTTTGTGAGCCAAAATTGATGTGTCGTCTGGATCTATTTGCTTCACTGTACGAACTTCATAAATATATTTTTGCCCAAAGGCATGGATGATTATCCTATCACCCCATCGCAGGGTAGAAAGGTTTACAAATGGGCCTGGTTTACCATTCGCATCATAGACATGGGCTGTTAATACACTGTTGCCCTTCCAAGTTGGGAATGCTGTACCATTTAAATAACCCGCTTGATTTCCGAGCCAGGTTACATCCCAACGCCCATCCTTGAATGGAACGCCCATAATATCCATGTTAACTTTTAGCGATGGTATCTCTAAAGCAAGATCTGAATAATTGTTATATTTCAACTCTGTTGGCTGCACAGGTATCACTGTTTGTAAGCCAGGTGCGAAACCAGTATTTGGCAGTGCATCTACAGTTGAAGGAGTTGGAATACTCCATTGTTCCGATGCTGAAGCTACAATTTGCTCTCCAGGATCATCTATATCACCATCGTTATTCAAATCAGCATCAATGGTTGCTATGTTATTTACTTGATTGACACCATCATTTACTCGAACACCAAAGACAATATACATTTCGTTGTCTGCTTGGGATTGATTTGTAGCTCCTAAATCTGGTCCCAAATCACCTATCCAAATAATTCGTCCGCGAGGATAAGTAACAGTTGGGCCTTCATAGTAACAGAAGGTGGTGGTGGTGGCTCCTCCAGGATTGAGAGGGTCTGGGGTACAAGAGACACCGACATCGGTTGAGCCCGCCGGAGCTCCGCCTGGGATACCTGTTCCGCTTGCTGCGCCAGCAGCTTCATAGGTTGTACCTGCTGGTATTGGATCAGAAACTTCTGAATACGATGCGAAGTTATTGTCATTAATCCAAATCATTGTCCATTGTAAAATCGGCAAGCCAGCATCATCCAACAATTTAAAGCCAAATGGTGGGTCAAAAATATTTGGCGGGAACACTACTGGGGTTGGATCGTTATTATCTGTTGGATCATCGTTGGTGTCTGGATCCGGGTCTGCACCGTCTTGTGAGTTGTCAGTAACTGTTGTGCTTAAATAATTACCAGTTACGATTGCTGTATTTGTATATGGTCCAGCAGTATCTGGAATGACACGTGTCACAAATCGCATTGTTCGGGAAGCACCCACCGGTAACGTATCTGAACCATCCAACAGATTTAGATCTGTATCACCATCATAGCTTGTATTTAAGCTGAGGCTACTGCTTGATAATGATCGAATGGTAAATGTAACAGGTGACGGGAATGTGTTAATTAAGTCATCTGTTATTTGTATATTTGTTAAATCTACCGGACCGAAATTTTCTATTACTAAATCAAACGTAACATCAAATGTTCCCGGTGCTACACGCACTACACTGACTGTTTCTTTAGATATACCAATTACTGCGTTCTGAGTGGTGATGGTTACAGTTTCTTGGTCATCTTCAGATTCAATGTCATTATCTGGTGTTGAATCAGTATCAGTTTCATTAGCAGCACTCACTTGGGCTATATTGGTATATGGACCACTTGCATTAACCGTTACTTCAAGCACAAAGGTTTCAGTTTGTCCTGCTGCTAAAGTTCCGACTGTCCAATTTGAACCAGAGTAAGAACCTTGTGTTGTTCCATAGTTTACAAATGTAAACCCTGCAGCCAGCGCATCTTCCACGACAACACCTGTAGCCGTAGAAGGACCAGCATTCGTTATATTGACTGTGAATGTAATAATTGAACCAACGGCAGGGCTTGTATTGCTGACGCTCTTCGTCAAACTCAAATCAATCCCAGCTAAATAGTAGCCATCGTTGCCCGCATCCGTGTCTGTCCCTGCCACCGCGGTCACACTCGTCGGGTCCGTTCCTTCCGTCTGAATGTAGCCAGTCGGGTACTGCGGATCACTTTCATCCACATCCGCACTCGTCAAGCCAGGCGGTACCGTCGCGCTCCAATCACCGTTCGCGTCCGTCGTCACTGTCTGCGTCGCACCGTTCGAATCCGTAATCAACACGTCCACATTCGCCAAATCAGGCTCACTGCCATCTTGCGTGCTGTTCCCGTTCGTATCGATATACAGATGCCCAGACACCGTCCCAGCT
>CAYOGW010000009.1:22672-28927 GCA_964403635.1 uncultured Anaerolineaceae bacterium | reverse complement strand
TTGCGTGCTGTTCCCGTTCGTATCGATATACAGATGCCCAGACACCGTCCCAGCTAAATAGTAGCCATCGTTGCCCGCATCCGTGTCTGTCCCTGCCACCGCGGTCACACTCGTCGGGTCCGTTCCTTCCGTCTGAATGTAGCCAGTCGGGTACTGCGGATCACTTTCATCCACATCCGCACTCGTCAAGCCAGGCGGTACCGTCGCGCTCCAATCACCGTTCGCGTCCGTCGTCACTGTCTGCGTCGCACCGTTCGAATCCGTAATCAACACGTCCACATTCGCCAAATCAGGCTCACTGCCATCTTGCGTGCTGTTCCCGTTCGTATCGATATACAGATGCCCAGACACCGTCCCAGCTGATGGTGGAATATCAATATCTGTGGCCGTATTATTTGATGGCGTTGGATCTGTATATCCACCACCTAATGTAACGGTGGCTGTATTGACAATATTTCCTGTCGCAGAACCAGAAACAGTAGCAGAAACAATGTATGTCACAGTGGCGCTTGCTGGAATGGAAACTGTATCGCTGATGGTTCCTGAACCAGATGCACTACAAGTCGCTCCACCAGTTCCAGAACAAGTCCAAGTAACACTGTTTAAATCAGCTGGCATCGTATCTGACAAGACACCACTCGCGATAATATTTCCGCTATTGGTCACTGTAATTGTGTAGGTTAATGGGCTACCAGCCGTATAAGTTGTTTGACCATCGGTCTTGGTAACACTAAGATCTGGGTTAGAAACCGTAACAGTTTCAGATGTTGTATCGGCGTAATCATTTAAAGCACCAGCCGGACCATCAGCCCCAGTTCTTTCGCCACTGACAGAGCCATTTAATGATGTCCAAGTTATATCAACATCATTGGTATGGCTGCTACCAATTGTGTTTGAAACAGTTGCGTTATAGGTAATTGTCAAAACACAGCCATCAGGAATAGAAGCAACGTCAACATCCAATTGGCTTGCTGATGACGAATTTACAATACCAGTGGCACAACTGGCTGGGCTTGTAGCATTAACATTCGTCAGCCCCGTTAAACCTGCCGGAAGCGTATCCAAAATATTTGTGTCAAAAGCGGTAGCGTTACTAGCGCCGGTGTGCTGTACTGTAACGGTAAAGGTTAAGGTTGCGCCAGCTGCCGGTGTTGTCGTACTGGCAGATTTCGTTACATCTAACACTGGTTCAATGACAGAAACAGCAGGAGACGTAGCAGTCAGGGTTAAATTGCCAGAAGCATTTGGATTGGTGTAAGCCAACGTAGCTGTATTCGTAAAGACAGTTCCTGCTTGGTTACCGACAATGTTATCAACCTTCGCATCGAAACTGACTGTAATTGTTCGATCTACAGCAGACGATGACGCACTCGAAGTAAATGAATTAAAGTTTAAAGTTAAGGTTTCCGCTGAGGTTGCACCGGGATCATTACGCACAAAGAAAGTGGCGTTTGTATCGGTGAAAGGACCACTAGCCCCAACTGTAACGCTAGCCGGAACACTAAGGGACAAGGTACCTGATACATAACTCAATCCAGCAGGAAGTGTGTCTACTAAAGTGGCTGTTGGATTACCAGTTACACCTTCAGGAACTGTGATTGTGATTTCATATGGAACCGTTTGTCCAATTGCGTATTCTGTCCCTGCCGGATTAATCGTTTTCGCTAAGGATGGAACAGCCAAAGTTGTTGAAACAATATTTGCAGTCGCTGTGTAGGTATTGGTGGAGGTCGGAGTAGTTCCATTTCGTTCACCAGTACCAGCCCCAGAAGTACCCGGTGTATTAGAACCGGTCGGGTTACCCGTAGAACCTGTTCCGGGCAAACTGGTGTACACCAAACTGGCTGTATTGGTAAAGGTTTTCCCAGCCGAAGCCGAATTTGTAATCACACCAGAAATCGTAATTGTAGCGACCCCACTCGGGTTCAAACAGCTCACAGTAGTCGTTGCCGTGGGCACAGAGTAAGAACCGCTAACAGTAGAAGCGGTAGAACCACAAGCCCCGCCTGTTGTAGTACCAGAAATAACCACCGGGCTTGTAATAATGCTATTTAATGCATCCGCAATCGAAACATCAAAAGCTGGTGCGGTGCCTGTATTTGTAAATTGCAGCTGATAAGTAATCGTATCACCAGCATCGGTAGGTGTGACATTAACAGACTTGGTAATACTTGTAATATCTGGTTCTTGAATAGTTACAGAAACATTCCCAGAAGTAACTAATGCAGCACTGTTGACGTACACCGTAAACGTGTTCCCACGTGTAGCGCCATCAACATTCGGGGTAATATTCCGCACAAGCGAATTAAATTCAATCACCACAAATTCATTATCGCTGTCATTATCGCTATTTGTCACATTCCCTAAACTAAATAATGGGTCATGACCACTGGGGAATGGGCTGGTTGTTGCCCCGCCGCTATTATTGGTAATTGCAGCAGATGGCAAGACAAACGTCGGTGTAACTGCACCAGTTGTTCCGCTTATTACCGGGCTAGAACCAATCGAGCCAGTAGAGGAACTAGCACAAGAAGCGCCACTGTTACAAACAAAAGCAACTGTCGTTGTTCCATCATTTAAATACGACATATTTGTAACGATCGTATCTAAAACTTGTAAATTAGTTGTTGTACCTTCAGGCAAATCAAGGATTAATCGGTAACGAACAATTTCACCAATTAATACATTCGCACCGCTGCTTGAATCTTCAGACGTAGCAACAATCGATTTGGTTGCAGATACCACGCCTAATTTATCGGTAGCAGTATTCCCGGTTCCACCATTTGTAGACGTGACAGATCCAGTAGTATTAGCATAGGTTCCACCAGAAGCAGATGTTACAAAAACGGTAATTGTACAAGAACCGCCCGCTGCAATGGAACCACCGCTCAAACTTACAGAACCACCATTTGCAGATGCGGTTACTGTGCCATTACAACTATTTGTTACCGAAGGAGTTGCTGTATTAATTAATCCGCTGGGGTAAGTATCTGTAAAGGCCACACCGGTTAATGCAGTAGATGTATTCGGATTAGAAATTGTAATGGTTAACGTAGATGGACTGCTAACCGCAATTGGATTATCGGAGAAAGATTTGGCAATAACAGGCGGCAAAATTAATGTAACAGCCACTTCAGCATCGTCATCTTCTGTTGTGGAATTATTTCCAGGAGTCGAATCAACATCCGTTTCGTTAGCAGTATATACCTGAGCATAATTGGTATAGATGCCGCTGGCATTAACAGTAGCCGTTAAAGTAAGTGTTTCACTGGCTCCCGCACCGATTGTGCCCACAGTCCATGTCGGCGAACTAAAGCTGGTAGCACCAGAACCAACCCCGCTTACAAAGGTATATCCGCTTGGCAAAGCATCGCGCACAGTTACGCCTGTTGCAGAAGACGGTCCTGCATTGCTTAATACAACAGTAAAGGTAACCGTATCACCAGCTTTTGCAGTAGAGACGCTAGCAATTTTGGTCAAACTTAAATCGATAACCGGCGTAGGCGTGGTTGTTACTTCGTCATCATCATCTTCTGTAGTAGAAGTATTTCCAGGGGTCGAATCAGGGTCTGGCTGGTCACTTGTGGCAACCTGAGCATAATTTGTATAAACGCCACTGGCATTAACTGTTGCAGATATTGTTAAAGTAGCCGAAGAACCGATTCCAAGTGTACCGACTGTCCATGTTGGCGTGCTGTAGCTGGTAGCACCGCTTCCTGCTGCAGAAACGAAGGTATAACCACTTGGCAGAGCATCTGTAACCGTAACATTAGTAGCCGTGTTTGGACCACTATTATTAATCACAAGTGTAAAGGTAACCACACTTCCTACGGCTGGCGTGGTTGTTGAAACAGATTTATCCAAATCCAAATCTGCCACTTGCACCGGCGTGGTTGTTACTTCGTCGTCGTCATCTTCTGTCGTAGAAGTATTTCCAGGTGTTGAATCAGGATCTAATTGATCACTGGTCGCAACCTGAGCATAGTTTGTATATACACCACTAGCATTAACTGTCGCAGATATTGTGATGGTCTGACTTGCACCTATACCTAAAGTGCCAATCGTCCAAGTTGGCGTAGAATAAGTTCCAACACTTGCTGAATATGTTGTAAAGGTATACCCGCTTGGCAACGCATCGCTTACAGTTACATTGGTTGCCGTATTAGGTCCTGCGTTATTAATCACAACGGTGAATTGAACAGTATCACCGATGTTTGGTGTAGCATTGTTAACTGATTTAATTAAGCTTAAATCTGCCTGTTGTAATGTCACTACAGCAAAGGCGTCGTCATCTTCATTAGCAACATTGATATTAACATCATTATTCGGGGTGGAATCAGGGTCAAACTGGTCAGATGTAGCCACTTGAGCAGAATTTGTATAAATACCCGATGAGTTAACCGTAGCCGTAAGGGTTAATGTTTGACTTTGTGAAACCCCAATCGTTCCAACGGTCCATGTTGGTGTGGTGTAAGTGCCAGCGCTTGCCGTTGCTGTTACAAAGGTATAACCACTAGGCAAGGCATCTTGTACTACAACATTTGTTGCAGTATTAGGCCCAGCGTTGGTGACAACCACAGTAAACAATACTGTATCACCAGCATTTACTGATGCGTTATTAACCACCTTAGTTAAACTTAAATCTGCTTGTTGCGGCGTAACCACTGCAAAGTCATCATCATCTTCATTGGCCGCATTAATATCAACATCATTATTCGGGGTGGAATCAGGGTCTTGCAAATCACTGGCTGAAACTTGAGCCGAATTTGTGTATACGCCTGAAGAAAGAACAGTAGCTGTTAATGTTAAGAATTGGCTAGAGCCAACACCGATGGTTCCGACTGTCCACGTTGGTGCAGTGTAACTACCTGTGCTCGTTGTTGCTGTTACAAAGGTATACCCACTGGGTAAAGCATCCTGTACAGTAACACCGGTTGCGGTGGTGGGACCATTATTAGTTATTCGAACCGTAAAGGTTACATTTTCGCCGACATTAGGTGTGGTATTTGATACTGATTTATCCAATTCCAAATCTGCAGAGGCAATTTGGACTGTGACGGTATCAGTCAAAGCACCCGTTTGGGCGCTAGAGGCCACGGCAGTGTTGGTATAAACCCCAACCGAAGCGGTGACAGGGATACTTGCTGAAAAATTAATCGTAACTGTGCCACCAGACTGGATATCCCACTTGCCGCACGAGAAATCGTTCAGGTTTGAGTCCGCCGGATCTGGGGCATTTCCATCCACACACAAATCAGAAGTTAATGTGGCATTCGAAGCTGTCCAAGAAAGTGGAGAGACATAATTCCAACCTGCGGGTAAGGTGTCGGTTACGGTCACATCTGAAAGCACATTTGAGCCTGTATTGGTAATCAAAACAGTATATTGCGCTGTTCCACCTGGGGTTACGGTTGGAGTGGATGTGGTCTTATCAACGTCCATAGCCCAAGTCAGGGCATAGTCTTCTACTTCGCCGCCGGTTGCGACACCTGAGTAAGAAAGTGCCGGGAACAATGGAGCAGATGTAAATAAGCGGAAGCGGGAATAAATGGTCGTGTTACCTTCATCAAAGGTGCCGTCTGTGGGGCTGTTGGGAACATTAAATGTAAATGTATATACACCGCTAGATGAAATATATTGATAAATAGGCGCTTCTGTCCACTCGCCAGAATCTGTGTAATCGCCGTCGCTATTAACAGCATAATTATCTAAGAAATCACCGTCTGTATTTAAGTCAAACCAGCCAACCAACCAGCCAGAACCTGTAACCGTTACAACAGCTCGTCCGCCGTTATCGCCTTCGAACCAAACAAAGTTAGATGGGATAACCACACCTTCTTCATCATTCGTACCGGTTGTATTGTCACTGATTGCATTAGAGCCTGCAACGCCATTGGTTTCAACATCTGGCGCAACTGCCCCAAGATACACTGTTGGCGTGGTAGGCACAGAATGGCGTGGGCCATCGGGTGTACCTTCTAAAGTGGTTGAGTAACTTTGTGGGTTGTCACCATAATCATAATTATTTAAAGATGTAAATGCAAAATCGCGATCTACAACATTTGTAGCATTAGCAACCGTCACAATTTGGTATGAGGATACATTTGCGCCTGTTGAAGCATCGTCTGACTTGACAAGACTAATCGTTGGAGAGCCAACAATAGCTTGGGTTGTGGTTAATTTAATATCGCTCTGAGGCGCTGCCAAAGAAACAATATAGTATTGATTAGCGCCTGGGTTACTCGCAGGGATATT
>CAYOGW010000009.1:0-22572 GCA_964403635.1 uncultured Anaerolineaceae bacterium | reverse complement strand
CGGGTTTGGCTATCCGTTGTACCATCTGGATCATAGGTATTGGTTATAGAGGCCGGGAAGTCCGTATCAGCCGCGTCCCCATCTGCGGTGGTGTTATCCACTAAAACCACATAAGTGCCCGAGACGACATTACTAAAGGAATAGTAGCCATCCGTATCAGTTGATGTTGATGCATACGGAGTCGTTCCATCGGCGGCGGATGTGTATAAACCATCCCCGTTGACGTCTGTAAATAATTTAACCGTTATATAACCAATGCCATTTTCACCGGCATCGCTTATGCCATCTGCATCCGTATCAATCCACAATCGGTCACCAATCACACCTGAAGGTAAGTAACCGAAATCGGCACCCATAAAGTTGGTACCGGCGAAAATACGCATGCCCATTCGGCTGTCACAAGCAGCATAAAAACCAGAATAAGGTTCTGGCGCTGTAGTACAAACAAGGCCATCCGCATCTGGGTCAGCTAATAAGGTCTTTCCAACCAATGGACCCGAAGCAGTGGTAACCACTGCCACATAATTTCCTACTGGTAAGCCGCTAAAGAAGTAAACACCGCTGGAGTTGGTAACCGTTGTCGAATACGGGCTGCCTGATAACGTTTCACCTACGTCGTAACGGCCATCACTATCTGCATCGGTGAATGTATAGAGAGAAACAGTTACACCAGAAACGCCTGTTTCACTAATGTCTTGTGTACCATTGGCATTTGCATCCCAGAAAACCGTGTCGCCAAAGGCGCCCAATGCGGCGAAACCAAAGTCTGCGTCTAAATTAAGGGCATCGCTTTCAACTGCATCCCCAAAACCATTTGCGGTTGTAGAAGTAGTACCAGCAGAATTAGTCATCGAAATAACAGCACTGCCTGAAATTGCCACAGCATAGGTTGTGCCATTGCTAGTAACATACTTAGAACCAAACGAATCGGTTGGAATATCCGAGTCGGTCGAATCAACCGTTACTCGGTAATTGCCATCTGGCAAACTAGTAAAGGAGTAGACCCCGCTTGAATTGGTCGTCGTAGAGAGGGCATTCACCCATGTTCCGTTACCATCCAAATCCGTTTGCAGCCAAACGGTGATGTTTGCCAAGGACGTCTCAGCTACGCCGTCTTGAATACCATTACCGTTTTTATCGTAATAAACTTTATCACCAACAGTCACTGTTCCAATCGGCTGATATCCAAAATCTCTTGTTAAATTGTTAGCCGTTAACGAAATAGTGCTGGCATTATCGCAAGTAGTACAAGTCCCAGATTGGTCGGGGTCGCCCGTCTGTGTAAGGCTAGAAGGCAAAGTGGAAGAAGAAACACGAACGGTATACACCCCTACCGGAACACCCGTAAAGCTATATACACCAGAAGATGAGGTGGTTTGGGTACCATACACGCTGCCATCTGGACGAATTAAATTAACAACAACGCTGCCAATTCCTTCATCACCAGAATCCTGTGTGCCGTTTCCATTCCAGTCATAATAAATCGTATCGCCTACAGTGAACGTACCCGAAGCCACGTTATAACCATAATTAACACTATAAAAACTGTTTGAACCAGTTATCGCGCCAAAGGTCAAATTATCCAGCCGTAAATCACCATAAGACTGGCTGTCACAACTGGCACAAACAAAAGCGGTTCCATTGGTAGAAGAAACATTGGGGTCTGCCGTATTGGTGGAACCCGGCAAAGTGGTTGTATCTACCTGTGTTCGATAAAACCCTTGCGGCAAAAGTGTAAAGGTATATACACCGCTGCTATTGGTAAATTGATTGGCAACAATACGCCACTCACCACCTTGTTGAGCACAGGTCTTATTAGAGCCCGCAGCTGTAACAAGCGCGCCAGTAGATGTATTGACACAAGCCAGTAAATTAACTTTTATTCCTTCTAAAACGGTATCTCCGGCTTCTACCGAACAGTTAGGGTTGGTAGTACCCGCGGTACAAGCCGCGGCAAAAGCCCAACCGTCTCCGTCATTATCATCAAAAAGTCGGCCTGTAATTAAACTGGTTGAAGTTGTATCTGTTATGGTTACTGTAACCGTATCGGTTACAGGCGAATTTGCGCTTACCCCATTGGCAAACTTGGAATTTAAACTTTCGGCCGTGTTTACAGAGGTCGCGCCAGATGCTCCTGGGTCTAGGGCTTGCAACGTTACAGTCACTTCTTTATTGCCGCCTGCATAAATCGGGCCAACATTATTCCATGTAATAGTAGTGGATGTACCGCTTACAACAGCGCTGTTATAAGCCGGGCTGGTGCTCACTAAATTAAAGTGATCATTTCGGAACACATCCGTTAATGGCACGGGATTTAAAATCGTATCAGAACCACCACAAATTTGGTCTGTGGTAATAACAAAAGCTACGGCATCCAAGGCCAAATCACCCGAGCTACCGCCAACACGGTCACCGGTAATTTGAAAACCATAGCGATTAACAGCGGAAGTAAAGTCAGAGAACTTCCAGCCGCCCGATGGGGCGTAACTAATAGACCCATTAATCGTATATTTTTTACCCGTTGGGCCGCTAAAGGTTTCAATACCAGACCCAGCGCCGGTAACCGTATATGTATCGGTTTCTGCAACGGTTGTGTTGTCATATAAACTCACCAACATTTGGTCATCATCAAAGTCTAAATATTCAGTGGCAATAATACGATACGACACACTCGTAATCGTGCCGCCCATATCAGGAATATTAAAATTAGTTAAACCAATTAAATCGCTATTGTTATTCATGTTGGTAATAGCAAACTGACCATCCGGTCTGCCAACGGCATTCGATGGGTTGCTAAACTGCGAGTTCGCGGGGCCGCCGCCTGGCGGGTTACCACCAGAACCATTGGCCGTACCAGCCCAAACATAATACACACAAGCATTACTTGCCAAACCAGAGCCGGGCAAATTATTGTTTAAAGTAATCGTGTAAGTAAAAGTACTCCCGCCCACAGCACTGGTTTTATCCACCGATTTTTCAAGGCTTAAAGGCGGCGCAAAGCCATAATCTAATCCGGTCACATTGGCGGCAACAATGGTCGCTTTTAATGTCTTGGGGCTGGTTGGTCCATAAGTAGACTGCAAATCAGAATCTGCGCGGTCTACTTTTGTAAAATATGTCCCTGCTGGCAAAGAGCTAAACGTGTACAAACCAGAAGCATTGGTTACTGTCGCATTATTAATTAAAGTATCAGTCGATTCATCAAACGTGCCGTTGCCATTTGAATCGTAATACAAAGCCACGCTGATGTTCGGCATACCGGGCTCACCCGTAGCGTTATCCAAAATACCGTTTGCCAACGTGCTGGCGGTTGTTCCCGTCGCACAAGGCCCGCTCGAGGAAGTCTGCGCCCCATCATCACAAAAAACGGTACCAGAAATGGAAAAAGCTCCTGTAACCAAAGTGGTCTTATCAGCGCTTACAAAACAATTGCCATTCCCAAGCTTCATACAAGCGGTGTTGGTCACAATCGGTGGGGTATAACTGACTGGTACCTGAGCAGAAAATGAAACACTACCCGTTACATCTGGGCCGCTGGCTGGGCTGGTAATGGCTTGCGGTAACCACCATTGAATCTTAACCAAGTTATTAGGCGATGTGCTGGTAACCGTACCAGGGTCAGTCGTGGACCAAGTAGTACCACTATCCGTAGAATAAAGCCGTGTTGCAGCGATACTCGTCGGTGAATAATTTGTCATGGTTACGTTGGCACTCGCGCTGCCGCCAACATATTGAGTCCCCGAAGGAATAGTCTCTTGAAACACCAACGGTGCTCCTAAAGACGGTGAACCAACATTAACCACCATAATATTACCGGGCGTCGAATCAATATCAGGCAATGTAAAGGTCACTGAGTAATTAATCGTTCCGCCAGTGGAAACAGTGTTGTTGCCACTCTTCGTTAGAGTCATATTGCTTTGGCGGCTTTGCAGTGGAGGAATGCCCGCTCCAAAATCGCCATTAAATTTTTCATTGTCATAACCCGATGCAACTTCTTGATACGGGGTTAATCCAGCTGTACAAGCGCCATCTAAAGCTACATATTCATAGAAAACCAAACCCACCGCGCCAGTATTATTGTCTGGAATATTTTCAAAATACATCTTATCCACAAATGGGATTAAGAGTTCTGTGCCATTGTTTAATTTAACAATCACCAAACCATACGTACGAACCAAACGGAAACATCCCGGGTCATAGGAACCGGCATCACCAATCGGCTGCACCCAAGCGTTTCGGTCTGGTACCAAATCATAATTATTATCAAAACCAGCGCCAACATTTCCTAAGTCATACCAAATACCTTGGCTTGTCACCGTTTCACCCGGGTAAGCCGTATTGCCGCCGCCCGGAGTAAGCGTATCCCAACCCAATGCTTGGGTAATCGCATTCACATACGCATCTGGAACCTTATTATCGCCATTCGGCCAAATCTTATTCGCCATAGCAGAAATTTCATTCCGCATGGTGACAGAATTCCAATAATAAGAAGGGTTGGTAATACCAGTTGCAGAACCCCAGAAGAAGTATGGAAGCCACAAATCATCTTCTGGTTTAATATTTCCTGTAACTGAAACCCAATTGCCACCAACCTTGGCTTTACGAGGATACGACACCAGCCAATATTGCGTTCGACACTCTCCAGGGGCCAACGTACCGATGTATCGAGTCGCGTCTGCGGTAACGGTTGTTGAACCGCTTTGGTGCTTTAAACTAAATATTGTTCCACCGTAATCTGTTTCAGTGGCGCCGATTAAATTATTCGTACCAGAATAAGCGGCGGCAAAAGCGGCAGGATCATAAGAACCAGCATTTTCACTTCGGCGCGGATAGACACCCGGCGTAGCATCCCCTAAAACACCATCATAGTTCGAATCAAAATTACCAATATAAGCAACAACATTATTTAATGAAGTAGTTGTAGAAGTATTACAATATTGCGCGCCTAAAGTCGCCGCCGAAGGGCCATAGGAAGATGGCGACAAGACATTTGAATCAACGATTAAGTTGTAAGCAACAATGGGGGTAATGGATAAGTTATTAGAATAAAAGTTATAACGCGCATAAGAAGGAAGTGTATAAGCATCCACAGCAGAAGAATCAACGGGCAAGCCATTCCCGATTAATTCTGAAACCACTTGCGAATCTCCAGAATTCGCATTTAAGATACTCGTCAGCCAATTGGGTGTTTCTGCAGAATTCAGGGCTTCACTGCTCTTCGAATCACCCTGATTCTCTACCAACGGACTAGGCTCAAGCCCTTGAGTTTGTTCATTATTTGGCAAAGAAGGGGCAGCATAGGTGTTCGTTTGCCCTGTAAACAACGAACTCATCAAAACACAAATGAGTATAAATAGCTGAAATTGTTGAAGAATATGGTTGGCTTTTTGTTTCGCTACTGGAGGCTTCATAATGAAATAATTTCCTTCTAATTAAATTTTGATACATTAAAACGAAATAAGTATATCAGGATTGCTAATTCATTACAAAAAAATATGTAGGGATTGTTTGACAATTTACCATTAATTAAACAAACTTAAACAAAGTGTAAAGTACCTAAACTAGGTACAATGTTTTATTGTTCTATTATCAAAAAAAACAAGATTTAATTAATTTATTTAGGAAAAAATATGAAAACATCCACCTTCAGATTACTAATTGTTATTTTAGCGCTCGCCGCTTCAAGCGTAGCCTGCAAAACGGTTGAAAACCTTATGTTTGAGCAGCCGCCCTCTTCTGAGCTTCCATCTCAAGCAGAAAACGACCCAACACCATTCCCCGCAACCGAACCCCCACCTACCTTTTCAGATATTTGCCCGAGCGGGGATTGTGTAGAAGCCTGCCTTTCAGAATTAAAATCCGTCATACAGTCTTCTGAAAATAATCAACTGGATAAGTCATCTCGTATCGCACCAAAATTCACATCCAATGAACTTGAAACTTTAATTACCTACTCCATTAATGGCAACCAAATTGAAGAATTTGAGCGCTTTGCTGCATCGTCTAAATATGCCCCCTATTTAAATAATATCCAAAGCCACAAAGAACTTTGGGCTTACTATGCCAGCATTATTCCAGCAAGCGAACGCACCAGCCTGACAGAATTTCAAATATTTAGCGATGGAGAATCAGAATTACTCGCGGCGGTTGAACAATCGCAAGATGACCCAGAAAAGTGGGTTTTGATGGTAGATATTTTAGATTCTAAAAATCCGGTAGATTTAACGTACACACTGATTCATGAATATGGACATCTCTTTACGCTGGCTCCCGACCAAGTGCCTCCCAGTGAAGAAATTTTCTTCAACCCTGATAGCGATGAAATTTATGAAGATGAAGCAAATGCCTGCAAAACCTATTTTCCGGGCGAAGGGTGCAGTAAAAAAAATGCCTACATTAATGTGTTTGTAGACCAATTTTGGAATGATTTCTATGATGAATGGGTAGACATTACATATGAAGAAGACGAAGACACTTATTATGATCGATTAGATGCTTTTTATGAAAAATATGAAGACCAATTTGTGACAGATTATTCTGCTACCAGCCCAGAAGAAGATATTGCCGAAGCGTTTAGTTATTTTATTCTTACACCTAAACCAGCGGGTGATACCATTGCAGAAGAAAAAATCCTCTTCTTTTATCAGTATCCAGAATTGGTTAATTTAAGACTAGAGATTATTCAAGGCATTTGTAGTTACCAAAAATAATAAAAGAGCCTCTTGTTTTCAAGAGGCTCTTTTATTATTAATTAATTTAATTAAGGGGTTGTCGTTTCTATTGTTTCAACCGGGCTGCCGATAAACAACATAGGACCATTAGCAGGCACTGTGGCCGCACGCCCCAAAGGCATAATTTGACGATTAATGGTTGACTGACCATTGGGCGCATAAAGCATTTGATAAAGTAATGAACTTTCCCAAACGCCGCCGCCTAAAATGTCTTTACCGGTTGGTTCACCCTTGGCACGTCCAGAGCCAGCCAAAACACCCGAATAGCTGCTTAGATCCATGTTCATGGTTGCTTTGACAACATCAGCATAATGGCAGGTTGTACAAGCAGGAGCACCGTCGTACCAAAGGTTAGATTCAGAAAAGAGCTTCTGGACGTCCGTTTCGTAAGTAGCTGTGCAATTCTTGCCCATTGCATCCACAAATTCAAAGGAGTCATTTTCTGGGCTGCCTGCGTTAACCCACGCGCCTAAAAATTCAACGGCGGTAATTTGGCATTTTGGCCCTACCGCGACAACATCTGCTCCAACTTTTGGCGCGGGCATGGTTGCCGCAATTAAAGTGGGAATGGATGTTCGTTCTACATGATGTGAGCCTGAGCATGAATTGTCCGAATTACAGCCAAAAAAATAAAGACCATAAATCCACACGATTAACATTACCGGAAGGCCAATTAGAAAGACAAACGCAATACCTTTTAACTCTTTCACAGCAATTTCTCCTTACGGTTGGGGGGCGGCAGCATTGGCTTTTAACCAACGAATATAATTAACAACATCCCAACGATCACGCACAGCCAAGTTTTCGTTAAGAGCGGGCATACGTCCTGGCACCCCTGTTGATATGGTCAGGAACAGTGCACCGTCTGGTTTACTTTGTGTTACATCACTGATTAAATTAGCTGGTTGATTAACCAGCGCGGCGCCGATTAAACCATTCCCTTCACCAGTTGCACCGTGGCACATCACACAATTAATGGCAAATAACTGACCGCCACGAGCAATAGATGTCTCATCGGCAGGGATGGGATTTAAGGGCGAACCCTGTCCGGGAATATATGCCGCTCCTTCAATGGGAATGGAACGGGATGCGACCGGCAACGGGTCTTCCATCGGCCTAAAAGATGGTTGAATCTCCATAAAAGAAATCCACTCAATCTTAATAATGTCATAGGTAAATAACATTACCACGCCAAAAAGCATACCTAAGACCAAAAACACACGAATTAAGCGAGACAAAAGGCTCATAGGGATTGCGCCTCCGCAGGCCGAACTGATTCTGCACCGGCATCAGTTAGCGCCTTAATTACTTTCTTTTCAATTTCATCAGAACATTCAATGACGAGGGCAATGCTTCCATCGCCGATTTCTGGCACATATATTTTAGGTGTATAAGAAGGGAAATCCGACTCTAAAAATACGCCTAAAAATGTACTTAACATAATCCCTAGCATGGTCATTTCAAACATAACCACAACGCTTGTCGGTACAGCATAAAGCGGTTGACCGCCTACATATACGGGATATAAAGTTGGGGTACCAAAAGCAAAGAAAATGCCCAACATCATACCGACCATAGCACCACCCATTGCAAACTTGGGTATTCTGGTTTTTTGGTGGGCTCTGCCAAGCATCGCTTCTGTGATGGGTGTGCCAGAAATTACGCTGACCTGCGCATCATCAATTCCGAGATGCCGCAGAGCGTCCACGCCGTTCGCGGCGGGGTCAACTTCTTCAAAAAGTGCTAACAGGAGTTTTTTATTTTCACTCATCATATTCTCCTATTATTCCAAATCGCTTACGGTAACGACAGCTTCTTTACCATAATGGCGAATGGAATGTGCCATTTGGCCTTCTTGAACTTCCCAAACAGGAACCAAGGGGATTAATCGAGAAGCGATCATGTACAGCAAAATAAAGAATGCGACTGAACCAATAAAAATTGGCACTTCAATCCCGGGGGTATATCCACCCCACCGGAAAGGCATGCGATTAATGGAAAGCGAAACTGGGATAATGATAAAACGTTCAGCCCACATGCCTACATTGATTAATAAACCAATTACGAACATTGCCCATGGGGTTCGGCGGATTGTTTTACTCCATAAAGTAACCCAAGGCACAAGAATGTTACAAATTAACATCATGAACCAAATCCAACCAAATGGACCCGCTTCATGGAAATGAAGCAACGCATCGGTCCACTTATCGCCGCCATACCATTGAACTAAATAATCGTTAAAGAAGAAGTATGCCCAAGCCATGGAAATAATTAACATCAATGTTCCTAAAGCATCGAAATGCTCAGGGCGAATGAAGTAATCCATCTTCTTCATGAATTGACGAATAACCACCAACACCATGGCTACCGCAGCTACACCAGAATGAATAGCGCCAACAACAAAGTATGGCCCAAAAATGGTAGATGACCAACCAGGGCGCATGGCTGCTGCAAAATCCCAAGATACGATTGTATGAACCGAGAACATGATGGGTAAAATTGCAAACGCGAAAATATTCAAAGCGTGGCGCAAATGCGTCCACTCCGCTTCGGTTCCGCGCCAGCCTAATGCCAAAATTTTATATAGGTTCTTTCGCCAACCAGTAGATTTATCACGTGCCATTCCCAAATCTGGAATCAGTGGCAAGAACAAGTACATGGTTGAAGACAACAAATAAGTGAGGATCGCCAAAAAGTCCCACATTAATGGGGAATGGAAATTTGTCCAAATTTGTCGTTGATTTGGAATTGGAAACATAAAATAAGCCAACCAAACACGACCCATATGAGCAAAAATCATAACTGCTGCCTGAGCCAAGCTAAAGGTTGTCATTAATTCAGCGGCGCGTGTAAACGGTCGACGAAATTCGGCTTTGAATACACGGAGAAGGGCAGAAACAAAGGTTCCAGCGTGGCTGATACCAATCCAAAACACAGTGTGAACAAGGAACAAACCCCAGAATACAGGTTGATTGACACCCGCTAAACCAATACCGCCTAAAATCATCGCGCCCCAAGAATAAACCAAACCCCACAAAACCAAGGCGGTTAAAACGGCGAAAACAACCCAAAACTTCCAAGACGTATGGCCCATCATATCCATGACCATATTATTCATCTCGCCGCGAGGCTTGGGGTCAAGTAATAAATGTTCCTTACGCAAAGCAGCTTCATGATCGTGAGCGTGATCATGATTTTGCGCGTTGGAAAGCGGCTTAGCCATTACGGCCATAGGTGCCTCCCTTTAAGTAGGTAACGCTTGGCAAAGTACCTAACTCTTCTAACAATTTGAAGCTTCGTCCTTCGCGTGCCAATTGGCTTACACGAGTTTCAGGTTGATCAATTCGACCAAATACAATCGCATCTGCCGGGCAAGCTTGAGCACACGCAGGGGTAACTTCCCCATCATACACATCTCGCCCTTCAGACTTGGCAACATCTTGCCCTTTATGGATTCTTTGAATACAGAAAGTGCATTTTTCCATAACGCCGCGTTGTCGAACAGTAACATCAGGATTAAACTGATTATTAAGCGGCTCAGGGCGTTCATAATCTCGCCAATTAAATGTACGAACAACATAAGGGCAGTTATTTGCACAATAACGGGTTCCCACACAGCGATTGTAGACTTGGATATTTAATTTCTCAACTTCACTATGAACCGAAGCAAAGACCGGGCAAACTGGTTCACAAGGTGCAGAACCGCATTGCTGGCACATAACCGGTTCAAATTCGGTTTTTACTTCAGGATATTCGCCTTCCCACAAGCGTTCAACACGAATCCATTGCATTGAACGACCATAGCCGGCATCTTCTTCACCTACGAAGGGAATGTTGTTTTCCATTGCACAGGCAGCCACACAAGCCTGACAGCCTGTGCAAATGTCCATATCTACAACCATTCCCCACTTGCCTTCGCCGCCTTCAGCAGCCCAATCCGCTTTAAATTCCGGGATTTTATACTCAGTAGCCATTTGTTTCTCTCCTTATACCTATAGTAGATAAGGCTTAATGTTCTTCAGAACCGTAAACGCCCAATCGACTCTCTAAGCGAGAAAGCGGGCGAGTTTGACCAGTTTTCTTAATTTCAACTTTAACACCGGCAAAGGTTGCATCACCGGCTTCATTAACATTACCACCCAGCAGCGTAGCGGGATTAATCCCTCGGCCTTCGGCATAACGTCCGTAAGCAGTGTGACCCTGCCCAAATGGAATGGCAATTACATTCGGGTGAATGGCTGGATACAAATACACTGATACTTCTACAGTTCCAAACGGCGAATGAATTTCAACGACATCATCGTCATGCAAGCCTAATTCTTTTGCCGTATGGGGATTAATTTCAACCCACGAATTCCACATCACTGTTGTCGTAGGGTCAGGCACTTCTTGAAGCCAAGGTTTATTGGCACCTGCTTCTCCTAATACTGGAGAAACAAACGGATAAAGATGAAATTCACCGCCACCAGCAAAGGATGGGGCTTCTACCTCAATGGCTTTATCTAAAGCGCCAGCAGCTGGAACAGCCAATTGGTCGTCATTTGTCCACCAACCACCAAATTGTTGGAATTGAGCCCAAAAGGTATTAATTTCAGCCGCAGAGAAATAACCACCTTCGGCTGAAACCAAAGGCGTAACTTTATTTTGAATAAAAGCAACTTCATCTGTAAATGGAAGCGCTTTGGCGGCATTTCCACCCATTTGTGCCGCTGCTGCTAACAATAAATCAGCAGTGGACATAGTGTTGTAAACGGGAGCAATCACAGGCTGAGCGCCAGAAAGAACTACTTTCCCAGTGCCTGTTGGAACAGTTTGATAGCCCCACGATTCCAAACCGGTATGATCTGGTAAGACATAATCTGCCAACATGGCTGTTTCGTCAGGGAAAGATGAAAACGAAACCAATGTTTGTACTTTCTCAAGCGCGTTTTCAAAACCCAAAGCTTTTGGAAGTTCAAAAACGGGATTTACACCATGAACAAAGAGTGTCTTAACCTGACCGTCATTCATTCGCTTGATAAACGCAGACATTTCCTTAAGATTCGCTGGGCGATGATATTCTTCATCTAAAGGCGAAGCAGGAGCAAATGAAACCCCGCCCGCTTTACCTAAGTTACCAGACAATGCATTTAAAGAAAGGATGGCTTTTGCTGCATCTAAACCATTACTTTGACCTAAAGCTGAGCCGCCCGGAATAGCCAAAGCCGCAGTGGAATTAACAAAAACGCGTGCCAGCCGCTCTAAAGTTTCCATCGAAACACCAGAAACAGCCGAAGCACTCGCCACATCTATATCTTCATAAGCTGCAATAACCCGACCTTGAAACTCAGCGGCTAATTTTCCAATTGCCAAAGCAACGATACCTTCGCTGCCAGGGGTAACAGGAATCCATTCGTCCGCTTTAATGGCCGTCTGTGACATGCGAGGTTCAAAATGAACCAAATAACCGCGCTTACCAGGGGTTCCTCGGCGCATCTTAGAAAAACCACGTGTATAAGCAACCGGAGAAATCCAAGTTTCTAAGAAATTCGCACCAAAAGAAAAAGTAACATCAGCATTGGCAATATCAAAAAATAAGTTATTCGCCTGACCAAATAAAACTTTCGAAGCTTCTGCCAAAGTGGCACGGGCTTCAAACATTCCCAAAGCCCCAAAACGAACCGGAGCAGGAGCGCCTAAAGCACGAGCCAAATCTGAGACCAAATCAAAAAGGTGGTCGGGAGCCATGCCCATCAAAAAAGCAATTTCGCCGGGCTTGGAATTTTTCAACAAATCTGCGACTACAACCAAAGCCGCATCCCATTCCATTGCTTCAAACTCGCGTGAACCCCGCACCGCCTGACGAGCCGGTTCTTGAATACGGTCTGGGTTATATACGCCATGCAATGTGGCTTGCCCGCGCGCGCACGTTTTTCCAAGGTTTACCGGATTAAACTTATTCCCCTCAACCTTAATCGCCCGCCCTTGCATGGTACGAACCACCAAACCACAACCTGCCGCACACTCGCGGCAAGTAGTAGCAAAATAAGTACTTTGCCCGTTATAGTTATATTCGGGCATTTTTGTATATGGCTCACGAACAACGTAGCGTGAAGCAGGGCCGCAACCTGTTAAAACAGCCGTAGTAGCTGCACCGGTTCCTACTAATTTTAAGAAATCACGCCGAGAAATTTTTTCAGTCATTGGTTTTCCTCTCAGCTTAATAATGACACGTTTCGCAGGAGAGAAGTTTCTTGCGTTTCTCTGGGTCATCCTGCGTTTTTTGTTGATGACAAGTAATACACCAACCCATATTAATAGTTTGCTGTAGTTCAGCTACTTTTTGCTTGCTCATATCCCCATGGCAAGATTCACAATTTAACCCAGCGGCAATATGCGGGCGATGATTAAAATGAACAAAATCAGGAACAATATAAACAGGCACCCATGGAATGGGTTCATTTCGCTCTACATAACCGCGTAATTTCTGTAATTCAGCAGGCCATTCCACAGCGGGGTCTTCATATTTCTTCAACTGTTGATGGCAGCCCCAACACTTTTGTTCTGTAGGCAAACCCGCAGATGCCTGACGAAATGCCCCCGGATGGCAATATAAACATTGAATTTGCAAACCAACATGAACATTATGCGGAAACTGAATTGGTTGCTCTGGCGGAATTTGAGTTTGATACAACGCCCAACCAGCACCCCCCACAACAACCAGAAATGCAATTAATAATGTGTATTGCACTGCTGGCTTTTTTAGCATGTTAAAAAATTTATCCATAACTTCTCCTGCGGAGTTGGTCTAACAACAATCCACAGAGGCATTAGATACCCTACCAATTTTGTATCGTAATGACTCTGTAGATGTATAAATAAGAAATTATTCCTTAAGCCAAGCTTAGCGGGATTATACATGATAAGTTAACAAATGATAAGAAAACCCCTTCCCTACGCGTGATATACTGGGGTGAAAGACCATCACCCTATTTAGTGAATTTTGTAACGATGTTAATAAAACGACCCTACCCCATCCTATTCTTGATAATCATCGGGCTCACCCTCGCCAGCCTTGCCCTGCAGCAAGCCCCGAACCAGCTACAAGCAGGCACGCCCACAGGAACCCCCTTTAATGAAAAAGCTACAGAAACCGAAGCCCCCCTTGAAACCCAAGCCGGTGGCACAGACGGAATTTTATTATTAGGGTTAATCCAAATCACCTTTATTCTCATTCCCATCTTAACCATTCCTTATCTAAAGAAAAAACAACCACCAGCGGCCTAAAAAGGCCGCTTTTTTATTTCCCCAGTGATACAATTTTTAACAATGTCACATCTTTTAATTGTCACTCCGCTTTATAACGACTGGGATTCGCTCAGCAGCCTGATTGTTAAATTAAATAACGCATTCGAACAAGAACCAATAACAATAAGCATCTTAGCGGTTAATGATGCGTCACCCTATGGCGAATTAAAACTGCAAACCAACCAACCACTAAACAAAATTAAAAAAATAAAAATATTAAATTTAGCTCGTAACATTGGGCACCAACGTGCCATTGCCGTTGGCCTTGCCTATGCCAGCAAAAACATAGTTTGCGATACGATTATCGTGATGGATAGCGATGGGGAAGACCGCCCAGAAGATGCTCTTTCTCTCTTTAAAACAGGCTTAAACCAAGAACAAAAAATTATTTTTGCACGTCGCAGCCAACGCTCTGAGGGCATAATTTTCAAAGTCTTTTATTCTGTTTATAAATTTCTATTTGGTTTATTAACTGGTGTTCAAATTAATTTTGGCAACTTTAGCTTAATCCCCTATAACTTAATGAAACGGATTGTCCTACTGCCAGAAATTTGGAATCATTACGCCGCCGGAATCATCCGTTCGGGCTTGCCCCGTACCGACATTCCCACCACCCGTGGAAAACGCTATGCTGGAAAATCTCGCATGAATTTAATTAATTTAATACTGCACGGGTTAAGCGCCATATCCGTTTATGTAGAGGTGGTTGCTGTGCGCCTGATTATTTTTAGCTTATCTATTCTTAGTCTTGTTGGTCTCAGTTTTGTTATTTTGTTATACATTCGTTTCTTTACCCCGTTGGCAATTCCCGGCTGGGCAACCACAGTGGCAATTGGCTTGGCTGTTATTTTCTTTCAAGCCTTATTATTCTTAACCAGCCTTTCTTTTTTAACCCTCAATTTACGCAGCAATCGCCCCTTTATTCCAGCACAAGATTATCAAGACTTTATTTTAAATATAGAAGAAATCCTATGACCGATAACCGTTACATTGGTGAAGAACTTACCATTTTTTCTCATGCCAAAAACTGGAAGAAGTACTACGCCAGCAAAATTCAACCCTATTTTGGCAAATCCCTGCTAGAAGTGGGCGCGGGCTTGGGCGCTACCACTTTGGCATTAATTACCCCTAACCAAAGCACTTGGCTTTGCTTAGAACCCGATGCCGAATTATTAAAAGAAATAGATCTATTAATTAAAAATAAACAATTGCCAGCAACTTGCATTACAAAAATTGGCTTTGTTCAAGACCTTCCGGCAGACCAAAGCTTCGACTGTATTATTTATATTGATGTTATCGAACATATAGAAGATGACGCCGCTGAATTAAACCGTGCAGCAAAACACTTAAACCCCAGCGGTTACCTGATCGCGCTTTCCCCTGCCCACCAAGCCCTCTACACCCCCTTCGACGCGGAAATTGGTCACTTTCGGCGGTATAACCGCCAGCGGATGATTCAAATCACACCGCCCGAATGCCGCATTGAAAAAATCTTCTATCTCGATTCTGTAGGAATGTTACTCTCGCTCGCCAATCGATTAATGTTGCGACAATCCATGCCAACCATCTCTCAAATTAAATTTTGGGACCGTTTCATTATTCCAATTTCTCGTATTGTAGATAGGCTAACAGGTTATCACCTTGGAAAAACAGTCATTGCCATTTGGCAAAAAAATTAATTTCTGTTTTCTCTGGCCTTTATTTCAGCGGGCATTAAACTCGCAACAATAAATTCATGCGTGGGGGTAGCCAGCCCAGCCTTTAATCCCAGCCGCACCACCGCCGCGTTTTGAGCATCCAACTCCGAAGGCCGACCATCCATGACATCTTTTTGCATCGAAGCTGTCATCTCAAACGGCACATTATCAATAATGCTTAATATTCTTGCTTCAAGGTCATTGCTCAACTTAACGCCCAAGGCCCGTCCAACACTACACCCTTCAGCAATGGCTGATTGAAGCATCATACGGGTTTCTGGTACGGTGCGAAAGAACCCAATCGACTGTCGAACGACACTGCCTACGCCGCTAATGGCCGCAATAAAAATAAACTTTTCCCACATCGCCACATTTATATCTTCTGCAATTTCTGCCTTTAATCCCAAACAACTTTCAAAAACACTTTTTAAGGTTTTCACGCGTGGTGTAACCTGCCCGTTTAACTCGCCGAATAACATAGAGGGTGCTACACCCACATGCTTAATTAATCCAGCTTCACCAATAAACGCACTAATCCGACACAAACCGCCTAAAACATGCGCTTCGCCCAATTCAGCCGCCAATTGAGCAGGCGCATCAATGCCATTGCACAAGGGAAGCACAATTGTTTCGGATTTTAAGGCAGGCTTCATTGCAATGGCAGCGGCTGGCACATCCCAAGCTTTGGTTGCCACCAAAATAACGTCAGCTAGGTCTGTTGGTGTATCGGCAGCACGCACAGGGTGAATCGTAAAATCGCCTGAGATGCTTTCTACCCGCAGGCCATCCCGTTTTAATGCTTCTAAATGCTTTCCTCGGGCGATAAAAGTCACATCCTGCCCAGCCTGAGCCAGCCTTCCGCCAAAATAACCGCCGACTCCGCCTGTACCAAAAACCAAAATTTTCATTCAAATCTCCCTACTTTAAATTGAAATATAATCACGCAATGAACCGTACACGAACTTGGATGCTCATTCTATTAGCGCCCTTACCCTTTTTAACGCTCTACATCCACCATTTTTTAAATGCTTCCGCTACGGTTGTACCCACTGGTTTTTTGCAAACCGATATGCCGTATTACTCTGCCAATGGGCGAGAAATTTTTGAAGGCGGCAATGGCATTTTATACCCTAACCCGTATAACGAAAACGGAGAAGTGATTTACTTTCACTGGTTTCCGTGGATATTAGGGGGTGGCATAAAAATATTGGGGTTTGACCCAGGCTACCAGTTTGTTTTTTATGGGGTGATGACTGCTTTCTTATTAAGTTGGGTCACCTATCAATTAATAGAAAAAACGTTACCCAACCCAGCTTTTCGCGGCACCATTTTTTTAATGGCCATGTGGGGCGGCGGATTTTTAATTTTGGCAAAGGTAGGCATTAATTTAATCAGCGGGCTGCCTATTTTGGAAAACCTATTCTTATTAGACAGAGACGACGGCTACTGGTTTCTTAACTGGGGCCGTAATTTAATGTACACCACCGAAACCCTTTACCATGTTTTGTTTGCTGCCACTTGGTTAAGTTTAATCAACAAACGCTGGGGGTTGGCTTTGCTTTTCTGCGGGCTATTGGCAACCACCCACCCCTTTTCTGGGGTTCAACTTCTGTTGATTTTAATTGTTTATTTATATGCCATGAGCATCTTTAATCAAGAGAAAATTCCGGCTTGGCCAAGGGTAACTTCTTTATTTCTATTTGCTGGCTTCGCGGCCTATTATTTTTGGTATTTAAACCAATTTGCTTCTCATCAAGCCATTCAAGGCGCTTGGGCCATCCCTTGGAGTTACACCTTTGAAGTTTGGCTGCTTAATGATGGCTGGTTAATGGCTATCGCACTGATTGGATTAATTAAAGCCTACAAAAATATTTCTAGCATGCAATGGCTGTGGATTATTAGCGCGCTGATTTCGCTTGCGCTTGCCAAGCATGACCTATTAATGACCGCTCATCAGCCTTTACACTTTACACGCGGTTACACTTGGCTGCCACTTTTGTTTTTGGCAGCCCCCTTGATTCAACGATTCTTTATATTCATCACACAAAAATTTTCAGTTTTACCAGCCCGAGTCATCATTAATTTACTCTTGATGATGGTAATAGTAGATAACTTTGCCTTTGTGGCTAAAACGCTTGGCCCAGAAGATTTCAGCCTTTATTTAACCCAAAATGAATCGAACCTATACCAATGGATTAATCAAAACCAACTAACAGGTCGCGTATTAATTCCAGATGACCCTTTTTATAGTTACTTGACAGCAACTTATACAGGTCTCACACCTTATTTAGGACATTGGAGCATCTCACCCAACTATCGTGAGAGAGACAGCAATGTCAAAGACTTCCGCGCTGGCAAACCACTCGGCGATTGGTTTAATACAATGGATTATGTCATTGTTTCAGAAGAGAATTTAATTAATTACTCCACCTTATCCAACTGGAAAATCCTTCGTCAAGAAGGTGATTTAATTTTGCTAGCGAGACCTTAAAACAAAAGAGCGGATGAAATTTCATCCGCTCTTTTGTTTTCATTTAATTAATCTCTTTCAGCCGCCAGTTGAGCAATGACTTCTTCAGTAGTGAGCACTTGCCCATAAGACTTTAAAGCCGCCAAAAAGGCTTTATGGACATGGTCGGCAGGTACAGTGGTCTCGGCGTGGATTAAATCTCTTGTGGCGCAGGCATCCTCCGCGATTAAGACTCGAAAGCCAAAATCGGCCGCAGCGCGAGCAGTGGCATCTACACACATGTGAGTCATCATGCCACAAATGACCACCCGCTCAATTTTATTTTCTTGCAGCAAACTTAACAAATCGGTCTCACGAAACGAGTTGGGATAATTTTTAATGACCAGCGGCTCACCTTCAAAGTGAGCCACCGAGTCGTGGATGCTGATGCCGTCTGTGCCACGAATAAAAAAGGTGGCGTTTGGCCCCAGCGCTTCGTGCTGAATGTGAACGTGATAAGCAGAATTTTCTCGAAAGCATTGTAATAACTGTCGGGCTTTTAAAGCGGCGGCTTCTGCCCCAACCAGTTCCATTTTGCCATTGGGAAAGTAGTCGTTTTGAATGTCGATGATTAGAAGAGCAGTTTTCATTTAATCAAATCTCCAAATTAATTAATTTATTTTTACACACGGCAGCCAAGTGGAGGCATATATTCCAGCGTAGCCCACCAGCAAATCGATACTATCAGCGGTGCGGGCAGCAATAAACAGTTGGCTGGCTTCTTCGGCGGTGGCGAGGCCAACAGCCAGAATCACACCCCATAAAACGGAAAACCGCCCCAGTTGAGCCCGCCGGAATCGGCTGGCAATCGAAAAAACGTAGGCGATTAATCCATAAATGGCAAAGTGCCCCAAACGGTCTCCATTTGGAAAATCGTATATTTGTTTAATTAAGGGGGGCATTGTGCCGGTGTCGGCCCAGTAGGCGATTAATGCGAGCAGCAACAGGCTGCCGAAAGCCAGCCCCCACCAAAACCAGTTTTTCCAACCTTGCATTTATTTCCTGCCAAAGTCGGCTGGGTTTTCACCCCAATTTTCGGTATCCCACTTGATGATGCCAGCCATGATGTTGTTTTCTGCCAGCCATTTTTCGGCGCGACCGATTAAATAAAAGAGCGCCGCGTTTGCGGGTGTTTTTTCCATTTTGGTGCGGCAAATACCCTGTTTAACCCAGCCGACCGCGATAACCGAATCGGAATAGATGGGGCGGGTAACTTTTTGTTTTTTCATCCATTCGAGCGCGTGCATGATGGCCAAAAATTCGCCAACATTATTGGTACCGTCTGCGAAGGGCCCCATGTGAAATAATTTTTCGCCTGTTTCTAGGTCTACGCCTTGATATTCGAGCGGGCCGGGCACACCGGCGCAAGCCGCATCGACACAGATGGATGGCAAAATAGGCTTTACAATGGCGGTTTTCCACATGCCGCGCGTGGCGGGACCGCCTTTAAAATCTTCGTATTTTTTTTGAAAGGCGTCTTCTGCCGCCAGCGGGGAATCGAACGCCTTGTATTCAGCGTCTGGAAAACCGGAAACGGAGTCGGAGCATTCCTTCCAACTGGTGAAAATGCCTGGTTTGCGACCTTTCCAAACAACGTAGTACTTTTGTGCTTTCTTCATACTAAGATTTTACACCCTATTAGGTTGTGAAATTCATAACATTAAAAAACCTGCCAATTGGCAGGTTTTTTAACATTCTCTTTAGCCGCTTATGGCACATGCAGCAAAACCGAATCCATTGAAATTAAGGAGCCGTCGGCTGCCGAAATATCTTGCAGTTCTACCCGAATCCAGCCTGTGGAGGGGCTGATCGATAAGCCAATGGATACATCAAAAGTGCCCGGCGCGCCTAAATCGGGCGCGGCAATGGTAATGGGACCAGCCGCCAACTCGTTGTTGCTTAAACCGTCATAAATACGGAACGCCAATGTATTTTCAAAAGGAGCAATGCTGACATTGCCAATTAAACGCAACGAACCCGCCGCGCCTGAAAAATCGGCTGGGGATGTAATCGTAATCACCCGTTCGCTGCCCACTGGGGTAAACGTGGTTAAATGAGAAAGGTACAGTTGATTATCTACAAAGGCATAGGTTTTGGTGTAAGGCATGCTGGGGCAGCAATGCGGGTCACTGGGGCCATAGGTGACGCCCGCCAGCCGAATCTCGTTCCCCGTGATGCTAATTTGCTCAATCGTCATTTCGCCAATCGGCAGGGTAGCCAACTGCACTGGCTGACCGTTTTGGCTGGTAATGACACTCATAAAAATAAACGTGCCTGTGCCGCCATAATTTTCAAATAACAGCACCACTGCTTCGGGCTGACCATCGCCATTTAAATCGCCAAAAGCAATCTGGTCGCTCATCCGCACGGAGTAAAAACCGCCAACACTGGCATCTGGGCCAGTTTGGTAAACCCCATTAATTAAAGTGTAATTTCGAGAATCAACGCCGTCTTGGGTGCTGTAATTGCTATTCATTAATTGCTCTACAGTTAATCCTACCGGCGCCGAGGTTGGCAAAACAATCGTTGTAGCCGTAGCCGCTACTGGCACAAAAGGTGTCGGGGTGGGGGCTTCGGTTGAAGCAACGGGAGGCAGTGTGGGGGCGCCCGCCTCGCTTGTAGCGGGCATATTGATGGTGATGCAGCCGCTTAATCCGAACATTAAAATTAACATCAAAAGAAACATTTTCTTCATAGCGTCCTCCATTTTTGGGTGAGTATAATCCTATTTATGTCTCGCACCATCCTACATTTAGATCTCGATGCTTTCTTTTGTGCGGTAGAAGAATTGCACAACCCCAGCCTAAGCGGTAAAGCCTTCGCGGTGGGTGGCCGCCCAGACGAGCGCGGCGTGATTGCCAGCTGCTCTTACCCCGCCCGCGCCATGGGCGTGCGCTCTGCCATGCCCACCAGCCAAGCCTTGCGGCTTTGCCCAGAATTAATTATTGTATCCAGCGGGCGAGGGCACTACGGAGAAATGTCTAAAAAAGTGATGGAACGCCTGCACAATTTGGCGCCGCTGGTAGAGCAAATTTCAGTAGACGAAGCCTTTGTCGATATCAGTGGCATGCCAGAACCCGCCCAGAAAATTGCGTTAAACCTGCAAACCCTAATTTGGGAAGAACTGCGCCTGCCCTGCTCCATCGGAGTCGCGTCTAATAAGTTAGTTGCCAAAATTGCCACCGAAACCGGCAAAAAGAAGGCGCAGACGGCGGGCTACCCCAAAGCGCTGACCGTTGTGCCAGCCGGTTCAGAAGCCCAATTTTTAGCTCCGTTACCCGTTTCTATGCTGTGGGGGGTTGGCCCCAAAACCGAATTAAAGTTAAAAGAAATCGGCATCACCCAAATTGGTCAACTAGCAGAAATTGGCGAAGCGACATTAAAATCACTGTTTGGTGAAAACGGAAGAGACCTTGCCCGCCACGCCTTAGGTGTAGACGAACGACCGGTTTCTACCGAGCGAGAAACAAAATCCATTTCGCAAGAAACCACTTTCTCCAAAGATATTTTTGAAGATGAAAAATTAATGAAAACACTCAAAGAACTCGCTGCACAAGTAGCCCGCAGTTTAAGAGATGAGGGCTTGGTTGGCAAAACCATTAAGCTAAAAATCCGCTGGCCAGACTTTACCACCCTTACCCGCCAAATCACCTTAGCCGTTGGCACCGACCAAGACGAACCGATTGCCAGCGCCGCGATAGAATTAATGAAGAAAGTCCGCACGACAGGGAAAGCCGTTCGTTTAATCGGGGTGGGTGTCAGCGGGCTTTCCGAACCCATCCGCCAAATGGAACTGTGGGGACATCAAGAAGATGAAAAAGCCCGCAAGCTGCGGGCGGTGTTAGATGAATTACAAGATAAATATGGCAAAAAAGTAGTCAAACGCGGGCGTTAATTAAATCCATTTAATTGCAGACAAAATGGGATGTAACAGTTTCGTTACATCCCATTGTTTTAACCACCTTGTATGGCTTCGGCTGGTTCTGGCAGCAGATACTCTTCGTTTAGCGCCTGAATATACATTTGGAAAATACTGCCATCACTGTAACGCCCTCTAAAATACCATACTGGTTGTAGGTATATACTCATCGCTCCGGGGAAAACCTGAGCATAACGCGGGTCTGATGTGTAATATATTAATTCTACCGAATCGATTGTCAGTGTTGGCGACAATCCCATTGTAGCTGGGTCTTCTGGCATCTGAATTGGTTGGTCTGCTGTTATTGCCATATCCATTGGTTGTCCATCTTTTGGATTAATGGCTAATGAGGCGCTAAATACGCGTATGGTTGGATAGCCATTTAATGTTTCGTTTGGAATTGCCAAAACTTCTAATTTAATTAAATCA
>CAYOGW010000008.1:40643-42860 GCA_964403635.1 uncultured Anaerolineaceae bacterium | reverse complement strand
TATGGGGTGCAGGGTCCGGCTCAGGCGTTGAACATGCGCGATAACGGGTTCAAGGTCATCGTGGGCCAGCGTCAGGGCACCTCCAACTGGGAGAAGGCCATTGCAGACGGATTCGTACCAGGCGAGACACTTTTCTCTGTCGAGGAAGCCGCTGAAAAAGGGACTGTCATTCAATATTTACTTTCAGATGCTGGTCAACGCTCACAGTGGCCGAAAATTGTAGAAAGTTTAAACGAAGGCGATATGCTCTACTTTTCGCATGGCTTTTCGGTCACATTTAAGGATGATACGGGGGTAATTCCCCCGCCGCATGTGGATGTGGCTTTGGTTGCGCCCAAAGGTTCTGGGCGGAGTGTTCGCCAAAACTTTTTAGAAGGCTCAGGGATTAATGCCAGTTTTGCAGTACACCAAGATTTTACAGGCAAAGCCAACGAGCGCACCATTGCGTTGGGCATTGCCATTGGCGCGGGCTATCTCTTCCCGACTACTTTTAAGAATGAAGTGTATAGCGATTTAACTGGCGAGCGCGGCGTGCTGATGGGCGCTTTAGCAGGCATGATGGAAGCCCAATATAACGTCTTGCGCAAGCATGGCCATAGCCCCAGCGAAGCCTTTAACGAAACCGTAGAAGAATTAACTCAATCCTTAATCCGTTTGGTCGGCCAAAACGGTATGGACTGGATGTACGCCAATTGCTCTACCACCGCCCAGCGCGGCGCATTGGATTGGAAAGATAAATTTCGTGACGCGGTGAACCCCGTCTTTGCGGATTTATACGAGAGCGTAATGACCGGCAATGAAGCCCGCATTACCTTAGAAGCCAATAGCCGCCCAGACTACCGCGAGAAGTTAGATGTTGAACTGGCCGCCATCCGCGATTCGGAAATGTGGCAAGCCGGCGCGGCGGTGCGTTCTCTGCGCCCCGAAAATTGGAATAAAGAAAGCGTAAATTAACCTAATGAATACTTATGTAAAAATTTTTGATACCACGTTAAGAGACGGCGAGCAATCCCCCGGCGCCACCATGACCTCGGCTGAAAAGCTGGAAGTCGCCCGTCAGTTAGCCCGTTTGGGTGTCGATATTATCGAAGCGGGTTTCCCTGCCGCCTCGCCGGATGATTTAGAAGCCGTGCGCCGCATCGCGGTTGATGTGGGCAACCCGCCCAAAGGCGCGGAAGATACCCGCGTGCCGGTTATCACCGCTTTGGCGCGTGCCAACAAAGAAGATATTGATAAAGCCTGGCATGCCGTTCAAGATGCCCAAAAACCGCGCATTCACACCTTTTTGGCTACCTCCGAAATTCACATGCGCCACAAACTTCACTTAACCCCAGAACAGGTGCTTGCAAAAGTGCGAGAAACCGTTGCTTACGCCCGCAGCCTGTGCGCGGATGTCGAGTTCTCGCCAGAAGATGCCGGGCGTTCGCAACCCGACTTTTTATACAAGGTACTGGCGGTTGCCATTGAAGCCGGAGCAACTACGTTAAATATCCCTGATACGGTTGGTTATACGACCCCCGATGAATACTTTGCTTTAATTAAAGGAGTCATCGACAAAACCCCCGGCATGCACGATGGCATCACCGTTTCTGTCCATACGCATGACGATTTGGGATTAGCCACCGCCAACGCTTTGGCAGGAATTCGGGCGGGCGCACGACAAGCCGAAGTCACGATTAATGGCATTGGTGAACGGGCTGGCAACACCTCACTAGAAGAAGTCGTTATGGCGCTTAAAACCCGTCAGCCTGTTTTTGGGTTAGAAACTGGCATTGATAGCACTCAATTAACCCGTATTAGCAAAATTGTTTCTAATTACACGGGCATCGTGGTACAGCCTAATAAAGCCATTGTGGGCGCGAACGCCTTTGCGCACGAAGCGGGCATTCATCAAGACGGCATGTTAAAACACAACCAAACCTACGAGATTATGCGCCCGGAAGATGTGGGCGTGAATCAGACCAAGTTGGTACTGGGCAAGCATTCAGGGCGGGCTGCCTTACGCGCTCGTTTAGCGGAGTTAGGTCATAGCTTGGATGAATCCGAGATCGAGCAGGCTTTTATCCGCTTTAAAGAGTTAGCCGACCGCAAGAAAACCATCACCGATGTAGACTTAGAAGCCGTGATTGCCGACGAGTTTTACCGCCCACGTGATATTTATGCTTTAGATGGGCTGCAAGTTGCTTGCGGAACAATGGGTATGCCCACCGCCACCGT
>CAYOGW010000008.1:16966-40543 GCA_964403635.1 uncultured Anaerolineaceae bacterium | reverse complement strand
CAAACCGAATCGGCTGTTCCGCAGCATGATTACGGCGTGATGCTCGGATAGAAAATTTAATTAAGGATTAATGTATGCCAAAAACACTCTTTGAAAAAATTTGGGACTCTCATATTGTTTCTCAACAAGCCGATGCACCGGCTGTGCTTTATATTGACTTGCATCTGGTGCATGAAGTCACTTCGCCGCAAGCCTTTACTGGTTTGCGCCAACGCGGATTAAAAGTACGCCGCCCAGACAAAACCTTTGCCACACTCGACCATGCCATCCCAACCACCCCGCCCGATGTGCCGATTAAAGACCAAATGGCCGCCGCCCAAATTAAGATGATGGAACAAAACGCGGCTGAGTTTGGCATTCCCCTGCAAGGGATGAGCAGCCCGCATCGCGGCATTGTGCATGTGATTGGGCCTGAACTTGGTTTAACCCAGCCCGGTATGACCATCGTCTGCGGCGACAGCCACACCGCCACCCACGGCGCCTTCGGCGCCTTAGCCTTTGGCATTGGCACCAGCGAAGTAGAGCATGTGCTTGCCAGCCAATGTTTGCTGCAAAAGAAACCCAAAACTTGCGAAGTACAAATCAATGGCACCCTCGCCAAGGGCGTTTCTGCCAAAGACATTATTTTGGCTTTAATTGCTCAAATTGGCATCGGCGGCGGAACCGGCTATGTCTTTGAATATACCGGCGAAGCCATCCGCGCCTTAAGCATGGAAGAACGCATGACCATCTGCAACATGTCCATCGAAGCGGGCGCGCGAGCAGGCATGATCGCCCCCGACGAAACCACCTACGCCTATTTAAAAGGGAGAGAAAACGCGCCAAAGGGCGCCGAATGGGAGGCCGCCCTCGCCCGCTGGAAGCAACTGCCTAGCGATGCAGGCGCTGTTTACGACAAAACCATCACCTTGGATGCCAGCCAACTCGAGCCGATGATTACCTACGGCACCAACCCGGGCATGGGCATGGGCATCAGCGGCAATATACCAGTGGCTAATTTAATTAATGATACTGCTCAAAAAGATTCCTTGATTAAGGCGTTAGATTATATGGGCTTGGATTCTGGCGAAAAACTGCTCGGTAAAAAAGTAGATGTAGTTTTTATTGGCAGTTGTACCAACTCTCGCATTTCAGACTTACGATTGGCTGCCTCCCTTTTAAAGGGCAAAAAAGTAGCGGACGGCCTGCGCCTGATGGTTGTCCCTGGCTCGCAAGACGTGAAGAAACAAGCCGAAGCCGAAGGGCTAGACCAAATCTTTAAAGAAGCGGGCGGCGACTGGCGTGAAGCCGGTTGCAGTATGTGCATTGCCATGAACGGTGACCAACTGGAAGCCGGTCAATATGCCGTTTCCACCAGTAACCGAAACTTTGAAGGCCGCCAAGGCAAAGGCGGCAGAACGTTCTTAGCCAGCCCGCTGACCGCCGCCGCCACTGCTCTCACCGGTGTTGTCACCGATGTTCGTACGATGCTATAGGAAAAAATCATGGCTCAATTTACAAAATTAACATCACATGTTGTACCGGTGCCGGTCAATGATATTGATACCGACCAAATTGTTCCGGCGCAGTTCCTAAAAGTCACCGACAAAAATGGTTTGGCCGATGCGCTCTTTTTTAATTGGCGTTACCTGCCAGATGGCTCAGACAACCCCAACTTTGTGCTTAATCAGCCCCAATCCGCGGGGGCAAAAATATTGTTAGCGGGAGACAACTTTGGGTGCGGTTCGTCTCGCGAACATGCTCCTTGGGCGTTAACCGCTTACGGCTTCCGCGCAGTGATTAGCACCTCCTTCGCAGACATCTTCCGCAATAACTCGTTAAAAAACGGCTTGCTGCCCATCCAAATCGATGAAGAAACCCACAAAATGCTCTTCGATTTAATTGAAGAAATCCCTAATGTTGAACTGGCTGTGGATTTAGAAACCCAAACGCTGACCTTCCCAAACGGCTCGGTTAATTTCCCCATTGATGCTTTTAATAAAACTTGCTTAATTAACGGGGTCGATGAACTTGGATACATCTTAGGTTTTGAAAAAGAAATCACCGCGTTTGAACAACGAAATTAATTAAAGTTTGGAAAGCGGATGACGAACTCGATTCAAATTTACGATACCACCCTACGCGACGGCACCCAGTCTGAAGGTTTTACACTTTCTGCTAACGATAAATTACGGGTAGCCCAGCGGTTGGATGCCTTGGGCGTGGCTTTTATTGAAGGCGGCTGGCCCGGCTCGAATCCCAAGGATGTGGCGTTTTTTGAGCAAGCCAAAGACATGCCTTGGCAAACTGCCAAAATAACTGCTTTTGGTTCTACTTGCCGTGCCAAAAGCGAGCCGGACGGGGATGCCAACCTGCAAGCCCTGCTCGATTCGAACACGCCAGTTTGCACAATTTTTGGCAAAACTTGGAACTTGCATGTGACCGAAGTGCTGCAAACTTCGCTGGATGACAACCTGCGAATCATTGAGCAGTCGGTAGCTTATTTAATTAATCATAAAAAACGGGTTATTTATGATGCCGAGCATTTTTTTGACGGCTACAAAGCAGACTCCTCCTATGCCCTAGAAACCTTAAAAGCGGCCATACGCGGCGGCGCCGAAACCGTAGTGCTTTGCGATACCAACGGCGGTACCCTGCCTTGGGAACTTGAAACCATATTAAATGAAATAACCCCCCATCTCAAGCACCCATTTGGCATTCACACCCACAATGATTCGGATTGCGCCGTCGTAAACAGTTTAATCGCTGTCCAAAAAGGAGCCATTCAGGTACAAGGCACCATCAACGGCGTGGGCGAGCGCTGCGGCAATGCCAACTTATGCTCCATTATTGCCAACCTAGAACTTAAAATGGGCTACCAGAGCCTGCCTACTGGCGCGGTGGAACAACTGACTCAACTCTCACATTTTGTCTCCGAAGTTGCCAACATCACGCCCGACGAGCATTTGCCTTTCGTTGGCAAAAGCGCCTTCGCCCACAAAGGCGGTGTACATGTGGCGGCCATGCGTCGTTCGGCGCAATCCTATCAACACATTGAGCCAGAATTAATCGGCAACAAAATGCGGGTGGTGGTTTCAGACCTTTCGGGACGCGGAAATCTGCTCAGCAAAGCTGAAGAACACGGCGTAGAAGTAGAAGGCGAAGAAGTGCTGCCCGTACTGAATGACATCAAAATACTTGAAGCCCAAGGTTTCTCATTTGAAGCGGCCGAAGCCTCGGTTGCGATGATGCTCAAACGCCAAGAATACGGCTACCAACCCCCCTTTGAACTGCTCGACTTTTTTGTCAATGTAGAGCACCGGCATGGCCGCGTTTTTGCCGAAGCCACGGTTAAAGTCCGCTCGCAAGGCGATGTCTTTCACACCGCCGCCGAAGGCAATGGCCCAGTCAACGCGCTCGACACCGCCCTACGTAAAGCCCTCTTGCCGCACTACCCCAAACTGGCCGCCTTTCACTTAGCAGACTACAAAGTGAGAATTTTAGACGGCGAAAACGGCACCCAAGCCATCACCCGCGTTTTAATCGACACCCAAAACGGCAGCCAACGTTGGAGCACAGTCGGCGCGAGCGCCAACATCATCGAAGCCAGTTGGCGCGCACTAGCCGATTCAGTGGAATATGGCTTAATGCTCGCTCATTAATTAAATGGAGAATTCATGAATTTTAAAATTACCCTACTCCCCGGTGATGGGATTGGTCCCGAAGTGGTTGGAGAAGCCGCGCGCGTGTTAGATGAACTGGCTGGAAAATTTAATTTCTCGTTGGAATTTAGCGAACGCCCGATGGGCGGCATCTCGATAGACCAGTTTGGTTCTTCTCTGACAGATGAAACACTGGCAGACTGCCAGCAAGCAGATGCGGTTTTATTGGGTGCGGTCGGCGGCCCCAAATGGGATGACCCGCAAGCCAAAGACCGGCCTGAACGCGGCCTGCTGGCTTTGCGAAAAGGCTTGGGCGTGTTTGCTAACCTGCGACCGGTTAAAGTACATCCCGCTTTAATGAACGCATCTCCCCTTAAGCCCGAAATACTCACCGGGGTAGATCTGCTAGTAGTGCGAGAATTAACCGGCGGGCTTTATTTTGGTCAACCCAAAATAAGAGAAATAAAAAACGGGCACGAACGCGCGGTGGACACGCTCGAATATTTTGACTACGAAATTAAACGCATCCTAGAACTGGCTTTTCAACTAGCCCAAAGCCGCCGCCAAAAAGTGATTTCGGTGGATAAAGCCAACATTCTCGAATCCTCACGCATGTGGCGGCAAATAGCAACTGAAACGGTCAACAAGTATCCGCAAGTGGTGTTAGAGCATATGCTCGTCGATACCGCTGCCATGCGCTTAATTAACAGCCCAGCCCAACTGGATGTGGTTGTCACCGAAAACATGTTCGGGGATATACTGACCGATGAAGCCAGTGTGTTGGCTGGCTCGATGGGCATGCTCCCTTCTGCCAGTTTAGGAACAGATGGCCCTGGTTTATATGAGCCGATTCATGGCTCTGCGCCCGATATTGCTGGGAAAGGGATTGCCAATCCAGTTGGCACCATCCTATCGTGCGCGTTAATGCTGCGATATTCATTAAAATTAGAAAACGCCGCCACCGCGCTTGAAAAAGCAGTCGAAGATGCGATTACCAATGGCGCTCGCACAGCCGATTTAGGCGGCAAATTAAGCACCCGCCAAATGGCTGATGCAGTCATTAAACAATTTAATTAAGAATTAAGGAGAAAGTAATCAATGGGTATGGAATCGAAATTTATTTGGATGGATGGCGAACTGGTTCCTTTTGAAAAGGCAACCATTCACTTTTTAACCCCAGCCTTGCATTATGGCGCGGCTGTTTTTGAAGGCATTCGCGCCTACAACACGCCTAAAGGAGCCGCGATTTTTCGCTTAAGAGAACATGCTGCCCGTTTAATTGAATCGGCAGAAATATTTGGGATGAGAAATTTAACCTACAGTGTTGATGATATTGTGAAGGCGGTTAAAGACACCGTACGCGCCAACGGTTTTACAGACTGTTACATTCGTCCGTTGCTGTATCTTAATCATGGCGGCTGGAATTTAAATGTAGACAGCGGCAAGGGCAGCTTATCCATCGCGGTTTGGCAGTGGAATAATTATTTAGGTGATGACGCGCTGGAAAAAGGCATTCGAGCCAATATTTCTTCGTTTACCCGCCACCATGTTAATGTAACCATGACCAAAGCCAAAGTAGCCGGAAATTATGTTAACAGCATTTTGGCAAAAACCGAATCGGAACGGTTGGGCTTTCAAGAAGCCATTATGTTAGACCCACAAGGTTATGTGGCTGAATGCACCGGCGAAAACTTGTTTTTGGTGCGGCGCGGAAAAATTTATACGCCCTCTACCGCACCTGTGCTAGAAGGCATTACCCGCCATACCATTTTCACCATTGCCAACGAACTCGGCTACAGCGTGAGCGAAGTACCTGTCAGCAGGGACCAGCTTTATACAGCGGATGAAGTGTTTGTGGTGGGTACGGCGGCGGAGTGTATCGGCCTGAGCGAAATTGACTTCCGAAAAATCGGCAACGGCTCGAGCGGGGAAGTGACCAAATTAATTCAAAAAATGTACCACGAGACCATTCGCGGCAAGGTAGAAAAATTTGCTAATTGGTGCGAGTTGGTTGGTTAATATTAGTGCTTGACCAAATAATTTAATTTCTATATACTTGACTTACTGTTCAATATCTCTAGAAAGGAGGCTCACGATGATAAGCAATTTAATGAATGTTGTACCCGATGTGAGCCTGCCCGCCTGCTAAAATTAGCTTTTTTGCTTCTTTTAAGCCACAGGGTTCGCTCTGTGGCTTTTCTATTTAATTAATTTCTTAGGAGTAACCCTTGTCTACTGCCAGCATTCAACTGAAAGCTTTAAGTAAAACATATTTTGTACCAGAACGTGAAGAAGGCTTAAAAGCGGCGGTTAAAAGTTTATTTAACCGTAAAACCCGCGAAGTAAAAGCCGTGGATGAAATTTCGTTTGAAATTGACGCCGGTGAAGTGGTGGGCTTTTTAGGACCCAACGGCGCTGGTAAAACAACGACATTAAAGATGCTCTCCGGCTTGCTCTACCCCACTAACGGAGAAGCCCAAGTGCTAGGGTACTTGCCTGAAAAACGAGAGAAAGCCTTCTTAAGCCAAATTGCTTTGGTGATGGGCAACCGCAATCAATTGCAATGGGATATCCCTGCGCTGGATTCGTTTGAATTAAACCGTGCCATTTATGGCGTGCCAACCGAACAATTTAAGCAAACCCGCGACTCTTTAATTGAAATGTTAGATGTCAGCGAGTTGGTGCATAAGCCCGTGCGAAACTTATCTTTGGGCGAACGCATGAAAATGGAAATCATCGGCGCGTTAATTCACCGCCCCAAAGTGCTGTTTTTAGATGAACCAACCATTGGTTTAGACGTCACCATGCAGCGCCGCTTAAGAAAATTTATCGCAGACTACAACCAATTCACCGGCGCAACCGTTATTTTGACATCGCATTATATGGCGGATGTCGAAGCGCTCTGCAAACGGGTGATTGTGATTCATCACGGCAGTTTAATGTTCGATGGCGCGTTAAGCCAGTTGGTTAAAAAGTTCGATTCGTATAAAACCATTGGCTTGACCATTAACAAAACCGCCGACTTAAGCAAGTATGGAGAAGTCGTTAATGTAGAAGAAGAACGCTACACTTTACGCGTTCCGCAATCAGAAGCGGCAAAAACCACCGCCCGCCTATTAAGTGATTTTGTGGTTGCAGACCTAACTGTTGAAGACACTCCCATCGATGCGGTGATTGAAAAGGTCTTCGCTGAGGAAAAATCAAAATGAAAGCCTTAATCGATTTTTATACAGTCAGTATGAAAACAGCCATTGTGGTGCAATTTCAGTATCGCATTGCCAATTATTTTTATATGATTGGCATGATTGCCGAACCGGTCATCTATTTGGTAGTTTGGAGCACCGTCGCAGCCGCCCAAGGCGGATCAATTGGCGGTTACACAGCCGGAACCTTCGCCGCCTATTACATTGTTTGGACATTGGTCCGCAACATGAATATCGTCTTCACACCCTATGGCTGGGAGTGGCGCATTCAAAATGGTAATTTGGCCGGAGAATTATTACGCCCCATTCACCCCATTCACAGCGACATCGCCTTTTTTGCAGGCTGGAAGGTGGTCGTCATTATCTTATGGCTGCCGATTGCCGCCTTTTTGGCTTTCGTCTTTAAACCAGAGCTAAACCCAAACCTTTTGCAAGTGGTCGTTTTCTTCTTTGCCATTTGGGGCGCCTATCTCATCCGCACCATGTTCCTCTCCCTGCTCGGTATGATCACCTTTTGGACCACGCGTGTTAGCGCCATTTATGAGTTGTACTTCGCGCTCGAATTATTACTCTCTGGCCGCTTGGTTCCGTTAAGTTTGCTGCCAGCCTGGGCACAAAATATCTCATCCTACATGCCCTTTCAGTGGACCTTTTTCTTTCCGATTAATGCTTTGGTCGGCAGTTACAGCACCCAAGAATTAATCAGCGGGTTGGGCATGCAACTACTCTGGGTTGTGATTGGAACACTCGCGGTTAACCTCGTCTGGAAGTTCGGCATTCGCCAATTCACATCGGTAGGTAATTAATGTTCAAAATTCCCTTTTTATTCTTGCGCCTTGGCGCGCTTAACGAAATGCAATACCGTGTTAATTTTTTCCTCCAGTTGATGGAATCCTTAATCGCCTTAATCGTTGGATTGGTCGGTTTGAGTATCGTCTTCGAACACACCACAGATCTGGCGGGCTGGTCTCGAGCCGAATTGCTGGTTGTAATGGGTGTCCACACGCTGATGGGCGGCATCCTGCGCTCGTTGATTCAACCCAACATGCAGCGATTAATGAACGATATTCAACAAGGCACCCTCGACTTCGCGCTTACCAAACCCGCCGATTCACAATTAATGGTCAGCGTGCGCGAGTTCCGCATTTGGAAATTGGTCGATGTGCTGGTGGGCATTGCCATCATTACTTGGGGTCTGCTCGATTTTCATACCCAGGTCGGCTGGGCAGAAGCCTTCATCTTTTTAGGCTTATTACTGCTGGGCGCTAGTATCATTTATGCCTTTTGGCTCATCCTTACCACAATCGCCTTTTGGGTCGTGCGCATTGACGAAATCACCGACTTGTTCCAAGGGCTGTACGCGGCTGGGCGCTGGCCCATCAGCATCTACCCCGATTGGTTACGGAGCGGCTTAACCTTTTTGGTACCCGTCGCCTTCGCGGTCACCATCCCCGCCGAAGCCTTGGTAGGGCGATTAACCCTTGAAACCCTAGGTTTAACCGCTTTGGTTACCGTTTTATTTGCGGTTGGTTCTCGGTTTTTCTTCAAATTTGGCTTAAAAAGCTACACCGGCGCTTCAGCATAAGCGATTTAATCAAAATCCGAACGAAATTCGGACTGCCTAGGGTTGAATAAAATAACCACTTAAGCAATAATAGGGTCAAGTTCAACTAAATAAATAGGAGATATATTATGAAGAAATTACGCATTTTGCTCGTTCTCGCCTTGGCTTTAACCTTGGCACTCGCCAGCACCAGCATGGCTTTTGCAACCTATGGCCCTCCAGTTGGTCCTTTTGGTTCACAAGAAGACGGTGTTTCTGGCATTTCCGTTAACCCGCTTCCTGGTGTTACTGGTGTCACTGGCTGGACCTACAACAACAACACCAAGACCCTTGTACTGTCTGGTTTTGGTCTAGTTAAAGTTTGCTGGCCTGGCAACTCTGTCAGCATTGTCTTGCAGGACAACAACGCCGTACCAACATTTGCATCTGGCAGTGCAATTTGCGCAATCGTTAGTGCGCCTTCCACCGTTCAGGGCATTAAGTAATATTGTTTTGCTAACCCACAAAGAGCAGGTTGAGATAAAATCTCAGCCTGCTCTTTATACTTAATTAATTAAAAATGGAGATTAACCATGAAAAAAACAACCATTTTCTTTTTATTCGTTTTTCTTTTCACCGCCTGCTCCTCAACAGAAACAGCAAGCGAGCCAACCACCGTGGAAGAAAAAGACCCCGTTATTATCAGCACGCCTAACCTAACCCCCTTTATCAATTTGCCGCCCAGTACCATTACCCCGCAAGCCGAGTTATTGCGTTTATCGGGCAGTGAACCGATAAGTGATTTAATTACATTTAACGAAATCACCCGCATTCGAGTTAACTGGAATTCGACTGGCGCATCCCGCTTTAAAATTGTATTTACCAATCACGACCAAGCCCAAGTGGATGGACCTTACGGAAAAGTTACCTTCATTAACTATAACGGCCCAACCCAAGGGTTTACGGAGTATGAATTAATCGCTGGTACTTATACCGTGGAAATTGCCGAAGCAGGCGGCCCTTGGGAAGTTTGGGTAGAGCAACTACCGTAAACAGATTAAACCCGTATCGCCTAAACAATTAAATTAAAATCCGAACGAATCTCGTAGGATATAAAATTGCATTTTGTGCTTAACTAAACGATAATAGTTACTAGTTTAATTACCCAAACAGGAGATAAAAGTGAAAAAATTGCGTGTTTTATTCGTTCTTGCCTTGGCTTTAACCTTGGTACTCGCCAGCACCAGTATGGCCTTTGCAACCTATGGTCCTCCAGTTGGTCCATTCGGTTCACAAGAAGACGGCGTTGCTGGTGTTTCCGTTGATCCATTTCCAGATGCTAATGGTGAATTTTCTTGGACTTACGACAATAACACCAAAATCCTTGAAATTTTTGGTTCTGGTTGGGTTAAAGTTTGCTGGCCCGGCAATTCTGTCAGTTCCATCTTGGTTGGCACCCTCGCCGTACCTACCTTCGAATCTGGCACCGCTATTTGTGCTAATATTTTAGCACCTGCTGTTGTTCAAGGCATTAAATAATATTGTTTTGCTAACCCATAAAGAGCAGGTTGAGATAAAATCTCAACCTGCTCTTTATGCTTATGAATTTACTGATGGAACATTTATCATTAAAATCGTCGACGATAGCTACTTTTAGGAAGTTTGGGGCAAAAAACCACCGTAAGTTATAATTAGATTTACTCATTATGCAGACAAAAATAAACCACGAACTCACCATTGAACCTCCAAAAGGTTTCTTAAATATCCGCTTTGCAGACCTTTGGGAATTTCGCGAACTCTTATATTTTTTAATTTGGCGGGATATAAAAGTACGTTATAAACAAACCATTTTGGGCGCGCTATGGGCCATCATTCAACCTGTAATGACCATGGTAATGTTTAGCATTATATTTGGCCGGTTGGCTAATGTTCCTACAGATGGTATTCCATACCCAATATTTTCTTATACAGCGCTGCTACCCTGGCAGCTTTTTTCTCGCGCGCTCAACGAAGCATCAGGCAGCCTTGTCAGCAATCAAAATATGATTACTAAAACCTATTTTCCGAGAATTTTTCTTCCCGCCGCATCCGTTGTAGGCGGATTAGTTGATTTTGGGATTGCCTTTTTAGTATTAATAGGAATGATGATTTATTACAACATCACCCTCACTTGGCGGGTCTTGCTTCTGCCCGGTTTTCTTGCTCTCGCGCTAATCACCGCATTAGCCGCTGGGTTATGGCTTTCAGCATTGAATGTTCGTTTTCGTGATATTAAATATGTCACCCCATTTTTAATTCAATTTTGGCTGTATGGAACACCCATTGCCTATGCCACAACCTTAATCCCCTCAGAGTGGCAGCTGCTTTACGGCATTAATCCATTGGTTGGTGTGGTGGATGGATTTCGCTGGGCTATGTTGGGACAAGATTTTACTTTAGGTATTTCTTTCTTCGTCTCTTTAATTGTCGTTATTCTTTTCTTTCTAAGCGGTCTTGTGTATTTTCAACGCATGGAAAGTACTTTCGCAGACTTGGTGTAGCATGGCGCAAAAAGTAATTCAAATTAATGGGTTGGGTAAAAAATATCACATTGCGCGCACAAAAAAAACGCGCATGTTAAGAGATGTAATTACCGACTCAGTATCAAATAGTGTTAAATTATTCAAGTCTGCATTTACAAGCAAGAACAAGATTTCCCGCTCTGAGCAAGAAATTTGGGCATTAAAAGACATTAACTTTAATGTAGAAGCGGGAGAATCTGTAGGGATTATCGGCAGTAATGGCGCGGGGAAAAGCACACTGCTTAAAATACTAGCAAGAATTACCTCCCCCACAACTGGCAAGGTGCGGCTTAACGGACGGGTAGGATCTTTATTAGAGGTGGGCACGGGGTTTCACGCAGAGTTAACAGGGCGTGAAAATGTTTATTTAAATGGAGCAATATTAGGGATGCGCCAGCAAGAAATCAGCAAAAAGTTTGATGAAATTGTGGCGTTTTCTGAAATAGATGATTATCTAGACACCCCTGTTAAACACTATTCCAGCGGAATGCGTATGCGGTTGGCGTTTTCGGTTGCTGCTCATCTTGAGCCTGAAATTTTATTAATCGATGAGGTACTCGCTGTAGGTGATGTTGCCTTTCAACGAAAAAGCTTAAATAAAATGAATGACGTGGTAGGACATGGGCGTACAGTATTGTTTGTCAGCCATAACATGGCCGCTGTACGCGCTTTATGCCAACGTGCTATTTTTATTAACAATGGAACGATTGAAAAAATGGGGGATGTTGAGTCTGTGATTCAGGCTTATTTAGATGCCAATGAAGGCCGTTTAGGTTCCGAAGCGTCGTATGTTGCTAAAAAATCACATCGAACACAATTAATATCTGCAACAGTTACAAATTCAGAAAATGCTCCCGTTTCTTACTTGCCTCATGACCAGCCGGTTTATGTGCAGTTACAAATTCAAATTGAAAAACCGCTCTCGCACACATACATTAATATGAAAGTATATAATCAAGATATGGATATGGTCTTGATGAGCTATGATTTTGAAGACGATGAAACCAATCTTGAAATACGCGACTCTGGACATCACATAGTGCAGGTAAAAATCCCCAGCCAAGTTTTGCCCCCCGGCAAATATTTTTTGGGCTTTGAAATTGCCCGATTAAAAAGAAATCTGGAAAAAAGTCGGCGGCAAATCTTTCATCAGGTAGACCATATAGCTCCTTTTGAAATTTATGATAATGGTAGTGCTTTATCTAAGGTATCCATTCCTTGGAAAGGCATAGTACACATTCCCATTGAATGGCAAAAAGTTACTAATAGAAAATAAGAGTTTTAATATGATTTCTTTTGAAAAACTACCTAATTTTTTAATCATTGGCGCTGCTAAATCTGGCACCACCACATTATTTGATGTGATTGCTCAACATCCTGAAGTGTTTGCTTCGGAAAAAAAAGAGATTCGATTTTTTAGTAATAATGATCGCTTTCAAAACGGAGTAGAGTGGTATCAAGAAACCCATTTTGGAAATGCAGAAAAATTTCCTGTGCGAGCTGAAGCTACGCCAGCGTACCTTACTTGGAGCGAAAAAGTTGCGCCTCGCATCAAAGATGTATATAAAAATCGACCCATTAAATTTGCGGTCATTTTTAGAGACCCAGTTAAGCGGGCTTATTCTCATTATTGGCACCGTGTTCGTCAGGGCGATGAAAACCCTAACGAATTAAACTTTACACAAGCGATTCGAACAGAAACAAAGCGATTAAGCGAGAACTGGCCCAAGCTAGAATATGAAGGAAATGGCTTATATGGATACTTTCGAGCGGGCTGCTACGCAAGCCGCCTTCAGCCATTTTTAAAATTATTCCCGTCCGAAAGTTTTTTCTTCATGCTGCAAGAAGATTTATATAAAAACTTTAATCAGAATTTAAAAAACTTAGCTCAGTTTCTTGAAATTGACCCGATATTCTCGTTTAAACCAACCATTAGCAATGAATCTGCTGTGCCTCGTAACAAAAATTTATTCAATTTATTTAACTACATCAAAAAAACAAAAATTAAAGATGTTATAAAACCTTTTCTCCCCCCATCTATGCGAAAATGGGTACGAACAGATGGTTTAATGAAACATTTTGACTACCCCCCCATGGATGATGAAATTAAAGAAGAACTATATGGGCTTTATGCGGATGAAATTAAGCAATTAGAAGCCATTATTAAGAAAGACCTATCGCATTGGCAATTAAAAAAATAGCCACTTATGATTATTTCACATCAACACCAATTTATTTTTTTACGAATTCCTAAAACGGCCAGTACAAGTATTGAAATTGAACTTTCAAAAATTTGCGGGCCAAAAGATGTCATTACCCCATTAAGATTTCAGAATGATCCAACAGGAAAGGATTCTGGCTTTAAAGGACCGCAAAACCATAAGCTTAATGTTTTTCAATATAAATTGCACGATTGGTATCGCATTATCGTATTGAGAAAACATGTAAAAGATTTAAGACATGGTACAGCTAAACAAATTAAAGATTTTATTGGTTTAAAAACATGGAATAGCTACTATAAATTTTGTGTAGTGCGTAACCCCTTTGACCGTGTCATTAGCCAATATTATTGGCAATATAAAAATAAACCGAATAAACCCGATATCAATGAGTTTATATTAAATTTACAAGAAGAAAAAATAAATCTATGGCCTCGCTATACTATCCAAAATCAAATAGCCATGAATTTTATTTGCCGTTACGAAAAATTAAACGCTGATTTAGAAAAAGTTACTACGCAACTAGGACTTGCTCCCCTTCATTTACCAAAGGCAAAAACAACCCAGCGAAAAAACCACCTACACTACAGCCAAATCATTAACCACGAAGCACGCGCACGGGTTGAGTTACTATGTGCCGATGAAATTAAAACCTTTGATTATTACTGGCAAACGAACGAGACTGAATAACCGCTTGGAGAAAAACATATGATCGTAAACCACAAATATAAATTTATTTTTATTAAAACGAGGAAAACCGCCGGAACCAGTATTGAAATTGCGCTTTCTGAATATTGCCAGAAGGGAGATATCGTCACAACTCTTTTAAAAGAAGACGAGAGAGAACGCGCGAACTTAGGGTTTCAAGGTCCCCAAAATTATAAACTTCCGTTTTTTAAATATAAACGAGGCGATTGGGTAGATTTCTTTGATCTTTCAAAACCAAACCCTTTTTACAGAAGACACGCCGATTGCGAATTTATAAAAACCTACTTAGATGAAACGATTTGGAATAATTATTATAAATTTTGTTTTGAAAGAAACCCTTTTGACCGCGCCATAAGCCGCTATTATTGGAAAACTAGATCCCATAATCCTAAACCAGAATTAAACGAATATATTCAATCGAACCAACAACACATGTTATCTAATTGGAGTAAATATACGATAAACAATGAAATCGTTGTTGATTTTGTAGGCAGCTATGAAAATTTAGAAGCAGATTTATTACATATCTCGAACCAATTAAATTTGCCCAAATTAGAACTCCCGAATGCAAAGGGAAATACGCGCAACAACCGCGAACACTACAGCCGAATACTAAACAGTAAAACCAGAGCGCATATTGAAGCATTATGCGCCAATGAAATTGAACATTTTGGCTACCATTGGACTGAGCAATAAATTGGCAAATACAAACCCACCTACTCAAGGCATTCTTTATATCGCGGCAGGAGAAAAGTATATTCGCGCCGCGATCCAGTCAGCAAAAAGCGTTCTAAAACATTGCCCCAATCTCTCTACTCACCTTTATGCAGATTGGCAAAATTACGGCTTTAAATTCTCTGAGACCAGCTACCCTTTTACATCCGTATCAAAAATAGAAAACCCGCACCGCCGCTCAAAGGTAGATTATTTACCGCAAACCCCCTTTGATTACACCCTCTATCTCGACACGGATACCCAGTTAAATGAGAACATCCAAGACATGTTTCGCATATTAGAACGATTTGACATCGCTCTAACCCACGCCCATACGCGTAACGACCCTAACCGATTAAAAAAATGGCGCGTAGAACTACCACATGCCTTCCCACAATATAACGGCGGGGTAATTTTGTACCGAAAAACCCCCAAGGTCATCCAATTTTTAGAAGAATGGCGAGACGAATACCATCAAAATTTTTCACAATTTCAACAAGACCAAATGACACTACGAGAATTGTTATGGTTAAGTGATTTACGGATGACAGCTTTGCCCCCTGAATACAATGTTCGGTATATCAAATATCACTATCTCTGGTCTAACACAGAAGCCACTACGAAAATTTTTCACCTAAAACGGTTTCACGTGGGCTGGCTGACTTGGATTTTTCGACCGTGGACTAAAAAAAGACTCGGCATTGCCAGCAAACTAGGCTTAAAGGGTATTTTTGACCCAAAAAAAAGTAAACAATGAACAATATGAAAACCAAAGGGATTTTATATATTGCCGCGGGAGAAAAATTCATCGAAGCGGCCATCCATTCGGCTGAGAGCGTGCTCAAGCATAGCCCGGGACTTGCAACACATCTTTATGCAGATTGGCAAAATTACTCTTTTAATTTTGACCAATCTACATATCCCTTCACCTCTGTTGAAAAAATCCAAGACCCTCATCGCCGCTCAAAAGTTGATTACTTGCCATTAACCCCTTTTGATTACACCCTTTATCTCGACACGGACACAGAATTAAATACTGACATTATTGAGATGTTTCGTTTATTAGAACGATTTGATATTGCCATTAATCATGCTCACCGCCGAAATGATAAATACCGGCTAGAAACCTGGCGGTTAGAATTGCCCCAAGCCTTTCCACAACATAATGGCGGTGTTATTTTATATCGCAAAACGACACAGGTAATTAAATTTCTCGAAGATTGGCGCGATCAATATCACAAAAATTTTCCTCACCATCAACAAGACCAAATCACATTAAGAGAACTGCTTTGGTTGAGTGATTTACGCATAGCAACATTACCTCCTGAATATAATGTTCGCTATATTAAGTATGTTTTCATATGGTCTAAAACCGAAGCCCAAGCAAAAATTTTTCATCTAAAAAGATTACACGCTGGCTGGTTTTGGTGGGTTGCACTGCCTTGGTATAGAAAGTTCTTAAAAGGATTAAACCGATTAGGAATAACCCCGCCGAAGAGCTGGGTTAAATAAATTTATGGGTTTATTTTTACCTTCAAAACAAGGGGTGCTATATATTGCAACAGGCAAAAAATATATTAATGCAGCAATACAATCAGCCTATTCCGTTCGCAAATATAGCCCTAACTTACCTATCCATTTATTCGCCGATTGGCAATCATCAAACATAAAATTAAAAAAATTTCCCTTTCCATTTAATTCCATAGCAGAAATTGATAATCCGCATCGCCGTTCTAAAATCGAGTATCTCTCCAAGTCTCCATTTGAACAGACTCTTTATCTCGATTCTGATACAAAATTAAACGATGATATTTCAACCATGTTTCAATTACTTGAAAGATTCGAAATGGCTCTCTCTCACGCGCATTGGCGCCAAAGCCAAATTACAAACAAATTATGGAAAACACAGATACCCAATGCCTTTCCACAATTCAACAGTGGCGTAATACTTTATCGAAAAAGCAAAGATACGCTGAAATTATTTGATGCTTGGAAAGACGCATTTCAAACAGCCAATTTTCTACAAGATCAAATTACATTACGTGAAATCCTTTGGCTTAGCGATATTCGCATTGCAACCTTACCCCCTGAATATAATGTGCGGTTTTTGAAATATCATTTTTTATGGTCTAGTACAGAAGCCAGTACCAAAATTTTTCATCTGCAAAAATACCATGATGGACCCTTTTGGTTCCTTAAAAACTGGCTTAAATCTAGCACCCATGCAATAATCACTTTTTTGGGTTTAAGCCCAGCTAAATTAAAGGGTTGGATTAATAAATATGGACTTAAACGCTAAAAAACCAAACTTTTTTATTATTGGCGCTGCAAAAGCAGGAACAACTACATTATTTGATTTACTTAACCAACACCCTGAAGTTTATCTGCCTTTTAAAAAAGAACCGGCTTTTTTCTGTGACGATGATTATTTTATAAAAGGTGAAAAATGGTATCTAAACTCATTTTTCAAACAAGCCCAGTCTCAACCCGCACGAGGCGAAGCAACTTCGCGATATTTATTTCACGCTGAAAAAGTCGCGCCTCGTATTCACCAATTTAGTTTTCCTCAATCGCCTAAATTTATTGTTATCTTTCGAGACCCAGCCAAATTAGTTCACTCTTTTTATTGGCATAGCCTTCGGGAAGGATACGAGACCTTGCCCTTCCACGAAGCGCTTACCGCAGAAGAAAACCGAATGAAATTAAGCCAGCAAAAATTAAACCATAACGGGCTTATTTTATATTCATATTCCGCCATAGCAAAATACGCTTCGCAGTTGCAACATTACTTAACTATTTTTCCAAAAGAACAATTTCTATTCTTATTAACCGATGACTTAAAAAATTACGCCAAAACAATCATAAATTTACAAAATTTTTTAGAACTATCAGACCAAGCCATTAAAATTCAACCAAAAGAAAGTAACCCAGCCGCGCTGCCGCGCATTGCAGGGCTGCATCAGTGGTTGCGTAACCCTTCTCAAATTAAAAACTTTATTAAAGTCTTCTTTCCATATTCTATGCGATATAAACTAAAAACAACACTTCTTGAATTAAATTTAAAAACAACAAATCCTGCGCCATTAGATGCCGAAACAGCGAATCTCATTCGCAAACAATATGCAGAAGAAACCAAACAACTACAAGAAATTATCCAACGTGATTTATCAGACTGGCTGCCAAAATGAAGAAAAAGTTCGAAAAAACACATCGAATAGCCTTGTTTTTTTCAAACTTTGGCGGCGGCGGCATACCACGAGTCATGCTTAACCTAGCTGCCGGGTTTTTAAAATACAACATCCAAGTTGATTTAATCTTATTAGACCCGCATGGACCACAAAAAAGCGAAGTTCCAGAAAAAGCTCGATTAATAGATTTAAAAACAAAGCAAGCATCAAAATCAATACCGAACTTAATAGACTATTTAAAAACCGAACAACCCAGCTCGGTCTTATCTGCTCAAACGCATTTAAACTTGGCAATTCTACTGGCTCGGTTTTTATCGGGTTGGCGAGGGCGATTAATATTAAGTGAACACATTGCCATCCAAGCCGCAGCCGAAAACCCAACTGGCTGGAAAGATCGCTTCTTTCCCCTTTTGGCTAGCCTTTTTTACAGGTTAGCAGATAAAGTGATTGTAGTATCTCAAAGCGCGGCAGATAATTTTCTGCAAGCCACTGGCTTACCTGCCCCATTGATTAATGTTATTCATAATCCGGTAGTCACACCAGCGTTAATTTTGCAATCAAAAATAAAGACAGATCATCAATGGCTGCAAAAAAATAAAGGACCCGTTTTTCTCGCGGCCGGTAGACTCACCCTACAAAAAGGCTTCGATACCTTATTGAAAGCCTTCCATGAGCTTCAACAAAAAGTACCACAAGCGCGTTTAATCATCCTAGGAGAAGGCGAACAACGAAGTAACTTGGAACAACTCGCCTATCAATTAAAAATTGAAGATAAAGTCTCGATGCCAGGCTTTGTAAATAACCCTTTTGCCTATATGGCTCGTTCTGACGTATTTGTACTTTCTTCTCGTTGGGAAGGTTTTGCAAACGTTCTCGCTGAAGCCATGGCCTGCGGCACACCTGTTGTTTCAACCGATTGCCCGAGCGGTCCTGCTGAAATTTTAGAAAATGGAAAATTCGGTTTATTAACCCCTGTGGGTGATAGTAGTGCATTAGCAGATGCCATGTTAAAAACTTTACAAAACCCAATTCCATCAGATGTTTTGCGCGAGCGAGCCAATCACTTTTCTGTTGAACAAATAGTGCCAAAATATTTAGATATTTTACTAATCGATTATAGTTAACGTTTATGAAAATCGTTCACATCATTACCAGCATGACTTCTGGAGGCGCCCAATCTTTATTGATTGAGTTAATTAAAAATTGGCCGCAGGCAGAAGACCATCATATTGTTATCTCATTAAGAGAAAAAGCCGCTTGGGTTAATAAACTAGAAGAATTAGGCGTTGAAACAATTTGTTTAAATATCAATCCAAGCAGCTTAATCGCCTTAATTAAACTGCCTCATCTCGTTCAAATTCTCAAAAATCAAAAACCTGATGTCGTTCAAACTTGGCTTTACCATGCCGATTTATTGGGCGGGTTAGCCGCCCATTTAGCCGGAAAAATCCCCGTGGTATGGGGTATTCATCATTCTGATGTGAAACGTGGAATTAAATTTTCTACCAAATTAGTTGTTCAACTCAACAGTTTTCTTTCTCGTTATTTGCCGCACACCATCATTTGCTGCTCCGATTCGGCTTATCAAAGTCACTTAAACGCTGGGTTTGACCGTTCGAAACTACAAGTCATTTCAAATGGCGCAAATTTAAAAAAATTCCAGCCAAACAAAAATTCTCGCAATGTGCTATTAAACGAACTCAATTTAGCGCCCAATAGCCACTTAATAGGCTTGTTTGCCAGATTTCACCCTTTAAAAGATCAATTTAGCTTTATTCAAGCCGCCAGCCTTTTAATAAAGCACAAACCCAACAGCCATTTTATTTTAGCTGGGCAAGACATTACCCCCAACAACAAACAGCTTTCTCAATGGCTGCGTGTTCATCCGCAGCTTAACGGTCATGTGCACTTATTGGGGTTACGAGATGATATGCCCGCTTTGCTACAAGCGGTAGATATTCTTACCTTAAGCTCTATTAGTGAAGCCCTGCCCATGGTCATTTGTGAAGCCATGGCTTGTGAAACCATTTGTGTGGCAACCGATGTTGGAGACTGTGCTTTATTAATTGGAGATACCGGCTGGATTGTGCCGCCTGCTAACCCGCTGCGCTTGGCAGAAGCTTGGCTGGACGTGCTGAATACTGATCCAAAAAAACTGGCTGTTCTTTCCGCTCTGGCACGCAAACGTGTTTCAGATTTCTATAACTTAGAAAACATCAGCAAACATTACAAAACTATTTACGAAAAAATAATCAGTGATTCACAGGCTTAATGAAACAATAATCAAGTAACCTGTTAATTAAATTGACCCAGCCAAGCGGATAATTTCATCTACCGATTTAATTAACAACTGTTGAATTTCTACCGCCACTTGGCGGATAGGAATATCGTGTTTATAGGGGTCAGGGATGTCGTAACGAATCCCTTGCGGCAATTGGCTTAAAGTAAAAATTTTATTGGCTTCGGTAGGAAACTCACTTTGTAAGGCGTCTTGCTGGCTGGTTTCCATGGTGATAACCAAATCAGCCTTTTTAATTAATTCACTGTTTACTTCTCGGCTACGGTGGTTTTGCATGGGACCAGACTCTACCCCCAGCGACTGGCAGGCTTGCAGGGCCTCAGCCGGTGCGGGGTAGCCCGCCTGCGCCCACGTTCCAGCCGATTCAATTTGCCAGTCTGTGATTCCTTTTTTCTGCAATAAATCCTGCAAAATTCTCACAGAAAGCGGCGAGCGAACTTGGTTGGCGGTGCAAATGAACAAAATGATTGGCATAGGTGCCTATAGTATAATCAGAATTTGAACCAAATCCATCGAAAAGAAGTTCTCGCCTTGGCTATTTCACCTTTAGAAGAATCCCTTTCCAGCGAAATTCCAGATGTTTCAAACGAAGTGCGCGTTTTAGCACGCGGCACTGGGTTAACCATAGCCGCCCAATTAATAGGGCGGTTATTGCATGTTTTTACCGAAGTGATTATGGCGCGCTGGCTTGGTCCGGCGGTCTTTGGTTTATATGCCATTGGCTGGAACCTGCACCGTTTTTTAAGTATTTTTGCCAATTTGGGCAGCGGCAACGGGGTGATTATTTTTGGTGTGCAATATTGGAAGGAAGATTCTCCCCATTTTGTAGGCATTTTTCGGGCAGGTTTTGCGGTTTCGGTAGGCATGGGGGTACTGATTGCTCTGGCTTCTTGGTTTGGCGCGCCGTGGATTGCCGCTTCTATTTTTAATAAACCAGAAGCCGAATTGGCGGTGCGCGGGGCTGGCTTGGTTTTACCGTTTGTAATGGCTTTAGGCATTACCGGCTCTCTTACAAGGGTAACCAAGCGCATGCAGTTCGATTTAATCCCTGACCAAGTTGTCTTTAATATTGCAAAACTACTCATCTTCTTAGTGGCTTTTTATTTAACAAACCAAGAGTGGGCCGTTTGGCTGGCCATTGGCGGCGCGTATTTTATTGCCATGCTGTCTGTGCTTTATTTTGCCAACCAACTCTTTCCGGAACTTCGTACCACTCAACCCAGCCCTTTAAGCCATTCGCTTAAGGAATTGCTTGGTTATTCCATCCCCACCCTTTTAGCCACCGCTTTTTCAACCACCACCTTATGGCTTAACCGCCTAATTGGCGGGGTGTTATTGCCCACAGATCAAGTGGGCATTTACCAAGCGGCTTCTCAGTTTGTTAATATATTTGGCGTGTTATTAGGCAGTTTTGTAGCTGTATTTGTGCCTATTATTGCCGAGCTATACCAAAGCCAAGAAATAGAAAAACTAAACGCCCTTTACAAAATTACCACCAAATGGGGCTTCTACATTGGCTTACCCATTGTGGTTATTACCCTTGCCTTGCCGCAGCAACTGATGCATGTGATTTATGGAAATCTTTACATTTCTGGCGCTTCTCTTTTAATTATTTTAACCATTGCCCAACTGATTAATATTGCCACCGGAACAGTTGGCCCCATGTTTTTAATGACCAAAAATCAAAAATTTTTGGTTCGCTTTACTATTTTTTCTTTTCTGTTTAATATCCTTAGCGCCGTCTTTCTCACCCCTTGGTTTGGCGCGCTTGGCTTAGGCATTGGCATGTTATTAAGCTCTATCACCATCAACATTGGCGGATTAATTTGGATTAATCGCACCCTCGCGCTTTGGCCCTACGACCGGCGCTATATCAAAGGGTTATTGGCGGCGGGCGCCACCCTCGCCGTGATTCTGCTGACGGGCTGGCTTTCTGGCCCAGAGTGGTTTACCTTTGGGCTGCGATCAACTTTAGGTTTACTGGCTTTTATAGGCACCTTGTTAGGCTTGGGGTTAGATGAAGAAGACCGCTCCTTTTTGAAAGAATTATGGCGTTTATTTCAAAACAAATTACAGGCTAAAACTTGAAATTAAAAATTTTAATGTCTGCTTTTTCCCTGTGCCCGGGCAAAGGCAGTGAGTTTGGGCGCGGATTCGAAATAGCCAACCGCGTTGCCCAACACCATCTCGTTTGGGCAATTACCAGAAGTGAATTTAAAGAAGAGACAGAAGCTCATTTTAAATTAAACCCGCAAAACCCTAACCTAACCCTCGTTTATTTTGATATTCCCCTTCTCTACCAGTTAGAAAAATTTCTTCACGCTTCACATCTCTTGCCTTTTTCACTTAATATTTATTACTACTTTTGGCAAATCGGATTATTTTTTTTCGCGCTCAGCCTTCACAAAAAACATCAGTTTAATCTATCTCACCATGTCACTTGGACACGATTTTGGATGCCAAGCCTGCTAGCGTTTCTGCCGATTCCGTTTGTCTTAGGCACGGTTGGCGGAGCCGATTTAACGCCGCCCAAACTGCTTTTCTCCTTACCGATCAAAAGTTTCTTCTTTGAATTAATTCGAGCATTGGCTTTAAAACTATCTGAGTTTGACCCCTTGCTACGCCTAAGCTTACAAAGAACCAAGCTAGCCCTCGCCATGACACCCAGCACCCAAAAAAGGCTCATTCAACTAGGCGCGAAAAATGTAAAAATCTTTACCGAAATAGGGCTGGGAGACGAACTGGATGAATTATCAAACCTCAGCCCTGCCCTTTCGCCTTCTTTTCGCGTTCTTTCGGTCTCGCGCTTAGCTGGCTGGAAAGGGCTTCATCTCTCCATCCAAGCCTTTGCCCAGTTAAACGACCCGCAAGCCGAATATTGGATTTTTGGCAAAGGACCCGAAGAAAAGCGCTTAAAACAACTTTGCAAGACCTTAAACATAGAGCAGCAAGTTCGTTTTTATGGTTATGTGCCTCGCGCTGATTTATTAAAAGCCTACGCCAATTGCCATGTTTTAATTCACCCTAGCCTGCACGAAACCGGCGGCTGGGCCACCATCGAAGCCATGGCTGCTGGCATTCCGGTCATTTGCTTAAATCATGGCGGGCCCGCTGTCATTGTCTCTGAAGACTGTGGCATCAAAATTGAACCCAGCGAAGAAACAAAAACCGTTCAGGCGTTTAGCCATGCCATCAAAACCTTAAGCCAACAAGCAGATTTAAGAAAGCAAATGGGGCAAGCCGCCCAAACCCGAGTAAAAAATATTTACCGATGGGATTATCATATTCATGAATTAATGAATTTATACAAAGAAGCGGTTTCTGCAAAATAAACGCGGCTTAACGAGCATATTAATAAAATTCAATCTATATTGGATAGATAGTAAACAACATGCACTCCAATTTCACCCCTGTTTCAGTCATCATGTCCGCTTTCCAAGCATCAGCTTATATCGGTGATGCAATTGAGAGCGTTCTGCAACAAACCTTAATCAATAACCC
>CAYOGW010000008.1:0-16866 GCA_964403635.1 uncultured Anaerolineaceae bacterium | reverse complement strand
CTTATATCGGTGATGCAATTGAGAGCGTTCTGCAACAAACCTTAATCAATAACCCCGCTTTGGCTTTAATAATGGGGTAAGCATATTCAAACTTTTTTAAAAACCTATGCTCGCAGCATTCAGGGGTAAAATTTAATTAAAAGGAATGAATTTCATTAAAAATGATGATGACGGAAAAGAAAAAACTGATTTATATTGCAGGTCATGGTCGGAGCGGGTCTACTTTACTTTCTGCTCTTCTTTCAGAAGCAGATGGTTGCCTTTCAATTGGCGAACCAATTAATTTATGGAGTGCAGGATTAAAAGTAGATAAATGTTCGTGTGGTGAACATATTATGCAATGTAGCTTTTGGGGAACGGTTTTTAAAAAATATTTTCAGGTTAATCATTGGGCAGATATTTCTATTATTAAAAACACAAAACCTCTTTGGAAAATAAAAGACACGCTGGGTATTATTCTCAAAGGTTCAAACTTCGTTAGCCAAGAATATCTAGAAAATTTAAAAAATCTATATTTGGCATTATACGAGCAGTCTAAAAAAGAAACATTAATCGACGAATCGAAATTTTTTTCTTATTTATATGCGCTTAAATTAACCGAAGCTTTTGAAATTAAAGTAATACATTTAGTTCGAGACCCACGAGCTGTTGCCTTTTCTTGGCAAAGAAATAAAATCCAACAAACTATACATATGAGAAAAATACCTTGGCACCGAACTGCCCTTAGATGGGTTATTGAACAATTTATTTTATTTATTTTCTTAAAATCTCTCCCACAAAAAAATAAACATTGTATAAAATACGAAGATTTAATTAATAACCCACAGTTACAGCTAGAAGAACTAAAAACTACATTCAATTTAAGCGGAAATTCTATTTTTATTTCACCCACACAATTTTTAATAAAAAACCGTAACCATTTTGTTATTTCTAATCCCTCAATGCCCCACATGGGAGAAAATGCCATTCGAAAAGATTTCGAATGGAAAGAAAAAATGCCGGTCTGGGCAAAAATGCTGGTTACCCTCATTTGCTGGCCGATGATGCTTGTTTATGGTTACCCTATTTTCTCAGACCATGCCTAAAACCCTTAACGAACAGGCTAAAAGAGCCAACCAAAATATTTACCAAACTGCTTTAATCGAAGCAGCCGATTTATTGTCAATAAAACTATTTATTCAACCGCTTTATTCTCAACCAAATCTTGGTCAAAATACATTTCCCAATAAGAAGATTCGAAAATTTTTAGAAGGATGCGCGCGTATTATTAATCATATACAAATGTCTCAATATGTTTTTGAAACCAAAAAAGGGTACGATGCTGTACTCTTTACCCATTTTTTAAATTTACCTGTTTTTTTAACCTTTCTTTTTTCGGGGTTTCGTTCTAAAAATATTTTTTTACTAGCCCACTATATGCAGCAGGTTAAAAACCACAAGTTATATTTTTGGCTGTTTCGGTTTTACATTTGGCTAGGGTACACTTTTTTAGTGTTCGAAGAGTCCAAACTCTTTAATCAAATTGGGTTTTCTAAAAAAGAACTAGACCATTTTATTGTCATTCCCCATCCGGTAATCTCTCGTCCAGAATATAAAAAAAACACTTCTTCGGCGCAAAAATGGGTTGGCTTAATCGGTGAAATTCGCACTGAAAAAAATATTAGCCAGACCTTAAATTTATTACTCAGCCTGCAAGTCGAATTAAACTTTAACCTGATCCTTGGCGCGCCAGACCTTTCTATTTACGCTGCTCTCCCAAAAACTGAAAGGGTTCGATTAATAAATACATCCAGCACAGAAGATTATTTTAAAGCAATGGCAAGTTGTGATGTAGTAGTACTAAACTATAATAAACATAACTACTACTTACGAGCCAGCGGGATTATTGCAGATGCGCTTGGAACCAATACCTATATTATTTGCCCTAACTACCCCTTAATGCAACATCAGGTGATGTGGCCAACGCTGGTGGGTAACTCGTTTAATAGTTTAAAAGAGTTACCCATCGTGTTGCAACAAACTTTAAACCTCCCTGATGCAAACAACAACCCAGCCTTCAAAGAACATTTCATGAAAAGATCTGCAAAAAACATAGCTTCTATTTTACATATTCTATTTGAAACGAAAATAAAAAATAAAGAAAATGTCCGAAAAAATTAATATTTTATATATAGCCGGTCAAGGCCGCAGCGGCAGTACACTTATTGGAAATATATTAGGGGAACTAAACGGCAATTGTACTGTTGGCGAGCCCTGGTATGTTTGGAACAAAAAAAATAACTTTGCAAATTCTGATAGATGCAGTTGTGGTTCTTTATTAAACAACTGTTCTCACTGGCAAAAGATTCTTACGGTTGGATTTAATAAATCTAATTTTAATAACATTAATTCGCCTAAAGGGGTAGAATTTTCTACTGGGATTTTTCCTCTCTTATCTTCTTTGTTTAATCATTCATTTTATTCAAATGAATATATAGAGTTCCTTGAAACATTCTATCAAGCCATTAAAGAAACAAATAAGGCAAAATTTATAATAGATGAGTCAAAAATTTTTGGACATTATTTAGCTCTTAAACAAATCCCAAAAATAGAATTATATATAATCCATCTCGTACGAGATCCTCGCGCAGTGGTCCACTCATGGCAACGTAAAAAAGCAAGAGCAAATGATGATAAAGAGTTTTTACCTCGTTGGGGTTTATATAAAGCTACCAGAACTTGGATAATTCAAAACCTTTTACTTAGTTTTGAATTTATGAATAATAAACAGCGCTATTTATTTCTTCGTTATGAGGATTTTGCCAAATCACCTCAATATGAAATCGAAAAAGTAATGAAATGGGCTAATTTCCACAAACCATCTCCCTTCCTCACCAGTAACAAAGTGAGGGTTCAAAAAAAGCACCACCTAATTGGCAGTAACCCTATAGGTTCTGCACATGGCGAAATAAATATTCAACTAGATAATGCTTGGGAAAGTGAAATGAGCATCTGGAAAAAACTACTTATAACATCTCTTGTATGGCCGTTTTTATTGTTATATCGTTATCCACTTTTTAAGTGATACACTTTTTCTATTATGAAATTTCATTTTTCATCTCAAAACTTTAAGTTTTTAAGTCTTGCGATTATGTTTTTAGGAGCTTTTTTAATTCCTTTTCTTTTTATCAACCTAAAATTAAATCAAGAAAATCTATATTTTATTATTTCAAGTATTGTGTTTTGTTTTGTTGTATTAATAATTAAATTTGATACTAAAATTTTCTGGGCTTTTTTTATCTTTTTATTAATAGGATACCTCTTCTTAAACAAAGGCTTTGCATATATTGGCTATGGCAAAGTTTTTATTGGGGAAATAGTTTTGGGTATAGGGATAATAACTTTACTGATTACACTTTTAAAGAAAAACATTAATAGCAATAATTTTTTTAAAATAATATTTCAGCCCGAGATATTAACCTTGATTATTTTCATGGTATGGAATGCGTTTCAAACTATTCCGTATTTTCCAATTTATGGTTTAGATGCCGCGAGAGATGCTGTTATTTGGGTATATGCAATATTTACGCTTATTATCATTTTTTGTATACCAACAAGTTATATAACTAATTTTATTTACTTGTATCAAAAAATTTTCCCATACTGGCTTATATGGGGTTTAATAGCTTTTTTCTTGACAAATATATTGCAATTTAATCCAATTATTCCTCTCTTCCCGACAGGCCTATTCAATATTCGATTAGTAGATTACGGTATGCCGTTAGCAGGAATAGCAATTTTTTTATCACTTAGAATAGATTTAGGAATTAATAAAAGATTTTCAGAACTTGCATTATGGCTCTATTGGGGTTTATGGATTTTTAATTTTCTTATTTCTTCAATTACTGCTCGCGCTGCTTTTTTAAGTGCAATTATTGGGTTATTTCCCATAATATTTCTTTTCCCTAAAAAAATAAAAAGATTATTACCTTTAGTTGGAATTTTTCTTATCTTAATAATTGGAGTTCTGAGTCTAAATTTTCTAGACAAAGATGCAATATTAACAGATGGCATGAAACGTGAAATTTCCCTTCAACAATTTACCAGTAATATTTTGAGTATTTTTACAACTGTTGAAGTATCTAATAATAATTTAGTTGGAAGCCGAGATTGGAGATTAAGTTGGTGGCAAGACATTATTACAAGAGTCGCTAAACCCGAATATTTTTGGCAAGGCCATGGTTACGGAATTAATTTAACACTTGAATATCAGCGAATTTATATCTTTAACACTACGGATAATATTTTTAGAGTTCCGCACAATATATTTATGACCTTCCTAGCACGTTCAGGATATCCTGGATTTTTTCTTTGGTGTTTAACACTTTTATTAATATTTATCAAAATATATCGCGTATATATTCTTCAGCCTAGAAACTCAGTTGAAGCAAACATTTTAATATTTTATACAATTTACATAATTTCGTACTTAATTAATGCCTCATTTGGTATCTTAATCGAAGGCCCGATGGGAGGTATTTGGTTTTGGGGATTAATAGGAATTGCACTCCGATATTCATATTCACTCGAATCTATAAATAAATCCAGTATTCTCATCAGTAATGAAAATCCTTAATTTTTGCACCTATTACGGTGTGGCGGGCGGCGGCGTGGGGCTGCTGCTGCAGCACCAATCGGAGCAGTTGGTTCAATGGGGGCATGAAATTATTAATGTGGTCTTGGTTAATTCCGAAACCCAATCCGATAAAATACCCAATTTATCTTTTCATCAACCAAAACCGATTAATTTGTATGCCATTAAGGATAAAGACAACCAACCTATATGGAAAAAAACACTGTGGCAACTGAGCGATTTGTATAGCCTACAAAGCGCGTATGTGATTAAAAACCTAATCCAAACAGAAAAGCCTGATTTAATTCACATTCATAAAATGCGCGGGTTTTCAGGCGCGCTTTGGCAAGTATGCAGCCAATTAATGCCCAATAAAGTTATTCAAACCCTGCATGATTATGAGTGTATCTCTCCGATTGGCACCTTAGAAGGGCAAATTGGGCAATGGGCTAAAAATGAGCATTGGTTATTAAAACCGTATCAGGCGGTTCGGCGCTTTCAAACCAAGCCAATCGCTTGGGTGACCGCGCCCAGCCAAGATACCCTTAAAACGGTTTTAAATGTAAACTTCTTTCAGCAGGCCAAACCACGGGTTATCCCCAACCCCCACGCTTGGACTTCCTCTCAACTTGCAGCCAGAGAAAAAGCCCATAGCAGCCAACCACAGGCGTTCGGCAGCCCGTTTCGTTTTCTTTATCTAAGCCGCTTAGAACCAGAAAAAGGGATTCGCGAATTATTAGAAGCGTTTAATCAGGCTTATTTAAAACATCCTCACGCCCAATTAACTGTGGCTGGCTGGGGCAGTTTGGGAGAAGAGTTAAAACAAGTGTGGGGGAAGCACCCCGCCATTCATTTTGTTGGGCGGGTAGAAGCAAAAGAAAAAGAAAAATTGTTAAGCGAAGCAGATGTTTTGGTTGTGCCCTCTACTTGGGCAGAAGCCTTTGGCATTGTGAGTGTTGAGGCGTTTGCTTTTGGGAAACCGGTGATTGCCTCCAATATTGGTGGCTTGCCAGAAATTATTACCGAAGGAAAAACCGGCTGGCTGGTTGAAGCGGGCAGTATATCCAAATTACAAGCAAAACTTGGCTTTGTTTTACAAAACCCAAACCTGCCCAGCGAAATGTCAGCCGCATGCTTTGAATCTTCTAAAAAATACGCGGTTGATGTAATCGCAAAGGAATATTTAAGACTGTATGAAGAAGTTTTAAGCACTTAATTAAACTATCCAAAATTCAAACCCATTCACTTTATGCAACCATTAAAAATTAATTTCATTCAAAAAATTAAAACCGTCAAGCCAATTTCGTGGCAAATATTTGGTTTATCGTTTATGGTTTTTATGGCTCTTTCTCGTTGGTTAATAGGCGGAAGTTGGTTTGGCTTGCAAAGCGCTTATAAAGGCTTAACCGAAACTGGCTTATTAATGGTTGCTTTTGCCTTAATCCTTTACTGGTGGCGCAAAGATGCAATCTTCGCTGGGCGTTATAGCGCATCCTTTTGGGTTTTAATGCTCTATATCCTTTGGGCCGCCATTACTTTAATTTGGTCCCCTATTTTGTTGCGTGCCGGAGCCAGACTTTTTAATTTAATTCTCGTTATTTTCATTGCCGCTGGCATAGCAAAACAAGCGAATAAACAGAACCACGCCATTGCGCCAAACATAGCAAGCTCTCTTACACTTTTTATCACTACACTCTTATTCATTAATATTTTGATATACCAGACCCCATTCCCAATTAATGTTGGAGAGGGGCGGCTTGGTTTTACTTTGGCTTATGATCACTACAATACTACCGGAACCATTTTAGGGTTGTGCTGCTTAATAGCCTGCTACAACCTAATTACCAGTGAAAGTAAAACCCTTAAAACACTGAGCTTGGTAGCCTTGCTCTTTTATTTTGTATTGCTGCTATTAACAAGCTCTCGAACCGCTTTAGGGGCTACCTTGCTCTCGTTAACAGTATTATGCTTCTTTACATTTAAAATGAAGCGCTTTTCAAAAATAATTAAAATAATCATAATCAGCTTTGGCGCGCTGGTCATAGCTGGCTATTTTTTTGGCATCATTCAACAATACTGGCAAATACTCTCTCTCACTCAACCAGAAATCACAACCCTTAATAACCGCACTCAACTTTGGGAAGTAATTTTGGTGCATTTTCCCGAAAACCTATGGGGGGTCTCTTTTTATAATTCAACCGCTTTTTTTGACTTGCATAATACCAGCCCCTCTTATGTTGGTTGGGCAGACCACGCCCATAATGTTTTCTTTGAAACCTTGCTCACCACTGGCATACTCGGCGCGTTAATCCTAATTGGATTTACAGCTACAACATTATCCGTTTTAATGAACCCAACGAAAAATCCGTTTACAAGCGCTTTAATTATTTTTATATTGATTGACAGCGTTTCATCAACCCATATCATGGAACCGAGCATCTTAATGTTTATCCTGTGTGTATTCTTATTTTCGAGCCAGCTTAAATCAGGCCACACACAACCATGATTACATTTGAAGATATTTGTATCATTATCCCCACAGTCAACGAAACGCACCTTGTTAAGACCATTAAAGCGGCACAAAACGAAATGCCCTCAGCTGAAATACTTGTTAGCGGAATGAGAGAAAGCGAACAAATTGCAATTAACTGCCATACTTCCTTTTTAAATTTTGATAACAAGACTCCAAAATCAATTGTTCTTAACAGCGCAATTTCTAGCAATACAAAACCTTATTTCATTGTCTTAGATGCAGATATTTTGCCAACACCTGGCTGGGGAAACGCGATGCTATCTGGTTTCAACCAAGGGTTGCAACTCTTCTCGGCTAGTATTAACCCTTTTAAGGGCTCTTTTTTAACACGCGTCTATACCTTTTCTGGCTCGCATGAATTTACCAGCGAAAAAAAGATGAGCAAACGGAAGCATTTAGCAGGTTTTAGTTTGGGGTTTACACGAGCTTTCTTTGATGAAAATGGCAGTTTTGATGAAACCTTGCCTGCCAGCGAAGATTATGATTGGAGCCTAAGAGCTGCCAAGCGGGGGCACTCTGGAACCTTTCTTCCGGCTGCTCAGGTTTGGCACCTGCCTGACACAAAAAATTCACTCGCGAACATTTTGCAGGCAAGAACTTTAGCTGCGCCATACAATTGGCTGGTTCGAAAACGGTATACCAGCCTACTTGGTGAACCATTCTGGCTAAACTCTGGTTTATTAATTCTCTTAAGTTCTCCCTTTCTCGCGTTAGGGGCTACCTTGCGGATATTAATCACTTCGCCAAAATTATCTTTGCATTTTTTATACTTTAGCCCCTTTATCTTTTTAACCAAGTTGGCTTGGTGTTGGGGTGTCTATCAGGCATCAACAAAAGAAAACCTTAAATGAATCAAATCTTATATATTGCAGGTTATCCTCGCAGCGGTTCTACCCTATTAGGAAATTTACTGGCAGAAAACCCACAGTGCTTTGCAATCGGTGAACCTGTATTTTTATGGCATAAAAATATTAACAATGGCTATTGTTCTTGCTTACTACCCTTAGAAGAATGTGCTTTCTGGGCGCCAATCCTTAATTCAACGCCAAAAACTTGTCAACAGCCTATCGATAACACCTTTGATAATTCAATCGGTTTAAAAATTAAAAACAAATTAACCCCCTTATTAAAAACACAGGTAAAGCTAGAAACTACATTATGTTTACAATATTTATACGACAGTCTATTTAAAAAAAACCCAAATCAAATAATAATAGACGAGTCAAAATTCTCTCACTATCTTTACGCGTTACTACAACTGAAAAATATCGAAGTCAATGTCATTCATCTTATCCGAAACCCGCAAGCTGTTGCTTATTCGTGGACACGAAAAAAATATGCCGCTCATTCAGACCAATTAATGAACCAATACCACCCCTTAGCGACAGCGCGCCGTTGGTTATTAGAAAACATATTCATTGAAAAAGTTTGTTCTCAAATTAAATATCTTCCGGTTCGCTATGAAGATTTTGTAGCGAACCCAGCCGAAACAATCCAAAATATTCAACAATGGGTTGGGTTGAATGAAACTAACCCATTTATCCATAACCAACAAGCTGAAATAAAAAAACAACCCCACTTAATTGCCAGTAATCCAATCGGCACGCGCAAAGGAATTATCCACATTCAACCCGATGACGAATGGAAACTAAAATTACCCATCCATTGGCAATTCGCTATTAAATTAATCTGCTGGCCGCTTATCAAAAAATATCATTATGAATAAAACACAAAACCTGAAAACGATTAAATTATTAGGCGTAAACATATCAACACTCCGCCTAAAAGAATTGCTAAATCAAATTGTGATTACATTTAAAGAGAATGGTCAACTTCGAATTGCGAATGTAAACATCTTTGCATTGAATTTAGCCTATGAAATGCCTTATTTTCGGCAGACACTTAATAACTTTGATATTGTATTTTGCGATGGCGTAGGGGTGCAATGGGCTGCCAATCTAACAGGTCAAAGTATCCCCGAACGCTACACCCCGCCAGACTTTGCCAATCAACTTTGTCAAATATTAATTCAAGAGAACCGTAGTCTATTTTTACTTGGCGCGAAACCAAAGGTAGCCGAACGCGCAGCGCTCATTTTGCAAAAGAAAAACAAAGGCTTAATCATCGCTGGCACCCAGCATGGTTATTTTGATAAAAAGTTTGATTCTATCGAAAACCAAGCCGTGATCGAAAAAATTAATCAGGCCCAGCCCAGCCTGCTGCTGGTAGCCTTTGGTATGCCCCAGCAAGAAGAATGGCTGGCAGAAAACTGGTCTTCTCTAAAGGTCAATGTAGCCCTAACAGTAGGGGCTTTGTTTGACACGCTGGCGGGTGACATTCCGCGCGCCCCGCGCTGGATAACCGATTATGGCTTTGAATGGTTGGCGCGTTTAATCATTGAACCCAAACGGCTGTGGAAACGCTATTTAATTGGCAACCCGCTCTTTTTTTGGCGATTAATCAATTCTCATTTTCAGAAAGCACCCCATAAGAATGACTGACTCTAACGAAGTAAACCTGCCCGATTTTATTCAAAGCTTAAAAACAAATGCCGAGCCGTTGGTCTTTCGCCCTAACATGGGCAACCCCGGTGATGCGTTAATCGCCGTTTCGATAATGGATATGCTGGAAAAATACGAAATCCCCTATCAATTTTTAAGCCCGCTTACCCCTCAAATTAACCTTAAAAATAAATGCTTGCTAATTAATGGGGGAGCTATTCTTACAGATTACTATTCTTATGATTACACACGGTTAAAAAGCATTACTTTAAATGCCAAAAAAGTAATCATTCTTCCTCAAACCATTTCAAGTTACGCCGATCTTTTAAATTCCATTGCCAGCAAATCCACCATTCTTACGCGTGAAAAAATAAGCTATCAATTTGTTCATCAAACAACTCCCCAAGCCAAATTAATCCTTTCAGAAGATGCTGTTTTTTTCTTAAACACCACAAAAACCCTTCACGCTTCTAAAAAATTCCCATGGCAGGCATTAATGACCATTTCAATTTTTCATTGGCCATTTGAAAAAATAGTGAAATATATGCCCTGGCTTTTAAAAAGTATCAAACAAAAAATAAGAGCACCCAAAGATGAAACAGCCACCCTGCAGCATCGTTTAAATTTCTTTAGAAACGATAAAGAAAAAACAACAGTAAAAATTCCACCAACCAACCGAGCCTATTCAGGTGTAGGACCTATCGCATTTGCTCACCCGCAATTAATTCGACACTTAGCAGGTGATTATCTGAGATATTTAAACGCTTTTAGCGAAATTCACACCAACCGCTTACATGCTGCCATCCCAGCCGCCTTATTGGGCAAAAAAGTTTATTTTTATGACAACGCCAGCCACAAATGCTTAAACGTATACAACCATTCTATGCATGGTAAATTTAGTAACGTCACTTGGATGGGTGATGAAAATCCACCGGTAGATGAAGAATAAAATATGAAATCAATCAAAATTTCTATCCCAGAAGAAACAGCAAACCGATATCATGTTGAACATAACTTTCAACTAAATAACATAAATTTTCCAATATATTTTAAAAATGAGCAGGGGTTATTAACGCTCACACCAGAAGCGCTGCTAGCAGCCTATTTACTGCCCGCTACAAAACTTGGTTTTAATTTAAGCTTAGAAAATCCTATTAGTCCACAACTAGCAGGTAATTTAAAAGATATCCAATCGTTTTATTTTAAAACTCATCCGAGCCAAAATTTAAAACCCATTGAAGTAATTACCAAACCAAAACTGAATAAAAATAATATCTCAAACCCTAAAAGAATCGGCGCTTTCTTCAGCGGCGGAGTTGATTCGTTTTATACGCTTTTAGAACACCAAGATGAAATTACGGATTTAATTTTCATTCATGGATTTGATATTTTGCCAGAGAGTGAAAACACACTTCTTTCTCAGACCACACTTAATATGGTTGCAACTGTAGCAAAGGAGATGGGTAAAAACGCCATCATAATCAAAACAAATTTAAAACCCTTACTTGATGCCTATTTAGATTGGGCAGCAATTGGCTATGGAGTAGGCTTATTTACCATTGCACATTTACTTTCACCTGTTTTAAAGAAAATTTACATACCATCTTCAATGCCCATAGAATTTGAAAAAACCGCTATTGGTAGCAGCCCATCTTTAGACCCGCTTTGGAGTACCGAACAGTTTGCCATTATTTACGACGACAACCACTTTGATCGTTTAGGAAAAATAAAAAAAATTGCTATTAATCCTTTGGTCTTAAAACATTTGCGTGTCTGTTGGGAAAACCCTAAAGGAGAATACAACTGCTGTAAATGTGAAAAATGTATTCGCACCATGATTTGTTTACAAGCAGTAAATGGGCTAAAAAACAGTTCGAGTTTCTCAAATCAAATTGATATTAATGCTGTAAAGAAAATAAGTTTTCATTACCCATCTATTCGTAAAGATATTCAAGCCTGTGTAGAATTATTAAAAAGTGACCCAACCAATCAAGATTTAATTTATGCGATTGAAACTGCACTTCAAAACAATCATAAAGTTAACTCGCTTCAACAGCGCGTACGTTTTTGGTTAAAAAAATCTCCTTTGTTTTATTCAGCAGCGAAGAAAATATATATTTTTATTAAAATAAATTTTTTTCATAAATAGCGTTTTAATAACTCACTGAGTTATCACCATCCCTAACAAGGGTGATAACCTCTCACCTTGCCTTACCGCCATTTTTCTTGTTACAATCCTTTTTAATAAGAAAGTGATTGTTTTATGTTGAGGCGATATTCTATTAATTTTGTGCTATTTTCAATATTTTTGGATGCACTTTTAACCCTGTTTGGTTTTTATATAATCCACATTCCATTCATTAATATTTTTTTTCAGCACAGCACACCCGATTTTCAAACCCACATGCCCTTTCAGGGATTGCCGGTTATTGCCGCTTTAATTTGGATAAGCGTATTCATTACCATCGGCATTTATGATGGTCATCGCAACATGCGCTTTTTTAGCGAATTAAGCTGGTTAATTACCGGCACTGGTATTGCCGCTACAACCATTGCGGGTGTTTTTTATTATTTTAATTTGGCCTTCTCGCGGACAGAATTTACTTTTTCTGTTTTCGTTACGTTTTTCTTAACCTTAATCTGGAGGACGGCGATTCGTGCTTATTGGCGTTTAAACCCCCGACAAAGCGAATTTCACCGCCGTTTTTTAGTGGTTGGCGCTGGCAGTGTAGGCCAATTTATTGCCGCCCAAATTATAGAAAATTCTCACCATAATTTTACGTTGGTTGGCTTTTTAGACGACGATAAGACGAAAAGAAAACAACCCCAAATTTTAGGCACAATTGATCAAATTCTTGCTAGTGTTAACCAATTTCAAGTGGATGATGTGCTTTTGGCTTTACCAGCCCACGCTTATCAACGCACCGAATGGGCTGTCAGCCAGCTGCAGTCTTTACCCGTTCAGGTATGGCTCATCCCAGATCATTTTCGGTTGTCTTTATTTCGTACAACAGTAGATGAAATAGCGGGTATTCCCATGCTTAACATGCGGGCACCCGCCCTCAGCGAGTATCAACGCTTTTTTAAACGGATATTAGATTTGGTCTTAGCCAGCCTGATTCTTCTTCTCATTTGGCCGTTCATGCTGCTGGTGGCATTATTGGTGCGTTTAAGCAGCCCAGGGCCGGTTATTTATCATTCAGAACGGGTAGGAGAAAACGGGCGTTTATTTAACATGCTTAAATATAGAACAATGGTAATGAACGCAGACCAGCAAATTGAAACCATTAAGCAGCCAGACGAAAACGGAAATTTAATTCATAAACACCCACAAGACCCGCGTGTAACCCGCTTGGGGCGTTTTTTGCGAAAGTTTAGCATTGATGAATGGCCTCAATTTATTAACGTTCTTAAAGGAGAGATGAGCTTGGTTGGGCCAAGACCAGAATTACCCAGTTTGGTAGAGAAGTATGAACCTTGGCAGCGGGTACGGTTTACGGTACCGCAAGGCATTACCGGCTGGTGGCAGGTAAATGGCCGCTCTGACCGGCCTTTGCATTTAAATACGGCAGATGATATTTTTTATGTAAAAAATTACTCCATTCGCTTAGATTTACAAATTCTTTTACGCACTATTTTGGTGGTATTATTTGGTCGCGGGGCATATTAAAACTTGAAGGCATACACGATGGAAGAAATTAATTCAACAGATCAATTTGAAACGTTTGACTTCACCCACTTATGGAGCACCCTAAAACGCTTTTGGTGGGTGATACTTTTAGCAGCTCTTTTAGGAGCTTTGGGTGGTTATTTGGGCAGTTTAAATCAAACACCTATTTATCAATCGAGTGTACGGTTAATGGTCACCAGACCATCAACTCAGCAACAATCTGTAGATTTAACCGATTCGTTGAATAGCCAACAATTAATTAATACCTATTTGCAGTTTATTAAATTAGATGTTGTTTTAGATGCGGCCAAAAAACGCCTTGGCTATCGCCCTTCTGCCGGGCAAATTAATGTGAGCTCACCCAGTGGTACCCAAATTATTGATATTCAAGTAGAAAATGCAAACCCTGAAAAAGCGGCTGCCATTGCCAACGCTCTGGTAGATGTCTTAATTGAAGAAAATGACCTTATTCAGGGCGGCCGCTATGAAGATGTGGAAGCCAATTTGCGGGCTCAAATTGATGAATTGCAGCTACAAATTACCAACACCCAAGCAGAGATTGAAGCCCGCACGGTAATTAGTTTTGATGAGCAAGCCAGTGACTTAGAGCAAAAAATAATTGATACAGAAAGCAGTATTACCAGCATTCAGCAAGAAATTGACCTGTTGTTACTAGACCCAAACCAAACAGAAGCTTTGGCTTTAAAAAGAGCCGAGCGTAAACGCCAAGAAACATTATTAGATGCCTACCAAAAAAGTTACACATCGCTTTTAGCGTCTGGCAAACCCAACGCCTCCAGCGACCCAGAGTTAACCCGTTTAACTAGCACTTTAAACCTGTATCAAAATACCTATATTGCCCGCCTTTCTAGTTTAGAAACAATTCGCTTAGCCCGCCTGCAAGACACGCCCAATGTCATTCGCTTAAGTACTGCAGATGTAAGTAAAAATCCCGTGCGTCCAAACTTTACTCAAAACACATTATTGGGCGGCGCAGCTGGTTTAGCCTTAGCCTTGGCTTTTGTGCTGGCGCTCTACTTTTTAGACAACACGCTACAAACCGATGAAGATATTCAGCGCGTATTAAAATTAACCATACTGGGTCGAATCGGTTTAATAGAAAACTTCCCCGAAGAGAGTAAAACCAACCTGCTCGTCGCGGAAATGCCGCGCTCTCCTATTGCCGAAGCTTTCCGCAGTTTGCGAACCAACTTAGAATTTTCAGCAATCGACAAACCCATCCGTACGATTTTGGTCACCAGTTCTATTCCGGGCGAAGGGAAAACGACTGTGGCGGCCAACTTAGCCGCTATCCTTTCTCAGAGCGGCAAAAAGGTGATTATTTTAGATACCGACATGCGCCGACCTGGCTTGCATAAGTTGCTGGGGTTACAAAACCGTTTTGGATTAAGTGACTTATTTAGAAATCGACAAGATGCCAATACTTTTTCTCAAACCTTTGAAGCAGACGCGTCTGTATCTTTAAAAGCATTTACCAGCGGGGGGTTGCCTCCAAACCCCGCCGAATTAATTGGCTCTAGCCGAATGACTGAAATCATCAACGAAATTGAGCAGGATGCCGATTTCTTAATTATTGATAGCCCGCCCATGATTGTCAGTGATGCTCAAAATTTAGCAAGCAAAGTAGATGGCGTTCTCTTCGTTGTAAAAATGGGCAGCACATCCAAAGATGAAGTTCAATTGGCTGCTAACCTGCTGGCAAAAACCAAAGCCCGCATTTTGGGCGTGGTCATGAATCAATGGCAAAGCAATAAACTAAATGCTTATGGAAAGTATTACGGACCCGACCAGCCCGCTTCTCGACAATTTAAATTGCCCTTTTTGAAATAAATTGTTATGAATACTTTGGCGCAAAACGAACCATTAACGAACTCCCCCCAGCCGGTCTGCCCTTTTATTGGGCTGGCTTCTGACTCTGGCAGTTTGCTTGCCTACCCAGCCAAAGAAAATCTATGCCACAATTGCCACCCCGCTTTAATCCCTGCCTTTGACCACCAAGAAAAATACTGCTTAACCAGCCAGCACGAATCTTGCCCAGCCTTCCAAAGCGGAATATTACCCCTAGATGCTCGGCACAAAATCGAGCCCTCTCAAAAAAAATCAAACAAAAAACTTCAAATCACTTGGGTTGCCTTAATAGCACTCCTAGCCACGGGATTGATATTTGGCGCTTGGACCCTTTTTAATGAACAGTCCAATAAATCCACTGAATTGCCAGCACCGTCAGTACAAGTGACCATTAATCCTACCCCAACCGTCATTCCTACCGAAGCGCCGACATTACAACCGCAGGCAACAGAAACAGCACTTAACACTCCACAAGAAGCTACAGCAACAACAGAAGTTACCCCAACAACCGAGAGCAGTCAAACTGATATTTTAAGGCGCTTATACGTACCGGTAGGACCGCCAGAAAGACAGTTTGTGATTCACCGCATTTTAGACGGCGATAATTTTGATATTTTATTACGCCGCTATGGCACAACCTTAGAAGCAGTGCAGGCTATTAATTTCCGTGTGCCGCTGCCGGTCTGGGTCGATTTGGTGCTCGTTTTTCCCTATAACAGCAGCGATGTAAGCGGCTTACCTATTTTACAAGGCATAGAAGTGACCCAAGAGAGCATTAGCATAGACGAACTTGCGTCAACACTTAATCTAGATGCTTCTATCTTAAAATCCTTAAATAACTGCCCCAACGGCTGTACTTTACAAAAAGGGGATTGGATTCTCGCTCCACGCCAACCATAACCACAATGACAAAATCTCAAAAAGATGTTTTAAATCAACTTAAATCAATTTTAGAACAAGCGGCCAGCCCCTCTGGCTTAGATTCTCATCCTTGGCAAAATGCGCTCTTTGTTCAAGACGAATTAACCCAATCACCAGAACTAGCAGATATACCCACCGGACGCCGCATTCTGCATAGCATCGCCTTGGTATTTAAGCGCCTTAAGCCCAGCGCAGCCCCCCGCCGCGGAAAACGCCTCGATACTCACTGGGGTGAGTTCGGCTTGCTGGCCGCCCAATATTTTGCTCCCGTTTTATTTGGTCATCCCTTCCCTCGAAATTTAAAAGAAGCTTGGCAAAAAATCGATTCTTCCATTTTGCTTTTCGAATTTGGCAGCACAGAAAACATCTCACCAGAAGATATGGCTCAATTTATCTTGGTAGGAAACGAACTCGAAACAGCCCCAAACTCCACTATTAGTGATTGGCACCGAAAAGGGCTGGAGTATCTCGCCGAAGCCATTTACTCGCATGAATTACATTTAAGTGAAAAACACAATCAACCATCCCCCATCCTTGGCAATTTAATCGGCACGCCCAGCGCAAAGAAAAAGTCATTAAAAAAACAAAACCCTTTCATCCCTTGGATAAAACCAGTTTTAATCTCAGGGTTACTGATTGCATTATTATGGCTTGGCTTTAAAGGATGGCGCATATTTAATTTAGCTCAATCCGTTCAACAAGGGCTTGAAGAAGTTCAGAATATCAAAATTTCAACCGAAAATTTAGAAAACCTACAAGA
>CAYOGW010000007.1:0-44097 GCA_964403635.1 uncultured Anaerolineaceae bacterium | reverse complement strand
AATCGAGTGTGCCAACCGGGCCATTACGATGCTTGGCTATTTTTAAATGGGTAATGTTTTGCATGGTGGGGTCTTTTTCGTCACGATAAATAAACATAACAATGTCTGCATCTTGTTCCAGCGAGCCAGATTCGCGCAGGTCTGAAAGCTGCGGTTCTTTATCTGCGCGTTGTTCTACGGCACGGCTGAGTTGTGCGCCAGCCAAAATGGGTACATTTAATTCTCGGGCTAATTGTTTAAGGCTGCGAGAAATGTAAGAGACTTCTTGCACACGGTTGTCGTTGCGCGTTTCAGAATTCATTAACTGGATGTAGTCAACGATAATTAAATCTAAGCCATATTCCATGTGCAGGCGGCGGCTTTTGGTTCTTAGTTGCAGCGGGGTGAGGCTGGGGGTGTCATCTAAGAATATTCGGGTTTCGCCGAGCACTTCGATGGCTTGGGTGAAGAGCGGCAGTTCGTCATCGTTTAATTTGCCGGTGCGTAAGCGTTGGCTGTCTATGCCGGTGTTTTGTGAAATAAGGCGTTGTACCACTTGTTCGTTAGACATTTCGAGCGAAAAGATTGCCACTCGTTTTTTATGAATCAGTGACGCGTTGTTGGCAACCGTTAACATGAAGGCGGTTTTACCAGCGCCAGGGCGCCCGGCCATAATCAGCAAATCGGAAGGTTGCAGCCCGCCGGTCATTTTGTCTAAATCAATGAAGTTGGTAGGCACGCCCATTACTTCGTCTGAACGGCGGCGCATTTCTTCAATATGGTCGTAGTATTCTGAAAGGACTACTTTAATGGGTTGAATTTCGTTGCGAAGTTTTCGCTCTGAAACGTTAAAAATAGCTTTTTCGGCTTCGCCCATCACAATGTCTATGGGTGTGCTTTCTTGGTAGGCGAGGGTAGCAATTTGATTGGCCGCTGTGATCATTTTTCGGCGAGTGGAAGCGGCTTCAATTAATTTGGCGTAGGCTTCGGAATGCAGGGTGGTAGGGACTTGATTAAGCAAGGCGGTTAAATAGGCTTGTCCGCCTACTTCGTTTAATCGGTTATTGGCTTCTAACTCTTGAGTGGCGGTTAAATAATCGATGGGCAGTTGTTTGGCTTGCAGGTTTTGAAAGGCTTCCCAAATAAAGCGCAAGCGGTGAATGTAGAAATCATCCGCTTGTAAAATGTGTGAGAGTTCGAAGTAAATTTCGGGGTTAATTAATACAGCACCAATCACCGCTTCTTCAGCTTCTCGGCTGTGCGGTACTCCAGTGGTAGCATTTTCAGATGAGTTTAAGTAATCGGTCATGGTTGTTTTCTTGTTGGCGGGTAATAAAAGGGACACGTCCGATTTTGTTTGAACTCCGTTCGTGTCCCTTTTTTGCAAGTGCAGTGATGTTAATTATTCTTTATCTGGTTCATTATCAGGCTTGTCAGAGCCTTTGTCTTCATCTTTATCCTTGGGTTTCGGTTCATTCCCTAGCGAACTAAGAAAATCTTCGAAAACGGAGAGCCGTGAACTCTCTTCATTGGAGATGGGGCGGGGCGTTGTGCGGGTAGAAGCAGAAGAGCTGGATGGTGATTGCAAGGCTCCGCGAGTGGCAGATGCGTTGTCTTTGCTAATATCTTGTTCGGGCATTAACCCGCCAGAAATCATCACCGCTTCATCTACCATAATTGGAACATGCGCACGCACAGCCAAAGCGATAGAATCAGATGGGCGGGCATCTATGTTGACCGTTTCTCCGTTGGATTCAATCACAATGTTGCCGTAAAAAATTTCTTCTTTAAGCGAGAGAATTTCTACTCTGGTAATGCGGCCATTAAACTGAGTAATAATGTTTTTTAATAAGTCGTGGGTTAACGGTCGAATCATTTCAATTTCTTGCAACGCCACAGTAATGGCTTCCGCTTCGTACGGCCCAACCCAAATGGGTAAATAGCGGTCAGAATCAACCTGACGCAACACCACCAATCGCTGGGGTGACATAAGGCTAACACGAACACTATCAATGACGACTTCTAACATTTCAGACATAACAACTACTCCTGTTGGTCTTCATATTTTAGCACAGGATATCCGTGCCTTTCGAGTTTCGTTTTTAATGCAAAGACAGCGATTAAATCGAATAACTTGTCTGGCGGGTATAATTTCTTTATGCCTATTCGAATTTTATCTTCAGATGTTGCTTCACAAATTGCGGCTGGCGAGGTGGTTGAGCGCCCAGCCAGTGTGGTTAAGGAATTATTGGAAAACGCGCTGGATGCCGGAGCAAGCAGCGTGACGGTTACCGTTAAAGAGTCTGGTCGAACATTAATTGAAGTGGCTGATGATGGTGTAGGAATTGCTTCAAGCGAACTCCCCCTCGCCATTGCTCGCCACGCCACCAGCAAGCTCCAATCTGCCAGTGATCTCTTCCGCATTGCTACCTTGGGTTTTCGCGGCGAAGCGTTGGCTTCGATTGGTTCGGTTTCACGGTTAAGCTTAATCAGCCGTGCTCAGACAGAAGAATCGGGCACGCAGATTAAAGTAGAAGGCGGGTTAGAAGGCAAGCCCCAATTAATCGGCGCCCCGCAAGGGACAGTTGTTCGAGTAGAAGACCTTTTTTATAATGTTCCTGCCCGTTTAAAGTTTTTAAAACAAGATGCGACTGAACGCCGCGCAATAGATACGTTGCTTTCACGTTACGCTTTGGCTTACTCCAATGTACGCTTTAAATTTGTGAGTGATTCTTCTTCCGTTTTGCAAACGGCTGGCGATGGTGACCAACGGGCGATTTTGGCTTCTTTGTATGGGGTGGATGTAGCCAAACAAATGTTAGAAGTGCTAGCAGAAGATGATGGGTTGCGATTAACTGGTTTTACCAGCCCAGCCTCGTTAACTCGCTCTAACCGCAAAGAAATCACCTTTTTTGTTAATGGCCGTTGGGTTCAAGATGTTGCCCTTTCTACAGCTTTGTTACAGGCTTATCACACCTTATTAATGGTGGGGCGCTTTCCATTAAGCATTTTATTTCTTGAAATTAATCCCGAGGAAGTAGATGTCAATGTTCACCCCGCCAAAGCGGAAGTGCGTTTTAGAAGCAGCGACAGGGTATTTTCGTTTATTCAACGTTCGATTCGACGGGCTTTGTTGGCTTATTCACCGGTGCCGCAATTGCCGCCACAAATGCTTTGGGGAGCGGGAGCCAGCCATTTTAGCGACCCGCCGGTTGGTTCTTCATCCAGCGGGTTAGATTGGCAAATGGCGGCTGATTCGGATGCGGCTATTTCTCAGCCGCCCATTCATTCACCAGAACAAGTGATGATTGATGGTGTGCCTTTAATGCGCTTGGTGGGCCAAATTGGCGCGGCTTATTTGGTGGCAGAAGGGCCAGACGGCCTTTATTTAATTGACCAGCATGCCGCCCACGAACGAGTTTTGTTTGAGAAGTTACTGGCTCAGCGTGGTCGTAAAAATATTCCATCTCAGGCGTTATTAAGCCCAGCAACGGTTCAATTAACGCCTGCTCAGGCGGGGTTGTTAGAAAATCAATTAGAAATTTTGCAAAATTTTGGGTTTGATGTGCAAGCCTTTGGGCCGGGGGCTTTTCAGGTACGAGCCATGCCGACCTTGTTTAGCGGAGCAGACCCCGCGGCGGCTTTGCGGGCTTTGGTAGAAGATTTTGAAGAAGATGAAGCGCCATTACAAACCGAGTTAGAAGCAAAAATTGCAGGCAGGGTTTGCAAGCGTTTGGCTGTAAAAGCGGGGCAAGCTTTGTCTGTGGAGGAGCAGCGGGCTTTGTTAACAAATTTAGAAGCTTGCGAATCACCGCGTACATGCCCGCATGGCAGACCAACCATGATTCATTTATCGGTGGATATGCTAGAGCGGCAGTTTGGCCGCAGGGGAGCACGTTAATTAAAAAACACCGCTCTCGCGGTGTTTTTTAATTCAGTTATTTGGGCAGGTGTATAGTAAACATGGTGCCTTTGCCCAGTTGGCTTTTTACTTCTATTTTGCCGCCATGGCCCTGAATAATGCCTTTGCAAATGGAAAGACCAAGCCCAGTGCCGATTGCTTTTTTTTCGCTACCTTTTACACGATAAAACTTCTCAAAAAGATGGGGCATTGCGGTTTCAGGAATGCCCATGCCATTATCGGTAAAGCTGATCAGCCAGTTTCCGTCATTTTCTGAAACATGCATCACCACTTTGCCGCCCGGACGGTTATATTTAATGGCATTGCTGAGCAAGTTTAAAAAGACTTGTTTTAATTTTCCGCGGTCACCGTTCATGACGGCGACCCCAGGGTCTAATATCACTTCAGTGGTCACGTCGTATTCTATGGCTTTGCCTTGCATTACGCCTTGGCATTCTTCGAGAACATCTGCAATGGGGAAACTAGATTTTTGGAACTGTACCCTTCCAGATTCTAAGCGGGCGAGGTCTAAAAAGGAGGATGCGAGTGTGTTAAGGCGTATGGTTTCTTCGTAAATATTTTTAATGATCTGTTCGCTTTGTTCGCGTGAAATCTCAGGTCTTAAGAGAAGGTAAGTTGCTGTACTAACTGAGGCCAGAGGGGTGCGGAGTTCGTGAACAAATTCAGCAATTAAATCCGATTGTTGAAATAAGCGGGTATTTTCAATGGCAACGGCAGCTTGAGCACCAAGAACTGTTAACAGGTCTTCATCGGTGTTAGAAAATTCACCTTCTGATTTATTAATGACTTCTAGAACGCCAACAACTTTGTCTTTGGTGATGAGGGGTGTGCCCATTAAAGAACGTGTTTCAAGGCTGGTGGTTTTGGCTACTTTTTTAAAGTAGCGGTCATCATTATGCACGTCTTGAATGCGAACTGGTTGACGGTTGGTAACAATCCAACCTGCAATGCTGCCTTCTAGGGGTACTACCAGCCCACGCAGGGTGGGTTCATCCATATTGGTGGCGTTTTGAAAATAGAGTTCTTTGGCTGTATTGTCGTATAAGAGAATAGAGGCCGCTTCTGATTCGGTAATATCGCGGGCTGCTTTAATAATACGATCGAGCAGCATATCTAAATCAAGAGTCGATGCTAGGTCTCGGCTTAAATCCATTAATTGGCGATAGCGTTCGAGGGTTTTCTCTTCATTACTCATAATTAATCTTTAGGCTGGCTTGGGGGCGCGACCTTCTAATTTTTTAGCTAAGCCCAAAAATTGTTGGTTGGTTAAACCCTCGTTTTGTACCAAGATGGCAACATTTTTTAGTCGAATGGCTTGCTGCATTAATTCTGGCGCGGGCGTAATAGTCGTATCGATATTAAATTTAAGTTTTTCTTGAACTTGTGGAACAGAGAGCTGGGTTTCTGACCGCAGGCGATAATTTGCTACAACTCTGATATTGGCCCGATCTACCCCTAGCATGGTTAGGTCATCTAATAGCGCTCGGCAGTGCAATAATGCGTTTTCATTGGGCTCTACTAAAACAACAATTTCTTTCATGGCTGAAACTAATTTTTGAGCCGAGCTGGTTAATCCGCTTCCTAAATCAAAAATAATAAAGCGAGCCATAAAAGTTAATCGGTTGGTTATTACTTCAAAATTCTCAACTTTTTCAGCGAGTTCACAGTCTTTGGGTTGACCCGATGCGATTAAGTAAGCAACCCCGGATTGATGTGAAACCAATTTTTCTTTAATAATTTCTCGTGTAATTTCTTTGGCTGGCATGATGAGTAATTCGTTTAAACCAATGCTGCTTGGCAGGCCTAAATCCATGGCTAGGGTGCCCATCCCTGGTCTCATTTCCGCCATGATTACTTTGCTATTGGTTGTAACTTGTAAAGCACTGGCAAGGTTTACAGCAACGCTGGTAACTCCTTGCCCACCGCGAGCGGCGATGACACCAATGGTGTACCCGGGTTCTTCAATTGGACCCGTTTGGGGTAAACCACTTTTTCCTTTTGATGAGCGTGCTAATAATGCTTTAACATGGGCTTGTAGTTCGGTTGGGTGGGTTGGTTTGGTTAAGTAATCGTCGGCGCCAGCTTCAAAACCCGCCACTTTATCATCTAATTGGCTTTTGGCTGTAAACATTAGGATAGGGATCGCTGCTGTATCAGGGTTTGCGCGCAAGTTACGAGCTACTTCGTAGCCATCCATTTGCGGCATCATCACATCCAAGAGTATTACATCTGGAATTTCTGCAAATGCCATTTCTAACCCTTGCGCCCCATTTGAGGCTGCAACAATTTGGTAGCCTTGTTTTTGCAGCATCATACCAACAAGGCGCAGGGTATCAAGATCGTCATCAATGATTAATATTTTTTCTGGCATTTTATTTTCCCGTTGAATGTATCTCTAAAAGTTTAGCATTAAGCCGAATTTCAAGCAAGCAAGCCATGTTATAATTTTTTTGCTATGGGGATGACTGGCTTCGACGGGGGAGGCTGACCCCGGAATGCGAGCCGAGCGGCACCGAACTCGTTAACTCAGTGCAAAAACTTAAGTGCCAATCGCACTTCTTACGCTGCTATGCCCCTCGCTGCCTAATTGGTAGTAGAGAGCTAAACAGTTCCGCGTCTTCGTGACTCGGCGTTCACGCTCCCCGTTGCCTGTCCGGTGGAGCAGTGGGCGACACAATGACAGGCTGCCACACCAGAAGGTCACGCATGGTGTGAAAGAGGGCTTTTGGGTCTAAGTGAATGGTTGCAGGCTGTCTATGCTGGTTGAGGTGCTTGCGACGACACAATTCAATCAGCTACGCTCGTAGATTTTCGTGTGTCGATTCTTTCGGACGCGGGTTCGATTCCCGCCATCTCCACAACAGCAAAATCCTACTTAATTAAGTAGGATTTTGCTGTTGTGGATGTTTCAGTTTTGTTTGCTTAATGCTATACTTTTTTTATATTTAATCACGTTTCAGGAGGAGATTGAAATGAAAACAAAGGTTTATTTTCCATTTTTAATAATTGCTGCTTTTATCCTTGTTGTAGGTATGGCTTGTTCTGTAGATTTGTTTGGCAAGGGTAATGGAAGTGCTCCAGCGAGCGCTGAGCAAGGCAGTTCATCTAGCGAAGAACAAGCTGCTTCGAGCAGTGAAGAAGCCGCTTCTAGCAGCGATGAAGCCGCTTCTAGCAGTGAAGAAGCGCCATCGGGCGACGCTCCAGATTTTTATCGCGAAGAGTTTGATGGTGATATTAGCAATTACACCTATTTTGAGTATCACGAACTTTTCCGCGGTGCTGAAGCTGATGATAGCATTGCCCCCACCAACAAGGATGGCGTGTTGGTTTTTGATTTACCCAAGGCAAATAAATGGGTTTATATAACCTATGACCCCTATATTTACGAAGATGTAACCATTGAACTTCAAGCCGAAAATCGCGGTAAGAATAACAATAATGTTTCTTTATTATGCCGATATAGCGAAGATGGTTGGTATGAATTTAATATTGCCAATAATGGGCTCTATTGGATTTATGCTTTCATCCCTGGTGAGGGATATTTGTTGGTGGTGAATGGCGGTTCAACAGCCATTAAACAAGGCCGAGACATTAACACTTACCAAGCTACTTGTAGTGGAGATACTTTAAGCCTTTATATTAATGGCGTTGAAGTGAAGACCATTCGTGATACGAAATATAAATTACGAGAAGGTCAGGTGGGTTTTGGCGTTTCATCTTTTGATGTAACTCCGATTTTGGTTGAGATGGAATATTTTGATATTTCACAACCATAAAAATACATAGTTTTTTAATTAAAGCCGCCTCAAAAGGGGCGGCTTTTTTATTGTGAATATGTAATTTTTATAGCATGTTAACGTAATTCTTTTATTCATCGTTTATCCTTGCGGCATTCAAGTTTAAAAAGAAAAAATGTATTTGAAGGAGATTTAACGAATGGGAAAAATTATAGGCATAGATTTAGGCACAACCAATAGTGCTGTGGCTGTTATGGAAGGTGGTCAGCCAACTGTGATTACCACTGCGGAAGGCGGGCGTTTATGCCCCTCTGTTGTGGCTTTTAATAAGAATGGCGAAAGAATGGTAGGTGATACTGCGAAGCGCCAATCTGTGATTAATTCTGAAAATACAATTTACTCAATTAAGCGCTTTATTGGCCGCCGATATGAGGAAGCCGAAGCAGAACGAAAAATGGTTCCTTATCAGGTGATTGAAGGACCAACGGATGATGTCCGCGTAAAAATCCCTGTTACCGGCCGCGAGCATAGCCCGCAAGAAATTAGCGCGATGATTTTGTCTAAACTTAAAGCGGATGCAGAAGCATACTTGGGTGAGAGTGTTACCCAAGCCGTGATTACTGTTCCTGCGTATTTTAATGACAGTCAACGGCAAGCCACCAAAGATGCTGGCCGCATTGCTGGTTTAGAGGTGCTTCGCATTATTAATGAACCAACCGCATCTGCTTTGGCGTATGGTTTAGATAAGAAAGCAAACGAAACCATTTTGGTCTTTGACCTTGGCGGTGGTACGTTTGACGTATCTATTTTGGAAGTTGGCGAAGGCGTGATTGAAGTAAAAGCTACCAATGGTGATACTCACCTTGGCGGCGATGACTGGGATCAGGCGATTGTGGGTTGGGCTGCAGATGAATTTAAAGCGCAAGAAGGCATCGACTTACGCAATGATCGTCAGGCATTGCAGCGCTTGCGCGAAGCAGCCGAAAAAGCCAAAAAAGAACTTTCGACCATGATGGAAACCGAATTAAACCTTCCATACATTACGGCTGACGCGAATGGTCCAAAGCATTTGGTGATTAAGTTAACCCGTTCTAAATTTGAACAAATGACAGCCGATTTGCTCAAGCGCTGCGAAATTCCATTTAAGAATGCGCTTAAAGATGCCGGTATGAAGTCTGAAGATTTGCATGAAGTGGTCTTGGTTGGCGGTTCTACCCGTATGCCCATGGTGCAAGATTTGGTTCGAAAATTAACCGGCAAAGAAGCCAATAAATCGGTTAACCCAGATGAAGTGGTTGCTGTTGGGGCTGCTATTCAAGGTGGTGTGTTAGGTGGTGAAGTACGCGATATTTTATTGTTAGACGTTACCCCGCTTTCTTTGGGTGTTGAAACCATCGGCAGCGTGATGACAGTCATGATTGAACGGAACACCACCATCCCGGTGAAGAAAACTGAAACTTACTCTACCGCAGCGGATAATCAAACCGCAGTCGATATTCATATTTTGCAGGGTGAACGCCCAATGGCAAGTGATAATATGAGCCTCGGTCGCTTCCGTTTAGACGGTATTCCACCGGCTCCGCGGGGTGTTCCTCAAGTAGAAGTAACGTTTGATATTGACGCGAATGGTATTTTGCATGTCACGGCAAAAGACAAGGCTACTAGTAAAGAACAGAAAATCACTGTAACCGCCAGTACCAACTTAAGCAAGCCAGACATCGAAAAAATGGTGCAAGAAGCCCGCACCCATGAAGCCGAAGATAAAAAGCGAAAAGAATTAATCGAAGCCCGAAACAGCGCCGATAGCTTGGTTTATCAGACAGAAAAGGCGTTGAAAGACCTCGGCGATAAAGTATCGGAAGATGAGCGAACTAAAATCTCTGCTAAAGTAGAAGAATTAAAAACTCTTTTGCAGTCTGATGATGTTGAACAAATTAAAAAACTAAGCGAAGAAGTTCAACAGGCTTTTTACGCCCTTAGCCAGCAGTTATATGCACAAGAGCAGCCTCAGGCGCAGGGAGCCACCGAAGGTAGCGCATCTTCCTCACCGGAAGAAGGCGAAGACGTGATTGATGGCGAAGTAAAAGACGCTTAATTAAATAAAATATCTTTGATATCCGTCGGGGCAGGTATACCTGCCCCGACGTTTCTGTTATAAGATGTGCGCGCGTGCAAAGGAATGACGAAGGGTATAATTTGTTTATGTTCATGAATAGACGAAGTAAAAAAACAAAAATTTTTGCAGGAATAATAGCGGCTGTTTTAATTCTGGTAGGTGTTTACCATATCCCGTTTGTAAATAGCCGTTTGGCATGGCGTGTGGATGAATTGGTCGCGGATATTCGCGAGTTGATTAATCCGCCAGAGCAGGCTGCGTTTGTCCCAGCTGGGCAGACTGCTACAGTTACACCCACCGGCGGTCAAGCTTTATCTAGCCCAACTACTACTCAAACGCAAACGCCAGCCACTGCTACACTAATACCAACCCCAGCCGGAACACCCATTCCGCAGGCTGTCCGCTTAAATGGTGTGGTCTACGTAGATCAAAAAAACCGCTGGAATTACTGTGGTCCCGCCAACCTAACCATGGCATTAAATTATTGGGGCTGGAAGGGTACACGCGATGATGTAGCCAAAGTGGTCAAACCAGGTGTATACGACCCCGCGCTTGATTTTATTCAACAAGGCCGTTTAGATTTAAATGTGATGCCTTATGAATTAACCGATTTTGTTATTAACCAAACAGATGAATATAGCGCGGTTTTAAGGCAAGGCGGCAGCATGGATTTGTTGAAACAACTGATTGCTGCGGGTTTTCCGGTAGTGATCGAAAAAGGCTACATACAACGAGATACAACCGGCACCGTTTCGTGGATGGGTCATTACTTGTTTGTCACTGGTTACGATGATAGCCAAAATTCATTTATTGCCCAAGATGCCTACTATACGGATAAAGAAACGAGCGGCAAAAATAGGCTTTACCCGTATGCCGAGTTTGATTCATTTTGGCGCTCATTTAATAATCTATTCTTTGTGGTTTACCCCCTCGAGCGTGAAGAAGAACTGTTTAATTTGCTAGGCCCATGGAAAGACCCTGCCTATGGACTTCAGCGGTCACTTGAAGTAAACGAACAATTCCTTCAAACAACCCCCAGCCCAACGGACCAGTTTTTTACTTTATTTAGCATCGGTACGGCACGGGTAGGTCTGCAAGATTATGCAAACGCCGCACAAGCGTATGATGAAGCTTTTTCCATCTATGCTCAACTTCCCGAAGACGACAAACGCCCCTACCGCATGCTGTGGTATCAAACAGGCCCTTATTGGGCTTATTTTTACACTGGCCGCTATCAAGATGTCATTAATTTAGCCGATGTCACCCTTGCCACCCCGCGCACCGGCCCAACCTTAGAAGAAAGCCTATATTGGCGAGCAATGGCAAATTATGCGTTAGGTAACCGCACCGCTGCTATTTTAGATATGAAAGAAGCTGTGCGATTAAATAATCACTTTTTACCTGGCCTTTCCCGTTTAAATGAGTGGGGCGTTTCACCCTAACCCCGCACAGACTCACCCAACGCCTCGCTGGATTCCCGTTATGACCATCAGACTCTTACACTTTGCAGATGCACACATCGATATGGCTAATTATGGCCGCCACGACCCAGCCACGGGTTTGCCGGTGCGCGTGCTCGATTTTTTAAAGTCTTTGGATGTAATTATTGATACGGCCATTAACGAAAAAGTAGATTTGGTGATATTTGCGGGAGATGCTTATAAAGACCGTTCTCCAGCGCCCACTTATCAACGGGAATGGGGCAAGCGAATCATACGGCTGTCTCAAGCTAAAATCCCTACCATTTTATTAGTTGGTAACCATGACTTATCGCCTGCTATTGGGCGCGCGCATGCCATACAAGAGTTTGAAACCCTAGAAGTTCCTTATATTCATGTTATCTCTCAGCCCAGTTTTTTTTCGGCAGAAACCTTGGGTATACCTGTTCAAGTTTTAGGCATGCCGTGGGTCTCTCGTTCGGGCTTGATGGCGGCTCTCGAAACAGAAAACAAGAGTTCGGGAGAAGCCTACGCTCAAGTAGAAGAAAGGCTCGGAGAGTTATTACAAGGCTGGTTAAAAGAGAAAGCAGACCCAACTCTTCCCACCATCCTAACTGCTCATGCTTCTGTGCAAGGGGCAACCTATGGGCAAGAAAGACAAGTAATGCTGGGAGGAGATTTGGTGTTAACCGGCGGCTTGGTTAAAGATCCACGGTTGGATTATGTTGCATTGGGTCACATTCATAAACCGCAAAATTTAAATGAAGGTCAACATCCGCCTGTTATTTATCCGGGCTCTATTGAACGGGTAGATTTTGGTGAAGCGGCAGATGAAAAGTTTTTTATTCTTGCCGAAATACAAAAAGGAAAAACCAATGTAACTTGGCGCAAGCTAGAAGGGATTCGCCCCTTTGTAGACCGTCGGGTTGTGTTGACCTCGCCTGAAAAAGTAACAGAAACTTTAATTAATGCCTTGCCTTCTCAAAATAAAATGCGAGATGCAATTGTTCGGCTGGTAGTTGAGTATCCTCGCGAATTTGAAAAGTCATTAGACGAGCAAACACTACGCATGCATACAGCAGATGCTTTTGAGTTTCACTTTGTGAAACGTCCGCAAATAGAATCTCGGGTGCGTTTACCCCAAGACCAAACTATTGCTAGTTACTCTCCTTTAGAATTAATTGAAATATATTGGAATGCCACCAAGACGGAACTAGACGACCCTGAAGCCATGCATAATTTAGCCAGCCAAATAGTGGCTGATGTGAATGGGCTTGGCGAAGAAGAAGCCTTGTAACGAGCCTGTTACGTAAATGCTATGTAGCGTTTGTGGATATTCAATATACTCACAAGCGTTATGCGATGGATTTACCTTTCACCCCATTTTGATGATGCAGTGCTCTCTTGCGGCGGGTTAATTTGGGAGCAAACCCATAGCGGCATGCCAGTTGAAATTTGGACCATTTGTGCAGGTGACCCGCCATCTGGACCTGTTTCTGAATTGGCAGAGCAAATGCAAAAAAAGTGGAATACCTTAAGCCCGCAAGAAACTGTTCAATTACGCCGCGTAGAAGACCAAACCGCCGCCAGACGTGTAGGTGCGCGTGCTGTTCATTTTTCAATTCCCGATTGTATCTATCGCCGCTCCAATACGGGAACACTCTATTATCCCGAGGGTGTGTTTGTTACACCGAATCCGCGAGAGATAGAACTTGCAAATCGAGTGGCAGAGATGCTAGCCGAGAAATTGCGCCAATATGATACTTTGGTATGCCCATTAAGTATTGGTGGGCATGTAGACCATCGTATTGTTCGAGCCGCGGCTGAAATGCTGCAACGGCCATTATGGTACTACGCAGATGTTCCCTATGTATTACGCTATCCAGAAGAGATTTTTTCTCATGTAGAAGGAATGGCCGCCAAACGTTTTTTTGTCTCTAGCCGTGCATTAAAAGCTTGGCAAGATTCTGTTGCAGCCCACGCTTCACAAATTTCATCTTTATTTAAAGATGAAAATGAAATGCGATATTTAATTAAAGAGTATGCGCAACAGAATGATGGTTTAAGCCTTTGGGAAGTGGAACAGATCAGTGTTCAATCTTCTTGATTTCGAAATCAAATCGTGATATAGTTGTCACGTTCTACCAAAATATGCGTGTAGTATTCATGTTGCACCTCGAAAGAGGTGCAACAAATCATATAGACAGGAATTTTAAGATATGCCTGTAACATACTTAACCAAAGACGGTTTTCAAAAATTACAAGAAGAACTTGACTACTTGCGTAAAGCAAAACGTCAAGAAGTTGCTGAGCGCCTACATGAAGCCATGGAAGGCGGCGAATTAATTGAAAATGCTGAATATGAAGCTGCAAAAAATGAACAAGCATTTGTAGAAGGTCGTATTCAAGAATTAGAAGTTATTTTAGCCGCGGCTCGAATTATTGAAGAAGGTCAAAATGACCCAACGGTTGTACAAGTTGGTGATACTGTGGTGGTGCAAGAAGATGGTGGTAAGCCAGAAACGTATGTCATTGTTGGCGCCGCCGAAGCCAGCCCACGTGAAGGGAAGATTTCGAACGAATCACCCTTGGGGCGTGCTTTGCTTAATCACCGAGTAGGCGACATTGTGCAAGTAGACGCGCCAGGCGGTTCCTTCCGCGTAAAAGTATTAAAAACCACCTAGAAGACTAGGGCAGTCATCACACAGCCCTGCGCGGGCTCTGCATAAGCAGGGTCTATCGTTGCGGGGCTGTTTTTATTAGGAGTAAAAATGGCAGAGTATTCAGCGTTAGAAAAAATACGCTTACAAAAAGTTGAAGAGTTACGCGCCCTTGGTGTAGAGCCTTACCCCACACGCGCAAAACGGACCCATACCACTCAAGAAGCCATTAATGCTTTGGTAGAGGCAGAAAAAGCGACCCCCGCAGGTGAAACAATAAAAGAGTTACCGGCGACTTTAACAGGCCGTATTCGTGCAACTCGTTCGATGGGAAAGTTAGTCTTTGCTCACATTGAAGATGGTGCTGGGAAAATTCAGTTATTTTTTCGGGTGAATGAACTCGGTCAAGAACAAGTTGACTTTTTTAATAATTACTTCGACAATGGCGATTTTATTCAAGCAGAAGGAAATTTAATTCGCACCAAAACAGGCGAACCCACTTTGCTGGTTTTGGCTTATCAAATTCTTGCCAAGGCAATTTCTCCGCTGCCAGTAGCAAAAGATGAAACCTTAGAAGACGGAACCGTTGTTCGGCACGCTGCTTTAGAATCACCAGAATTGCGGGCTCGTCAACGCTATGCCGATTTAGCGGTTAACCCGCATATTCGTGAAAACTTTCGTAAACGGGCGGCCATCACCAAGGCGCTAAGAACCTATTTAGACGACAATGGCTTTCTGGAGGTTGAAACCCCCATCTTGCAGCCGTTATACGGCGGCGCAGCAGCCCGCCCGTTTGTTACGCATCACAATGAGTTAGAACAAGACATGTACTTGCGTATTTCGTTTGAGTTATACCTTAAGCGTTTGCTCGTAGGAAACTTAGAACGCGTATATGAGATTGGGCGAGATTTTCGTAACGAAGGCGTTTCTTTTAAACACAACCCAGAATTTACCCAACTGGAGTTTTATTGGGCTTATGCCGATTATTTGCAAGTGATGGAATTAACCGAAAATATGATTGCCTATGTGTGCGACACGGTTTTCGGCACCCGCAAATTTACTTTTGAAAAAGAATCTGGCAAAACCTACGAACTAGACTTTTCCACGCCTTGGCGGAGAATTGAAATGCGGCAAGGCATTTTAGATACTACTGGGGTAGATATAGCCGAATGCCTAACTGCTGAAACACTGTATCAAGCCATTAAATCAAAAAATTTAGGAAAATCACCAGACCCCAAAGCAACGCGCGGAAAATTAATAGACTTTTTAGTGAGTGAATTTTTAGAACCTACATTAATTCAGCCTACATTTTTGTATAACTACCCACGAGATATCTCGCCTTTGGCCAAATCGATGCCGGGTGACCCGCTCACAGTAGAGCGATTTGAAGGCTATGTGGCAGGCTTTGAGTTGTGTAATGCGTTTACAGAATTAAACGACCCGCTGGACCAAGAGCAGCGTTTTCTTGAAATGGGAAGAGATTACGCCGCTGACGACGAAGAAAAACATCCATTAGATGAAGATTATCTAAGAGCCATGCGTTATGGTATGCCGCCCAACGGAGGTTTTGGAATGGGAGTTGACCGATTAACCATGTTGCTCACCAATAATCGTTCTATTCGAGAAGTTTTATTATTTCCCGCATTGCGAAACGAAGAATAAACAAAAGGCACAACGATTTCGTTGTGCCTTTTGTTTTAAATTAAAATGTTGAAAACTGCTCTTAAGGTCTTACAATTAAGCATCAGCATAGAGGAGAAACCATGGCTCAAACATTTAATTGTCCCAATTGCGGCGCCCCACTAGATTACAAAGGCAGTGACCCAATTATTCGCTGCCCATATTGTAGTGGTTCGGTTATCGTTCCAGAAAATTTACGTGCAAAGCCATCTTTTTCAAAGAAACCAGATAATTTCACACTTGTCGGTGGTGGTGGAGCAGGCAATTTAGGCGGGTTGCTTAATCAGGCTCGCCAGCTTAAAGAAGTAAAAGACCTCGCCGAAGCTGGTGAAATGGACAATGCCGTTACCCTTTATATGGAAATCACCGGCGAAGATGAAGTTAGAGCCCGTACCGCGGTAAATAAATTAGCCAGTGGTCAGCCAATTACCATGGCTGGGTTTAGCGCCGCAGATGTAGCCGCTCAGGTTCGGATGGCTTCTGCTCAAAATGTGCAAGTTAACGTGGATGAAGCGATTAAAACCGCCCGCAGTGTTTCGAAAGCAGTGGGTTGTTTTGTCGCTATCTTAGTCTTAGGAATTATGGCCGCGGTATTAATTCCCGTCGGTGCTGTATTAATTGGTTTAAATAATGAGCTGGGTATTGTAGATACAAACCTTGGTATTGATCTTGGTAATTCGGGTATAGAAAATGTCTTACCAATTGCTGGTTTTGCCAGCCAAAAATTATCTTTTGGCGGTGAAGGAACAGGCCCAGGTTTATTTGATGATGCCCGCAATATTGCGGTTAGCTCAACCGGTGAAAACATTTATGTGGCCGATTTTGATACCGGACGTGTGCAAGCCTTCGATGCTTCGGGAAATTTTATAACCCAGTGGATTATTCAGGGCGAAAATGATCCCTATATTTCAGATTTAGATGTAGACCGCCAAGGAAACGTCTATGTAACCGTTTATGGCGATATTATGAAATTTAATTCTACTGGCAATCTAATTGAAACCATCAGCGGACCAGAAGTTTCAAATAATTATGACAGCCTTAGCATTTTGCCCGATGGCCGCATGCTGGTGATGGATTGGGGCCGAGATTTGGTATTTTTAAACGCTGATGGCGAAGTAACCAATACCATTAAAGATGTCGTTTCAGAAGTAAGCGGTGATTCGGAATTAAGTGGGAAATTAGCGGTAGATGGTTTGGGTAATATCTACATTATGGCTCCATTTAATAATGCTGTATTTAAATATGATGCGGACGGAAAGTTTATCAACCGTTTTGGCAGCGATGGAGATGAACCCGGGCAGTTCCGTGCTATGCAAGACATTGCAGTAGACAGCCAAGGCCATATCTTTATTACCGATATTCATGGTGTTAGCGTGTTTGATAGTGACGGGCGTTTTATTAATTCGTTCAAAGTTTCGTACACAGGGTACGATATAGCCGTAGATGATGCCGGTTTTGTGTATGTGATAACCAACCAATGGATGGTTGAAAAGTACCAAATTGATTATTCAAAATAAAACAATAATAAAAATAAAAGGCAAGTTATTGCTTGCCTTTTATTTTTAAATTAATTTAATAAAGGAGTAGATATGCCAGCGCTTAAAAAACGGTTAATCACCGCAGAAGATTTATATGCCTTTGAGCTTATTTCCAGCCCGCAAATTTCTCCAGACGGAAAATACGTCATATACCGGCAGCAAAGAGTAGAGAGAAAAACTGAAAAGAAATTTGCCAACTTATGGCTTGTTTCTACCCAAGGCGGCGAGCCAAAACAGTTTACACGCGGAAACCATGTCGATTCTTCGCCAGTCTGGTCGCCCGATGGAAAAACAATCGCGTTTTTATCCAATCGCGGCGATGCAGAAAAGGTGTCTCAAATTTATTTAATTCCTACCGATGGGGGAGAAGCCTATCCGCTAGGCCAAATTGACGGTGAAATTTTTTCGCTCGAATGGTCTCCCGATGGACGAAAATTACTTTGTGCCATTCGCAAATTAGATAGCGAAGTACTAGAACGCCAAAAAGATGAGCAAAAGAAAAAATTAGGTGTTGTGGCGCGCCATTACGAACGTGTATTTTATAAACTAGATGGTTATGGCTATTTACCACGCGAACGCACCCATATATGGGTGGTAGATGTTCGCAGTGGAAAAGCCCGCCAATTAACAGACCACGCGGTTTGGGATGAAAACCAGCCTACCTTTTCGCCCGATGGCAGCCAAATTGCTTTTGTATCCAACCGCAGCGACGATCCGGATATGTTTCCAGACCGAGAAGATATCTTTCTCATGCCAGCCGCTGGGGGTGAAGCCCGCAAAATTAAAACGCCGGTTGGCTCAAAAGGCTTTTTATCCTTTTCGCCAGATGGCAAGCAGTTGGCTTATTTCGGCACAGAAGGTGAAAACGAGTGGTACAAAAACGCAAGTCTTTGGGTAGTGCCGCTGGAAGACGGCAAAGCCAGAGATGTGCTTGCCGGAAAAGATTTAAACGTAGGCGCAGATTGTATAGCCGATATAAACGCGGTTGAAAGCAACAGCCCTGTTTGGTCTAGCGATGGGCGTTTTATTTATTTTCATGTTGGCTTAAACGGTTCATCTGTGCTTAAACGGGTAGAGGTAGCCAGCGGTGAAATTACAGATATTGTGGGCGAAGGCGGCGCAGTAGGCAAGTTTTCACTGGATAAATTACAAAGCAAAGTAGCCTACTTCTTTGGGCAGATGTATGACCCAGGGCAGGTTCATGTTCGAGAATTAATTGACGGGCAGACCACCCGACACTTGACTCATGTCAACGGAGATTTGTTCGACGCTTTAGAGTTGCCCAAAGTGGAAGAAGTTTGGTTCAAAGGCCCAGATGGCAACGACCTGCAGGGCTGGATTATGTTTCCACCCAACTTTGACCCAAAGAAGAAATACCCTTCGATTATGGAAATTCATGGTGGGCCTCAAACCCAGTACGGTAAGTTTTTTATGCACGAGTTTAATTATTTTGCAACACGCGGCTATGTGGTTTATTTTTGTAACCCGCGCGGTGGCAGAGGCTACGGAGAAGAACACACCAAATCAATTTGGGGAGCGTGGGGCACCACCGATTATGATGATTTAATGGCTTTTGCAGATTTAATGGAGAAGAAACCTTACATCGACAAAAAACGAATGGGCGTTACCGGCGGCTCATATGGCGGTTACATGACCTTGTGGATTGTAGGGCACACGCAACGATTTGCCGCCGCTGTAACCCAGCGTTGTGTGAGTAACTTTGTTTCGATGTGGGGCTCTAGTGATTTGAACTGGGTCTTCCAGTTTCCAACTCAAGCAGCGGAACCATTTAGAGATTTGCAAAAGCATTGGGAGCGTTCGCCGATTGCCTATATCGAAAATTGTAAAACGCCCACCAAAGTAATTCACTCAGAACAAGATCATCGCTGTCCCATCGAGCAGGGCGAGCAAGTTTTTGTTTCTCTTAAACGGCTGGGTGTTGATACTGAATTTGTGCGATTCCCCGATTCGCCGCATGGGCTTTCTCGGGTAGGGCGTACCGACCGCCGTATCGTGCGTTTGAATCATATAGTGGATTGGATGGATAAATATCTTTCTGTTTAATTAACAAATAAAAGAGCCGCCAGTGGATTTGGCGGCTCTTTTGATTTAAACATTATGTTTCATTAACGTCTGTTTCTTAAGAAGGTCGGAATGTCCAAATCTTCTTGGAAGGTGGTTTGCGGCTTGAATTCTGGAGAGCCAGCTGGGTTTTGTGTAGCAGGGTTTTGTTGCCCAGCGGCGGTGTTGTTTGCTGCTGTGCTAGCAGCGCCCACACTGACTTCTACAGGGCGTTGGGCGGGCTGCCCAGCGCGTGCTGCGGTGTTGGATTGAGTTTGGGGCGCAACTTGTCTTTCAAGCGTTCTGCGGGGCATTCCGCTGCGTTCAAAGCCAGTCGCAATGACTGTAATGCGAATGTCGTCGCCCATGTCTGGGTCGATAACCGCACCAAAGATCATATTGACATCTGGGTGAGCGGTTTCACGAATAATGGCGGCGGCTTGGTTGACTTCAAACAGGGTCATGTTGGGGCCGCCGGTAACGTTAAATAACACACCGCGGGCGCCGTCAATGGTGATGTCTAGCAATTGGCTGGAGATGGCTTGTTCGGCTGCGTTGCGGGCGCGTTCATCTCCGCTGGCGCGACCGACCGCCATGAGAGCGGCGCCGCCTTCAGACATGATGGTTTTGACATCGGCGAAATCTAAGTTAATTAAGCCGGGCACGGTGATTAATTCTGAAATGCCTTGAATGCCTTGTCGTAAGACATCATCAGCCAATTTGAAGGAATCTTGTAGGCTGGCGCGTTTGTCAGCCAGTTGTAAAAGTCGGTCGTTAGGAATGGCAATTAAAGTATCGGCATGTTCTTTTAAGCCTTCCATACCAATTTCTGCCGAACTCATACGGCGGGAGCCTTCAAAAGTGAAGGGACGAGTAACGACACCAATTGTCAGGGCGCCGCATTCTTTTGCAATTTGGGTAACGATTGGGGCTGCGCCAGTGCCTGTTCCGCCGCCCAAACCCGCGGTGACGAAAACCATATCACTGCCCTTTAGCACGGCATAAAGTGCCTCGGAAGATTCTTCGGCAGATTTTCGGCCAACTTCTGGGTTGCCACCCGCGCCTAAACCACGGGTTAATTTTTCTCCAATGCGAATGCGGTGAGGGGCTTTGGAGAGTAACAAGGCTTGTGCATCCGTGTTGACGGTTACAAATTCTACGCCTTGAATGCCTTCATCAATCATGCGGTTGACTGCGTTGCATCCACCGCCGCCGACACCGACAATTTTGATTTTGGCAAAGGTTTCAGATGTTTTATTGATTTCCATGTTTTCCTCCAAAGATGATAACTATTTCTAATTTTACTTGATGTTGAAGCGGATAGGTACTTACGGGAGTAGGCGTTTGAGCAAATTTTTGATCGTATTCCAATTTTCGCTCTCTCCTTTCGGTCCGCGCGCACTCATCCGCTGACCTGTAGATGCTGGGAAACTTTGCATGGCAGCTGCCCAGTGCAGCAACCCTACGCTGGTGGAATAAGCCGGTGAATTAAGCTTGTCTGTTAAGCCGACTAATTTTTCGGGTTGGCCGGTTCGCACCGGCATACTTAAGACACGGCTGGCTAACCCACGAATGCCAGGCAGCAGACTTGTGCCGCCGGTAACAACCATGCCAGCAGGGAGTAATCCATCGTAGCCAGAGCGTTTGATTTCTTGCCATGCTAAATCAAAAATCTCTTCTACGCGTGCTTCTACAATTAATACCAAATCCTGCCGATTAATCCGTACAGGAGTGGTTTCGCCGAAAGGCAAGACGTTAAAGGTCTCTTCTAGCCCAACTTCGCTGCGAACAGCGTGCCCGTGTTCTTTTTTCACTTCTTCGGCTTGTTCAATGGGTAGGCGCAGCCCATGCGCAATATCAGCGGTTAAGTGGTTGCCGCCAACAGCCAAGACCATGGTATGCCATACATCTCCGTTGACATAGATGGCTAAGTCGGTTGTGCCGCCGCCAATATCACAGACAACCACGCCCATTTCTCGTTCTGTTTCGGTTAATACCACCTCGGCAGAAGCAAGCGGATTAAGAACAAACTGGGCAGCCTGAACGCCCGCGCTGGCTACGGCTTGGCGAATATTTTCTACGGTTGCTGTCGCGGCGGTGATGACGTGGGCTTCAACTTCTAATCGGTAGCCATGCATGCCAATCGGTTGATGAATGCCGTCTTCACCATCTAGGCTAAAGCCGCGCTGGATGATGTGAATAATTTCTCGGTTGTGGGGGATAGCCACTGTGCGGGCGGCTTCCATTGCGCGTTCGACATCAATTTCGTCTACTTTTTCGCCGGTTACCCCAATCACGCCGCGGCTGTTAATGGATGAAACGTGCGCGCCAGCCAAACTGATTAAAGCAGATTCTATTTTTAAACCGGAAGTTTGCTCTGCTTTTTCTACCGAACGGGCAATGGATAATGATGCTGCGGCTAAATCCACAATGACACCCTTGCGGATGCCTTCAGAAGGCTCTATGCCCGCACCCATAATACGCAAGGTTCCATCTTGCTCAACCCTTGCGACAAGAGTGCAAATTTTAGTGGTGCCTACGTCTATGCCAACAACAATATCATCCATACTTTATTTCTCTCGATAAAATGGTGCGTTTGGAAACTCTACACTAATTAAAGATGGGCGAATTCCTTTTTGTGTCAGGGTATCTACCATGCTCTGGTAGATTTGTAGTTTGGTTGTAATTTGACCATTTGTTTGGCCAAAAAACGCTTGCCAGCCGCGCGGGTCGTTCCAGCCAAGCCCATATTCTGGGTCATAAATGAGAGATGTGCCTTGTGGAACATAAGGAGCAAGTGTATTAATGGCTTGTGCTAATTCTGCTGTCAGGAAAGGACGCGCCCCCATGGTTTGGGTTAAGTCTGTGGTGGGTAAGCTAGTCGGAGCGCCATTAGCCGCAACATTAACCAAGCCATCAACAAATCCCCGCGGCGGAAACGAAAATCCCTTTTCATCTACCCAAACAATTTGATTATTTTGCTGCCAAGCAATGATAGGCTGACGCTCTGCGATGGTGATGGTCACTTGCGCCGGAAGTTCAATTGACACACTAATGCCTTCAACATCTGGGTAGGCGGTTAGTACATTGTATTCCATTTGTAATGGATTGAGGAGGGCGGCGGGCTCACCCACAGCGCCTCCCAATAAACTGACAATTTCGCTGGTGCCAATGCGGTTGTTGCCCTGCACCTGAAGCGAACGGACGATAAAGGTTTCTGCGGTTGCGAGCATATACAGGCTGGCGGCACAACTGATTAAGACCAAGAAAGAGATCCAACGCGGACCATACCCAAAACTTGGCAGGCTGGGCGCCTGAATTTGCCAAGTGGGTTTTTGTTGTTTGTTACTGCGAGAGTAGCCGGGGCTGCTCATGGCGATGTCGTAACGGTTGCTAAAACGGTTACGGGGTGTGCCAATTTTTACCGGTTCAGCTTTGCTGGCGGGTTTCTTCTCTGCTGGGCGCTTGCGTTGCGTAGTAAGGTCGCGTCGTTTTTGTTCTTCTTCTCGGCGGCGTCGAATTTCATCTGCACGTGAGTGATTGTCTCGGATAGGGCTCATGGTTGTCTCCGAAATTCGCGGGTGGTGTTGTCTCGAGATGTTTTTCGCTCTAAGGCTAAGTTAATTAATTCATTCACCAATTCAGCATAAGTCAAACCAGAAGCTTCCCATAATTTAGGGTACATGCTAATTTTTGTAAACCCAGGGATGGTATTGATTTCGTTTAAATAAACTTTGCCGGTTTCACTTTCTAGTAAAAAGTCTACCCGCGCCATTCCCGCGCAATCAATCGCTTTATAAGCGCGTAAGGCCATCTTTTGAACTTCTTCTTTTTGGCTGGCGCTTAATTCGGCTGGGATGATTGGTTTCGATGTATCCAAAATATATTTGGCATCATACGAATAAAAATCGGCACCTGGGATAATTTCTCCGGGTAAAGAAACACGTGGGGTTTCATTGCCCAAGACAGAAATTTCAATTTCTCGAGGTTCTTTTACGCCTCGTTCTACCAACACACGGCGGTCATAACCGGCGGCTTCAATTAACGCTTCGGCCACATCGCCGCGGCTGCGGCATTTGGTAACCCCTACCGAAGAGCCTAAATTGGCCGGTTTAATAAACAAAGGATAACCTGCTACCGTTTCACAACGGTTAATGACGCTTTGAATATCCGCTTCAATTTCTGAGCGCAAAACAATAATCGACTCAACAACAGGTACTTCGTGAGCACGCATGACATCTTTAAAAATTCCTTTATCCATGCCTACTGAAGAACCAGCAACCCCAGCGCCTACATAGGCTACATCTGCCATTTCTAACAAGCCTTGCAAAGTGCCATCTTCACCAAATGTGCCATGTAAAACGGGGAAATAAACATCAATGTTGAGATAAGCGTTTTGATTAATTAAGAATAACCCATTTGCAGTTGGGTTTGGCAGCAATGTAACCGGTTCTAATGTTGAAAAATCACCTTTTTCAAAGGCTTCGAGTACATTTTTGCCGGTTAGCCACTGGCCTTGATGGGTAATACCAACCTGAACCACGTCATATTGTTCAGGGTTAAGCACAGACAAGACAGAACGAGCCGACATGAGTGAAACTTCATGTTCGCCTGAGCGGCCGCCAAAAAGGATGGCGAGGGTTCGTTTTGTGTTATTGGTTATCATGCCCATTCACCTGCTAATTCAACTTCTAACTCTAATGCAACACCAAATTTTTCAAAAACTGTTTTTTGGGTTAAGTTAATTAAATTGCGAATATCTTGTGCTTTTGTTTCGCCATGATTAATGAAAAAATTTCCATGCAAAGAACTTATTTCAGCGTTGCCAATGCGGGTTCCTTTTAATCCGGCGGCTTCAATTAATCGGCCAGCAAAATCGGCTGGAGGGTTTTTAAACATAGAGCCCATACTAGCCCCTGGCGGTTGGCTGGCTTTCCGCCGTTGTGTAAACTGATTAATTGTATGCTTGATTTCTTCCGCGTTGCCATTTTTTAATTTAAATTCTGCCGAAAGTACCACTGCATTTAATTCACCGCGTTTTAAAATGCTGTTTCGGTAGGCGTAATCTAATTTTTCTACTGGCCACCACGCAACACCGTTGGGAGTTAATAATTCGGCGCGCAGCAGGCATTCTGATGTATCTCCGCCAAAAGCACCCGCGTTGCCATAAACGGCGCCTCCCACTGTCCCTGGCACGGTAGCAGCCCACTCTAAGCCGCTTAAGCCTTTGGCCGCGGTTCGGTTTGCTAAATTGGAAAATACCGCGCCAGATTCAGCCCACAGGCTTGGTTCTGGTCCTTCTCGAAATTCCACTTCCTTCGCGCGATTCAAAATCACAATTCCCCGAATGCCTTTGTCGCTAACCAGTAAGTTAGAACCGCCTCCGAACAGATAAAAGCTGAAGCCAGCCTGCCAACAATGTTGAACAGCAGAAGTTAATTCGGAAACATTTTTAACCGTTAATAAAATATCGGCTGGTCCGCCAATGCGCGCGGAGGTATAAGGGGCAAGCGAGACATGCTCTTGCACCTGTTCTCCAAACTTTTCGCGTAAAGAGTCGAACTCAGTAATCACCATGATTAATGACTGCCTTTTTGTAAATGGGCTAATACATCTGCGCTGATTTGGTTCGCGTCTCCCGCAGAGAGTACCAGCACCACATCGTTGGCTTTTAATTCGGCCTGAAGTGTGCTTGAAATTTCTTTTAATTCAGCAATAAACCGCACTTGTGGATGTTTCATGGCTTCTGCAAGTTGTTGTGCTGAAAACGCTTGTTTCTCTTCGCGCCCAGCATAGACTTCGCTAATAATCACTTGGTCTGCTTCTTGAAAGCTGGCAGCGAATTCGTTAAACAGGGCTTGGGTACGAGAGTAAGTGTGCGGCTGCCAAATTGCCCAAATTCTGCGAGAAGGGTAACGGGCGCGGGCGGCATCTAAGGTTGCTTTAATTTCCGTGGGGTGATGGGCATAATCGTCAATTAATATCACTCCCTGGGTCTCGCCGTGTACTTCAAAGCGGCGACCGGTTCCTTTAAAACTGGTTAACGCTTTGGCAGCGGCCCGCAGATCTAAATTCATCAACCCAATAACCGCTAAAACAGCCATGGCATTTCGTACATTATGTAAGCCCGGTACTTGCAATTGAATGCCAGAAATATAATCGGGCGTATTGTTAAGGCGGGTAATGATGTTAAAAGTAAAACCGCCTAAATTGTTTGCCATCACGTTTTGTGCCAGCACCCATTCACCCGCTTCGGTGCGTTGGTTTTGGGCTATGCGGTAACCAATCACCCGCCTGCCTTGATTTTTCATTTCAGACATTAAATCAATGGCGCCCATATCTTCGCCGCAAGCAATTAACGCTCCATCTGAAGCAATTAATCGAGCAAATTTAATGAATGCGGCGCGAAAATCGGCTGGGGTAGGGTAGCAATCGGGATGATCATGTTCGATATTGGTCACAATGGCATACTGGGGTTTAAGCCCTAAAAACATGCGGTCATATTCATCAGCTTCAATCACAAAAGATGACCCCTTGCCCGCGTGGGCGTTGGTGCCCAAATTGGTCATTACGCCACCCACAATAAAAGAGGGATCTTCGCCCATTTGCATTAAAGTCCAGGCTAGCATGGCGGTGGTGGTGGTTTTGCCATGTGTGCCAGCCACTGCAATGCCTATTTTATTTTCCATTAATTTACCTAAAAAGTCGGCGCGTTTATAAACCGGAATACCTTGTTTTTTTGCAGCCATAACTTCTGGGTTTTCATCAGGCACAGCCGATGAACGTACCACCCAATCAGCTTTGCCAATATTTTCGGCGGCGTGCCCGCGATAAATTTTTGCGCCAGCTTTGGCAAGCTCGGCAGCCATGGCTGAAATGCTATTATCAGAACCCGTGACGGTATAACCGCTCTCTAGCATAAGCCGAGCGATTGCGGAAAGTCCGCTGCCACCAATCCCAATAAAATGCACCGTAGTCATTAGATGAACACCACCAATAGAAATATGAAAGCTAAAATGACGGCAAAATAAATCCATGGTTCACCAAGCAAGCGTGGCGCCAGTAATGGGATAATTTCTAGGGCGGTTTGCCCCATGCTGTCGGCTGCGTTGGGGGCGGTGATATAACTACCCGGGTAGCCCGCTTCGTGCAAATAAAACCACAGCGTGCCAACTACCAAATAACCATTTAATGCACCAATCACAAAACCTAACAGGCTGTCTTGTAATTTTTCGCGGGCGGCTTTGGTTGCAAAACGAGGCAAAGCTACGGTTTGATAGCCAAAAAATACCAACACGGCCACAATTAATCCACGCAGCCAAAACAAGGGTTCGCCATTGCTCGGTAGGGTGCTAATCACAGGCACATAGCGTATGAGTAAATAATTAAATGCCAAGGCTAAAATACAACTAAAGGTAACCAATAACTCTTTGGCCCAGCCGCGCATCGCGCCAATTACCCCGAAGAGCATAATAAACATCCAAAACATGAAAATTAAACTAACCATGGTTTTCTCCGGCCAATTTTTCTAATTCCATTGCTATTTCTTTTGCTGCGTTTGGTTTTTGTAACGACTGCATTGCCTCGCGCATGTTTTTTAGTTTTTCTGGTGTTTCTAACAATTTTTCAATTGTCAAACCTAAACCGCTGCTTAATTTATGGTCTTCAATCATTAACGCGGCATTTTGCTTTACCAAATATTGCGCATTAACTTTTTGATACCGCCATGCATGCGGGTAGGGTACTAAAATGGCAGGCAAACCATAGAGCGGAAATTCCCCTAAAATGGAAGCACCGGCTCGGCTAATTACCAAATCGGCTGCGGCCAAAGCGGCTCCCATTTCTTCATGTAGATAAGGGAAGGCGTGATACCGATTGGCTTTTTCACCATTTAAAGATTGGGTTCTCTCCTGAATGCTAGACCAGTCTAATTCTCCGCTGATATGAACAATTTCACATTTTTCTAGTAACTCATCTAAATGCTGTAACAAGGCTTCATTAATCGAACGAGCGCCTTTGCTGCCGCCAAAGACCAATAAAACAGGTAACTTACTGGTGAGGTTTAAAGTTTTTCTTGCTTTGGCTTTGGTCCATGTTATTAAATTAAGTCTTACAGGATAACCGGTAACCAAAACATTTTTATGATTTGAAAAATAAAGTTGTGATTCTGGTGCGGTTACGGTAATGCTTTTGGCAAACCGTGCTAGCAAATTTAAAGCCATGCCGGGTTCAATGTCTGGCACATACAACAAAGAGGGGATTTTCCGCGCGGCTAACGCCATTGGCCCAGCCACAAACCCGCCAGTAAATAAAAGCGCATCGGGGCGAAAATCTTGAATAATTTGCTGGGCAGCAAGAAGCCCTCTCCCTAAGGAAATTAAATTGCTAGGCAGGCGTGTCAAGCCAACCCCATGCAGCCCGGCGGCGGGAATGCTTTTAAATGGAATATTGGCGCGCTGAACCAGCGCGGCCTCCATGCCACCTTCTCCCCCTACCCACAGGAATTCAGCGTTTTTATCGCTGACGGCCTGAAGAACGGCCAATGCGGGATACACTCCGCCGCCCGTTCCCCCGGCGCAAATCAAATATCGCACCGTAGCTTCTCCAATCATCATTTTCGGCTTCTTCTGGCGTTGTGCCTGTCTGCCGAGAAACATTCATAATAATTCCAATTGCTCCTAGAGATGTGATTAAACTAGAACCACCTGCGCTAATAAAGGGCAGGGCATTGCCTGCGACGGGCAATAAGCCCACAATCACCAGCATGTTAATGCTGGCTTCAAACGCAATCCAGAAGGTTAATCCGCCTGCCAGCAGGCTGCCGAGCATATCGGGTGCGCGATTGGCTATTTTAAGCCCGCGCCAGATTAATAAACCATACAAAATGATTGTACCGGCAGCACCTAACAAGCCTAGTTCTTCTGCAATTACCGCGTAAATACTGTCGGTGGGGGGTAAGGGCAGCCCCAGCAGCTTGGTGCTCGATTCGCCGATCCCTAAGCCAAACAAACCGCCTTTTACAATCGCTTCTAAAGAACGTCGTACATGATATGAAGCTTGCAAAGGGTCTTGAATACCCAACACATAAGAATTCAGGCGCTCGCTGCCGGTGGCGCTGATTTGAACCACCAACACACCAACAATCACAGCGATTATTAATAAAATAATAATTTGTCTTAAATCGCCACCCGCTAAAAAGAAAAGTAAACCGCCCAAGACAAAAACAGTTGCGGTAGCCGAAAGATCGGGTTGAACATAAATAAGGCCGCCAATTGTTCCTAAAATAACAGCCATTGGAATTAATCCCCAACTGAGGTCGTGTAATTGCTCTCGTTTGGAATGCAGCCAAACCGCCAAATAAATGATGGTGATTAATTTTGCCAATTCTGAAGGCTGAATAGAGCCATTGGCTAACAAACCGGCGCGGGCTTCGCTGGTAAATAAAACAGCAATCAGCAAACCAATGGTGGCTATCATCGCCGGTAAAATTAATGTCTTCCAGCGGTGATAATCAACACGAGAAAGTAAATAAGCCAGCGGCAACCCAACCGCCATCCACAGAAGTTGACGATTAAACATGCGCATGGGCTCATCCCATTCTCGCAGAGAAAAATCCCAGGATGCCGAAAAAACCATAATTAAACCAAATACTAAAATACCAGCCATTACCAATAACAGCGGCAGGTCCATGCCGCCGCCAAGTTTTCGAACACTTGGGTTGGCAAAGGCTTGCTCAGACGGGTTTAGCGTAGTGTCTCTGAAAGCTCGAGTACCCATTGTTTGAACCTTTCTCCACGTTCTTCAAAATCTTTAAATTCGTCATAACTAGTGCCGCCAGGCGAAAAAAGTACCGTAAACCCGGGTTGAGCTAAGCGTGAGGCGGCAATAACAGCATCTTGGCATTTTTCTACGCGGGCTACACTAAAGGGCCGTGAGCCGGGGATGCGTTGACCAATACCAGCGATAATTTTTTCTGCGGCTTCACCAAAAACAACCACATGATCTACTCGTTTTTTAATTAACGCGCCTAATTCGTTCCAGGGCAGGTTTTTGTCTCTTCCGCCAAGTAATAAAATTAATGAGCCAGAAAATGCTTCAATAGCAGCCATGGTGCGCTCGGGAGCAGTGGCAATGGAGTCGTTGTACCATTGGGCATTGCGCCAAGTACGCACGAACTCCAATCGGTGTGGCACACCCCGAAACCCTTGTACGCCAGCGCGCATGGCTTCGGTACTTAAACCAGTTGTAAACGCAATGGCACAAGCAGCCAATACATTTAATTGATTATGTTCGCCGCGTAGTTCGATTACATCTTCAACGGGTAAGTGTGTTTTTTCTCCGTTTTGTTGGAAGAAAAACTTGCCGTTCTCACGAAATGCGCCTTCGCCGTTTTCGGGCATGGCAGAAAACCCAAAGGAAACCACATTTGCGGGTGTTTGGCTGGCTAACTGCCAAGCGGCGGGGTTATCTCGCCCTAGCACGGCAATATCGCTTGGGGTTTGGTTTTTAATTAATTGTGCTTTGGCGGCTGTGTAGTTTTCCATTGAGCCGTGCCGGTCTAAGTGATTGGGGGTGATGTTAAGGATGGCAGCAATATTTGACGATAGGGTCATTTGCTCGGCTTGAAAAGATGAAATTTCTAAAATAGCCAAATCGGACGGCTGCATTTCGTCTACATAATTAATTAAGGGGTCGCCAATGTTGCCGCCTATCCAAACGCGACCATATTTACCACTTTTGTCGGCTTGAGCAATGCGCCCCAGCAGGGTGGTGGTGGTAGTTTTTCCGGCGGAACCAGTGATGCCGATGGTCCGGCAAGGGGCTGCTTCTAAGAAGATTTGGGTGTCGTTTGAGAGCGGGATTCCCTTTTGGATAGCGGAAAGCACTACGGGATTGTCCAGCGGGACCCCGCCTGAGATGCATAAATAGTCTGGGGTTGGCTCTAATAAATCGTTGGGGTGACCGCCCAGTTTCCATTCTACAGTTGTGTTTGCTAAGGCTTTTATTTCGGTTTGCATTTCTACTTGGCTGCGTTTGTCATTTAAGATGACGGTTGCTTGATGCTTGGCAAGGTAACGTGCCAGAGCCAGCCCTTGGCGGGCGGCACCGAGAATAACGACACGTTTGCCTTTCCAATTAGTTTTCATCGTTTTATGCCAGTGTAAGGCCTACTCCTAATAGCGCGGCTAATAGACCAATGAGCCAAAAACGTTGTACGATTTGGGTTTCACTCCAGCCGAGTAGTTCAAAATGCAGGTGAATGGGCGCCATTTTGAAAAAACGGCGGCCTTTGGTTAGTTTAAAGTAGCCAATTTGAATGGTAGAGCTGAGGGCTTCGCTGAAAGGGATGACCGCGATTAAAGGTAGGATTGCCCACTGACCGGTCATTAATGAGACAACCGCCATTGTACCGCCCAGTGAGAGGGAGCCTGTGTCTCCCATGATGAGTTGGGCGGGGTGTACGTTAAACCATAAAAAGCCAAATAACGCGCCGACGAGTGTGAAGGAGAACTGGGCTAAAAAGACTTGGTTTTGCATGAGCGCAATGGTGCCGTAAGCGGCAAAGATGGTGGCAGAAATTAAACCGGCTAGCCCATCTAACCCGTCTGTAAAGTTTACGGCGTTGGTCATGGCTACGATAATAAAAGCGGCGATTGGGATATACCACCAGCCTAAATCAATTTCTAGACCTACGCCTGGGATGTATAAGCCAGGGGTTTTTAAGATAAATTTTAAGGCGAATGCGACACCAATGGCTAAAAACCATTGAGCTAGGAATTTTACGCGTATGGCCATGCCTTCCCCTTTGCGGGGTCCGCTTAATCCTTCCCAATCATCTAATGCGCCTAAAATGCCGTAAGTGATCATAGTAATTAAGGGAACAAGCACAGATTGCCCTGCTAGCTCGAGACCAATTAAGGGGGCAGCATTGAGGATGGCGGTTAATAGCAGCACTGGCAAAATAATCATTACGCCGCCCATGGTAGGCGTACCCATTTTGACGAGGTGTTTGGTGGGTTCTTCTACCCGAATGATTTTGCCAATTTTAAAGTGGCGTAACAGGCGCACTAAAGGCCCGCCCCAAATAACGGTTAGCATAAAACTTAAGCCAGCTAAACTAATGGCGAGTGATGCGTCTTTCATTAAGTAGTCTCCAATTCTGTAACGATTCTGTCCATTCGCAGGCCGTGAGAACCTTTAATTAAGACGACATCTTTTGATGTCAGGTTTTTCTTTAACCAGTCTATTACGGGAGCAATTTCTTCGTGTTCTTTAATATAACTGTTATCTAAACCGGCTTTACGGGCAGATTGGGCAATGATGTGAGCTCGAGGACCGAGTGTAATTAAATAATCAACTACTTCTGCGGCGCGGCTGCCTACCCGTTGATGTCCTTCTTCTTCATATTGCCCTAGCTCTAGCATATCTCCTAAAACGGCAATACGCCGTCCAGGGATTTCTGCGAGTAAGTTTAGCCCAGCCAGTGTTGATTCTGGGGCTGCGTTGTAGGTGTCGTCTAAAATTAATGCGCCGCTTTCGCTGCGAACGGCAACCAGCCGAAGTTGGTTATGGCTTTCTTGCAAGCCGTGAATTATATCTTCCCAAGAGAGGTTTTCTACTAGTCCGACGGCGGTGGCTCTTAAGGCGGTTTCTACGGAGTGGCGGCCAATCATCGGCACACGGATATGCATGGTTTCATTTTTGTAGTGCATGCGAAATCGAATGCCGTCTAAGCCCATTCCTTCTACTTGGTCTGCCCATAAATCTGCTTGGGGGCTTAGCCCGTAGTAGAAAACGCGTGCTTGGGTGCGTTCCTTCATCGGTTTAATGTAGGGGTCATCGTAGTTAAGAATGGCTACCCCTTCAGGCGCGGGAGGTAAGGCTTCAACTAATTCGCCTTTGCCTTGCGCAATGATTTCTTTAGAGCCTGCTCGCTCGGCATGAACGGTGCCAATGTTGTTAAGGACGCCAATTTGTGGCTTTGCAATTTGGCAAAGCTGGGCAATTTCACCAATGACATAAAAGCCCATTTCTAGTACTGCAATTTGATGGCCAGGGGTTAATTTTAAGACATTGAGCGGCAACCCAATTTCGTTATTTAAGTTGGCTGCGCTTTTTAATGTTTTGTAGCGGCGGCTGAGCACTTGTGCAACCGCTTCTTTGGTGGTTGATTTTCCTACACTTCCTGTAATGCCAACCACTCGAATATTTAATTGGCTGCGCCAAGCGGTAGCAATTTTTTGTAGCGCGGCAACTGTATTTTCAACGCGGATGCAGAGCGGTGCTTGAATATTTGAGTTAAAGCCGGAAAGCTTTCCATCTCGAACATCTATGATGGCATAGGGTTCTGCAATATCTTGTTCAATTAAGGAGACAACCGCCCCTTGTTGAAAGGCTTGCGTAATATAGTCGTGTCCGTTGACGCGTTCTCCGGGGATGGCTACAAATAACCCGCCAGGGATAACTTGACGAGAATCGATTGCCGCCTCGGTGATGACCAGCGGGGCCATCTCGGGGCGGGAACCTGTCAGCGCGTAGAGAACTTCAGAGAGGGTGAGCATAATTTTTTACTGACCTACCAGTTGTTTTCGAATGTTATCTGGTGGGATTCCCATTAAAACGACTAGTTTTTGAACTACTTCATTAAATACAGGGGCGGCAATGTACGAAGCCCAATCTGCACTGGTTGGTTTTTCGAGCCAAACATAAACCATAAATTGTGGGTCATCTACGGGTCCCCAACCAATAAAGGATGCATTAATTTCGTTTGCACTGTATAAACCAAATTCATTGGGGATTTGGGCTGTGCCAGTTTTACCAGCGATACGATAGCCATCTACCAAGGCGAGTGAACCACCACGTTCTAGGCCGGTGGCTAACATTTCGGAAACGGTACGAGCGCTTTGAGGTGAGATGGGCGTTCCGAGTGTTTGCGATGGGGTGGTATATCCATTATTGGGCATGCCCAAGAGGACATGCGGGTAAACCATTTTTCCTTCATTTGCTAAGGCAGATGCGGCAGTAATCATTTGGATTGGTGTAACAGCTACACCTTGCCCGAATGAGTTGGTGCCCAAGTCTACATCGTACCAATCGCCATCGCCGGGTAATTTTAAACGCCCGTTGGCTTCGCCGCCTAAATCAATACCAGTGGGGCGGCCAATACCAAAGCGTTGCATATAGGTATAAAAGGTTTCTTTGCCCATTAAGTCTGAAAGGCGTGCCATGCAAACATTAAGAGAGTTTTGTAAACAGCCAACCATGTCTTGTACGCCCCAGGCACCTTGATCCCAGTTGTAGACGTATCGGCCGCCAATTTCGTAGAAGCCGGTATCAAGGTAGGTTGTGCTAGGGGCAACCGCGCCGCTATCAATTGCGGCGGCCATGGTTAAAACTTTAAAAACAGAACCCGGCTCATATTGTGTGCTGACCGAGCGATTAAAATCGCTGGCATATTTGTAGGTTGTGAAATAATCTTCAAGGTGGTTGAGGTTCATCATTGGGGTAGATGCCATGGCTAAAATTTCACCATTGCGGGGGTTCATTACAATAATTGTGCCAGATTGAGCACCATTCTCTTTAATAGCATTTAATAATATTTCTTCGACTGCCGATTGAATCTCGCGGTCAATGGTTAATACAAGGTCTGAGCCTTTTGGTACATCGGGCAATTCTTCGGCACGGTTTGGGTCTTCGGGTACCCAAACCGTAATGGGTACACCAGCAAGTACTTCATTGTATTTTTCTTCAACGCCAAAATAACCACGCCCATCTTGAGTAACAAAACCAATAATGTTAGAAGCCAAGCTGTCTTCTGGATAGGTGCGCTGTAGGTGAGGGCGTAAGTCTAAACCAGCTAGGCTTGGATCTCCTGCTTTTGAAAATTGCTCTGCCAACTGATCGCGCATTTGAAGCAGTTCGGTTGCTTTTGCATGATCTACAAAATCAGTTAAAACGAGATAAACTTGACCGTCGGGTGGGTTAGTAATGTTATTAAAAACAAAATCATAGTCCATGCCTAATACAACATTTAAAGTAAGGGCAATGGTATGGGCGTTTTTTACATCGCGCAGGTTTACACCTAACTCATAAATGGTTTTGTTTCCGGCAAGTAAGCGCCCATTACGGTCAAAAATATTGCCGCGTTCAGGGTAAAAAGTGCGAAATGTTCCCGAATACCGATCGTTCTGGTCAAGAAAAGCAGCGGCTTGCGGGCTATTTTGAATGCGTATCATTTGCACCAAAATGGCTAAGCCCATAAAGGCAAATAAGCCAGCTAGAATTGCAGATCGTAAACGGTATTGTGATTTCATAAGGTTATGGTTGGAAAACAGGTAAAGGAACAGCCGCGTTTGTAATTTCTTGTTTAATCCAATCTAATAGCGATTGTTTGAAAGCGGGGTCGGCGAGTAATATATTGGGTTGTTCTTTTTGTGTTGTTAAGGCAATGTTTTGCGCAGGGAAATAACCCGGCACAACCATATAATTTAATTCTTCGCGCTTAATCGGAGTAAAGCCCATTTTGTCTGCGCGTTGTTGTAAGGATGTTGTGGAAAGCTGAAGCGCAATTTGGGTTTGCAAATCTGCATTTACTCGCTGATTAATGACAATTTGCTGTTCTAGTGTTTGAATTTGACGCCCTGTAATTGCTGCCCGCGCCGTTACATTTAAATAGAGACCAGCCACCAAGGCGGCGCTAACGATACCGGCTAAGATGACAAAAATCCACTGTCTCTGAGACTGCCAAGGAAGTTCCCGGTAGCCTCGTAAAATACGGGTGGTATCTATATTAGGGGTGTGTAGTGTTTGTTCCATTGTTATATTCTTTCTACAATTCTTAATTTGGCCGAACGAGCACGACTGTTTCTTTTAATTTCTTCTTCACTTGCAATGATTGGCTTGCGAGTTAATTCTTTAACTGAGGCTTTATGCCCGCAAGTGCAAATGGGTTGGCGCGGGGGGCAAATACAATCTTTGCTTTCACGCCTAAAATACTCTTTTACTAATCTGTCTTCTAGCGAATGAAAAGAAATAATCGCTAGTTTGCCGCTTTTTTTTAATAACTGGGTTGCAATGGGAAGAACTTTTTCAACCGCATCAAGTTCTTCGTTAACGGCGATACGTAAAGCCTGAAAGGTGCGTGTGGCCGGGTGAATCTTTTCTGGGCGGCCAATGTTTTTTTGGATGAGGTCTGCCAGCTGTTTGGTGCTCTTAATCGGCCTGGCTTGCAAAATTGCTTTTGCAATTCTTCGTGAGAGTCTTTCTTCCCCGAAGCGGAAGATAATTTCTGCTAATTCGTTCTCATCCAAAGTGTTAACGAAATGCTCAGCAGAGTGTGTTGCACGTGGCGAAAAACGCATATCTAACGGGCCGTCATGCAAAAATGAGAAACCTCTTTCAGGTGTATCAATTTGCATAGACGAAACCCCTAAATCTAAAAGAATGCAATCCACATTTTCCCAATTCAGCAGGCGGGCTTCTTCTGCCATCTTTAAGTAAGAAGCCTGCCGAAGGTGAACGCGCTCGCCAAAGCGCTCAAGTTTTTTGTGCGCAATGGCGAGCGCTTGCGGATCCACATCCAAACCCAGTAGCTGCCCGTGGGGGGTGCTGATTTCCAACAACCCAGCGGCGTGCCCTCCTGCCCCGAGGGTGCCATCCACGAACCGGCCTGAGGAATGCGGCTGCAAAGCGGTTATAATTTCTTGGTAAAGTACTGGTAAATGCGGCTCAGTTGCCATTTTGCTTTGAAGAAAGATCAAGCGTGGCAAAGCGTTGCGCATTTGCTTCTGCATCTTGCAGGGTTTCCATCTGTGAGTTCCATTCAGTGGGCGACCAAATTTCAAAGTATTCGCCTTGGCCAACCACAATGGCTTCTCCGTTTAAGCCAAGAAATTGCCTTAAACTTTGAGGAGCCAAAATGCGCCCTGCCTTATCAACTTCAACTTGATAGGCGGAAGAAAGCAAAAGGCGGCGCAGCAAGCGGGCAGATGGGTCAGTGAGACTCATGCTATTAATGCGGTCATATACCTGTTGGAAGTAGGCCGCTGTCATCACCATTAGGTTTCTGTCGAACCCTTGTGAGATGAAAGCACCTTCTCCTAACCCATCACGAAACGCCGACGGAATCGTTAGGCGTCCTTTATCGTCTAGGGAGTGCTGGTATTGACCTAAGAACATACGTTCTAATCTCTCCTTAATGTATCGAACGCCAGACATCGGCCTGGCGCTCCATTTCGTCCCACTTTGTCCCACTTACACCCATATTCTACAACTTATTGGGATGTTTTTCAAGTGGATTAGTACCTTTGTCCCGTAATTGGGATGAAATTGACATACAAAATGGTCAAAAATGACCAATCTTAAATAAGAATTTGATGGTTAAACATGAATTTAAATTTATTAGAATCTAAAAACTGGCAAGATTATGAACTTGTGGATACGGGTAATGGGTTAAAACTAGAACGGTTTGGTGCTTATTTATTTGTTCGCCCTGAAGTGCAAGCCATTTGGCAGCCAGCTTTACCTGCGCGTGATTGGCAAAAAGCAGATGCTGTTTTTCGATCTACCAGCGAAGAGAGCGGCGGTCATTGGGATGTTAAGAAAAAACTTGCTGAGCGTTGGCAAATGAAGTATGCAGGTTTGAAATTTTGGGTTATGACAACCCCAGGCAGGCATTTGGGCGTTTTTCCTGAATGTGCCGCGCATTGGGATTGGATGAACGAGTGTTTAATCAAAGCGCATCGCCCTGCAAAAGTATTAAATTTGTTTGGTTATACCGGGCTGGCTTCTTTGGCTGCTGCGCAAGCTGGGGCAGCGGTTACGCATGTAGATGCTTCTAAAAAATCGGTTCAGTGGGCTCGGGAAAATCAAACCTTATCTGGCTTAGCAGAGAAACCAATTCGCTGGATAGTGGATGATGCGCTTAAGTTTGTTGAGCGAGAAGCACGTCGCGGCGTTAAATATGATGGTATTTATTTAGACCCACCCAAGTTTGGTCGTGGCCCAAAAGGTGAAGTTTGGGAGGTTTACCAATCTTTACCAGCATTATTGCAAGCCTGTCGAAGTGTATTGAGCGACCAGCCTTTATTTTTAGCATTGACCATGTATGCAATTAAGGCATCAGGTGTTCATTTGTATGAAACTTTAAATGAAGTGATGAAAGATTTCTCTGGTGAAATTGAAGCGGGGGAGTTGGTTAGCCGAGAAAAAAGCGCTTCAAGGCTTCTTTCTCAAGCGGTTTATGCTCGTTGGCAATCTCGATAATTCAGCGATTTTTATCAAATACTTTAGTGATAAACTGGTTGAAATGGTTTGTTGATGATGTTGGTTATTTAATTAAATTCATATAGGATTGAGAATAAAACTTGAAGTCATCAGTATTTCCATCCTTAACAAAGGTTGAATTTCGGTTTTTATTTATTGCACTCGGTTGGAGTGCCGTATGTTTTGTCGTTTATCTATATTTAGCTCCTTTATTAAATGTTGCCATTACAAAAGGTTTATTAGAAATTATTGTTGTTTTATGGTTAATTGGAGTTGGGATTTTAGTTGGTCTTTACGATCGAGTTAGAAAATATTTGTTACTAGAAAAAGAAACAACGTCTAAGTTATTAACCAGCCAAGCACAGTTTAAACAATTTGTAGACCTTTCTCCGAATGCTGTTGTTATTTTAAAAAATGCTAGGTTAGTATTTATTAATCAAGCGGGTTTAAGGTTGTTTCGCGCTGAGAGCACTGAACAAATTTTAGGCCGTTTTATTTTGGATTTTATTCCCACTGAAAATAAAAAAAATATTAAATCACGCCTGCTTACGATTGCACGTGAAGGACGACAAACTCCACCTACCAACGAAAGGCTTCTTCGTTTAGATGGCAGTCTTGTCGATGTGATTATTGCCTCTGCGCCGCTAGAGATGGATAGTGAATTAGCATTTCAGTTGGTCATTCAAGATGCCAGCGAACAAAAAAAACTAGAACGCGCCATTGAAAATATAGATGAAGGAACATCTAGTTTTATTGGCCAAGAATTTTTTAATTCCGCTGTTCTAGGTCTAGCCAAGACAATCGAATGCGATATGGCCTTTATTGGGCGTTATAAAAAAGACGAGCATGAAGTTCATACTATTGCTGTGGCAAGTGATGGCAAGTTAGACAAACAATTTATTTATTCTTTAAAAGGTTCTCCTTGCGAGAATGTCATTAGCCATCAGGCGTGTTGTTACCCTCAGGGAGTAGCAGATCTGTTTCCTGAAGATAAAGCGTTGCGTGACAAGGGGATGGAAGGATATATTGGAATTCCGCTGTGGGATTCCACTGGAAAACCAAGCGGCATTATGGTGGCTTTATATCGCCAACCGATTATAAATAAAGAATTTGCACAAGCGGTATTAAATATTTTTGCTAGTCGCGTTCAGTCTGAAATGGAACGCAACGATGTTTTACTGGCTTTACGAGAAACGCAAGCACGATTAGAAACAATATTTGAGACTATTCCATTTGATTTTTGGGTTTGTGATACTGAAGGTCGCAATATTATGCAAAACTCAGCTTCTCGGCTGGCTTGGGGGCTTAACACAGGCAAAAAACCCGAACAAATTGATATTGCTCCTGAAACTTTAGCTATTTGGCAAGAAAATAATCGTCGAGTCCTATCTGGTGAAACCATTCAGAGAGAAGCCTATATGACAGTGAATGGTGAAAAACGGTTTTTTCAGATGGTGTTAGCGCCAGTAATTTTTGAAAATAAAATAAGCGGCTTTTTAGGTATGAATATTGATATTACCGACCAGCGTCGCACTGAGCAATTATTAAGGCGTTCTTATGAACGAATTTCAGCATTAAGAGAAATTGACCACGCTATTTTAGGTGGCGTTGATATTGCTATTGTGCTTGATTCTTTATTAGGGCATGCTATTTCAATGCTAGGCATTGATTCGGCTGAGATATTGTATTTTCACTCTGAAAACATGGAATTAGAAATAGCAGCCCGCAGAAATGTAGGCGCTTACTCTATCGAAAAACGCTTCCCTGTTGAGGGGGATATTTCCTCCCGCGCGATTGTTGATCTAAAAAAGGTTGTGGTAACCGATTTTCAAGCCTATTTAAAAGATTACCCAGAATGTCAGGATTTGCGCAATGAAAATTTTCAGGTTTATATTGCGCTTCCGTTGTTGGTAAAGGGGAAAGTACGCGGTGTTTTAGAATTTTTTCATCTTTCTTCGTTTCAACCTGATAAAGAGTGGTGGGCTATTGCCGAATCTTTCGCAGACCAAGTAGCCATTGCAATTGATAACCACTTTTTGTTTCGTGATTTGCAAATTTCTAACCAAGCAATTTCTGAAGCCTATGATTTAACCCTAGAAGGCTGGTCTCGCGCTTTAGAAATTCGTGACCATGATACAGAAGGTCATACCCGCCGTGTTACCGGTTTAACCTTGCGGCTTGCAAAGGCGGCGGGATATCTGGATGAAGAATTAATTCATATTCGCCGTGGTGCTTTGCTGCATGATATTGGCAAAATGGGCATTCCAGATGCGATTTTGCATAAGCCTGGCCCCTTAACAGAAGAAGAGTGGGAGGTGATTCGTCGTCATCCTCAAATGGCTTTTGATTTATTAATGCCCATTCCATTTTTGCGACCCGCGTTGGATATTCCCTATTATCACCACGAACGATGGGATGGCAAAGGCTACCCGCACGGTTTACTGAAAGAAGAAATACCACTTGCTGCGCGAATATTTACGGTAGTGGATGTTTGGGACGCGTTGACAACAGACAGGCCATATCGCCCCGCCATGCCAGTTAGACAAGCGATTGAATATATGCGTGCCAACAGTGGGAGTATTTTTGACCCAGCCATTTTAGATTTATTTATACATCTTGTAGAAACAAATGAATTGGAGGCGATACCGCATGGAACAAAAAATGCTTAATTGGGGGTTGCTCTCCACCGCCCGCATTAATCGCGCTGTAATTGAGCCAATTAATGCATCTGAGCGAAGCCATTTATTGGCTGTGGCTTCTCGAAATTTAGATTCAGCAGAGGTATATGCTCGTCAGTGGCAAATTCCTCGTTTTCATGGCAGTTACCAATCTTTATTAAACGACCCAGAAATTAACATTATTTATAATTCTTTACCTAACGACTTGCATGCCGAGTGGACGGTAAAAGCGCTAGAAGCAGGAAAAAATGTCTTGTGCGAGAAACCGCTGGCCCTGAGCCTGCCAGAAATTGACCGAATCAGCAGCGCGGCAAAAGCCAACCAAAAAATTGCGGCTGAAGCGTTTATGTATCGGCATCATCCTAAAACGTTAAAGATTCAACAAATGATTAAAGAAGGCCTTATTGGAACCCCCCGTTTATTGCGCGGAACTTTTTCTTTTCAATTAAACCGCCCCGATGATATTCGCTGGAACCCGCAGCAAGGCGGCGGAGCATTATGGGATATTGGCTGTTACCCATTAAGCTATGCTCGTAGTATTTTGGGTTTAGAACCCATTGAAGTGTTTGGTTGGCAGGCAACTTCAGCCAGTGGGGTAGACGTTTCTTTTTCTGCTTTGTTGCGTTTCCCGGGTGATGTGCTGGTTCAACTAGACTGTAGCTTTGCAGGCAATTATCGAACCCATTTTGAAATAACTGGCAGCGATGGCATCTTGTCTATTCCCAATCCCTATGGTGCAGGTGAATTTGACGAAGTTTATTTGCGCCGAGAAAACAACCACACAGCAGAAACCATTTCTTTGCCCGCGGAAGAACTTTATTTGGGTGAAATTCAAGACATGGAAAATGCCATTTTAGATAAAAAACCGCAACGTCTTGGCTTGGCAGACAGCCGCGCCAACACACAAGCCATTTTAGCTTTATTAGAATCGGTTCAAACAGGCAAACCTGTTTTAATTTAGCATCTAATTGACATTCAAATTCACATCATCTACACTAAAGCCATGCTTTCGCGCGTTTATTCTTGTGCTGTTATTGGTTTAGATGGTGTGCTGGTAGAAGTGGAAGTAGACCACACAGCCGGGCAACCCGGTATGACCATTGTGGGCTTGCCCGATGCTGCCGTGCAAGAAAGCCGCGAGCGCGTGCAAACCGCAGTGCGAAACGCCGGTTTGCAATTTCCACGTAAGCGCGTTGTTGTTAATTTAGCCCCCGCTTCAGTTCGCAAAGAAGGCCCCTCTTACGACCTGCCCATTGCCTTAGGGGTGGTTTTGCTTTCCGGCTATTTGCCGCAATCGGTTGCAGAAGATACCTTAGTAGTAGGTGAACTTTCGTTAGATGGCAGCGTGCGCCACTCGCGAGGCGTTTTACCAATGGCTGCTACAGCCAGAGCACATGGGTTTAAACGGATGATTGTTCCCGAAGCCGATGCCGCTGAAGCAGCTTTAATCCCAGAACTAGAAATTATCCCCGTTAAATCATTAGCCGAGCTGTGCAACCACTTGCTGGGTCGCCAATTAATTAAGCCTTTCCAACTCTCTGGCGAAGAGCCTGCTCCTTTATTTCCGCCAACCGATTTTGCAGAAATTAAAGGTCAAGAACATGTAAAACGCGCTTTAGAAGTTGCCGCGGCAGGAGGCCATAATGTCATTATGACAGGCAGCCCGGGCGCTGGTAAAACCCTTTTGGCGCGCGCCTTGGCCGGTATATTGCCAGAAATGAGCATAGAAGAATCGCTTGAAGTAACAAAAATATTTTCAGTCGCAGATGCCCTTCCGGCTGGCACAGCTTTAATTCGTCAAAGACCGTTTCGTTCGCCGCACCACACCATCAGCCATGCCGGTTTGGTGGGCGGGGGCAACATTCCGCACCCAGGAGAAATTTCTCTTGCACATCGCGGCATCTTGTTTTTGGATGAATTACCCGAATTTAGTTCGCGGGCGCTCGAAGTGATGCGCCAGCCAATGGAAGACAAAGTGGTGACCATTAGCCGCGCGCAAGGGTCACTTACTTTTTCTGCAAACTTTCAATTAATCGGTGCCATGAACCCGTGCCCATGCGGCTATTATCTCGACCCGCAAAAAGCGTGTACTTGTGCACCTTCTACCGTTACAAAATATCAAAAGCGAATTTCTGGACCCATGTTAGATCGCATTGATATTCACATTGAAGTGCCGCGAGTAGATTATGAAAAATTAAGCAATGCGCGGTTAGGCGAATCCAGTGCGGTCATTCGTGCCAGAGTACAAGCTGCGCGGGATATTCAAAATAAACGGTTTTCAAATAGCGAATCAAAGGGAATTGTTTGTAATGCCGATATGCGCGTGGCAGAAATCCGTCAGTTTTGTGTATTACAAGAAGAAGGCGAAAATTTAATGCGAGCGGCCATGAGCCAACTTAATCTATCGGCAAGAGCCTATCATCGTATTTTAAAACTAGCTCGCACTATCGCAGACCTAGCAGGGAGTGAGGAAATTCAATCCGCTCATTTGGCTGAAGCCTTGCAGTATCGCCCTAAAAACAATTAAATCTTTCATTAAACAAATCTTTAATTTAAAAATCGACACACTTTTCTGGGTTTGTCGATTTTTTAAGTTGACAAGGTTGTTAAAAACACTATAATTAGTTTGTTGCCCCAACATACTAATTAGATGCCTAAGAAAACAATAGACCAAACCCTTGTACGAGAAGCCAATCTTTCGTCTATTTTGCGATTGATACATAAACACGCGCAAATTTCTCGTGCTCAATTGGCCGCAGTCAGCGGTTTAAATAAATCTACTGTTTCTAGTTTAGTAGATGAATTAATTTCTCGCAGTTTGGTGCATGAAACAGGCAGTAACTCAGTTGGCACTGGCCGCCCCGCCACATCACTAGAAATTAATCCGCAGGCAGGCTTAATCATTGGTGTTGAATTAGGTGTCGATTTTGTTTCTGTCGCAGTAACCAACCTGCTCGGTCATATTCTTTGGCGGCGTAGAGAAGAAACCAACCCTGCCGAAGATCAAAATAAAATTATTGAACAGACCTTGTCTATTGTGGCAGATGCCATGACTGACAATCAAAAATCTGATTCGCGATTTTTAGGAATAGGGCTGGCAACGCCCGGAACAGTCGATTTAAAAGAAGGGGTTTTAATTTTTGCTCCTAATTTGCATTGGCATAATGTACCTTACAAAAAAATATTTTCAGATTCGACTCAGTTAAATACGTTTATTGAAAACGATGCGAACGCGGCAACCATAGCTGAACACCTGTTTGGCAACGCTCGCGAAAGCCAAGATTTTATTTTTATTTTCGCTGGAGTAGGTATTGGTAGCGGCCTGTTCTTAAATGGTCGGCTATATCGCGGTAAAAATGGCTACGCTGGAGAAATTGGGCATTCGCCTATATTGGTCGAATCACCTGCTACCGTCTGTCATTGTGGAAATAAAGGTTGTTGGGAAACCTATGCCAACCAATATTCGATTTTTCAACGGGTGCAGTCGCGCCTTAATGTTAACGAATCCAGCCTTCTTTCTACATATATGGCTGAAGAAAATTCTCCTTTGTCAATTTCTATGATTAAAAAAGCCGCAGACTTAGGCGATGAAGTTGCGATTAATTCTTTGGTAGAAGCAGGCCACGCGATGGGCAAAGGCTTCGCAGGCTTGATTAACATATTTAATCCGGAAAAAATTATTCTCGGTGGCCCGCTCAGCGTGGCAGGGGAATATCTTTTACCCGCTATCAAAGAGACGATTACGAATACTTCTTTTTTGCCAGAAATCACAGAACAAGCCGAAGTTTTGCTTTCTACTTTTAAACAAGATGCAAGCTTAATTGGTGCTATTTCCATTGTTGTGGATGAAGTATTGTCCAATCCTATGAGCGTTGAAAGGAGGTGATTGCATTCGCAGGTACATTCAATAAAGTAGTTTGTAAGTTGTTTAACCCTATTCAAATATTCATGTAAGGAGAGAAGAATGAACAAAAAAATAATGGCTCTTTTGAGCCTTCTCGTAATCGCAATGTTTGTGATTAC
>CAYOGW010000006.1:16176-46089 GCA_964403635.1 uncultured Anaerolineaceae bacterium | reverse complement strand
ATCTCCGGCTTGCCAAGATTGGTCTTCGTGCACCAATGAGGTATCTTCTTTTCTTTTTAAGATAACCGGCAGCAGTTCATTAGCAATCGTTATTTCGTTAACAAGTTTTGTTTCCCAGTTTTCTGGTACTTGCCAAGAGAAGGTGTTGATTTGGCTGTGATTGGCTTCCCATTCTGTAATGTCGATGGTTTTACCGAAAGCCAATTTACTACCCGTTTGAGCCAGCAGTTTTGTGCCCGCTCCTTTTTCTGGGTTTTTTAAGCTTGGATAGGCATGATTAATCCCAAATTCGTCTTTTACTAATTGTGTAATTAATATATTTACTTCTGCGTTGGGGGTGATGGCTAGTAAGCTTTCCACTTCGTCTATACCGGCTTGTTCAAGGGTTTCTTCGTCTAACGCGTTGCCATGAATGGTTTCAAAGCCCAGTTTTTTGGCGCGCGTAGTAGCTGTCAGGTTGGTATCAAGGATGACAACCGGCCGACCGTTTTGGGTGAGAAGCCCGGCAATTTCATTGGCAAATTGGGTCGCGCCGATGATAATTACTTTTTTGCCATTTAAGGCGTTAATTTTCAATAATTTGGCGACAGTAGAAGCGGTTAAACCCTGAACGGTAACCGTGAGCATAATCGCTAAGAAGGTCAGTGATAGGATGCGTTGCCCATCTTCAATGCCGACTTCGTGCAGGGTTAATGCAAATAGCGATGCGGCTGAGGCAGCCACAATACCGCGTGGACCTATCCACGAAATAAATAGTTTTTCTCGCCATGTTAGTTTGGTTCCACGTGATGCGATGAAAACGGCCAGCGGACGAATGACCAACATCAGTAAGCCAATGACCAACACGCCTTGCCAGCCTTCCGCGAAGACGGCTTGAATATCTAAATTGGCGGCTAGTAAGACAAACAAAACACTGATGCTGAGCGTGGTGAGAGATTCTTTAAAGTGGCGCAATTGCCTTTCACCTGGGATGGCTTCACGCTGGAGGAGTAAGCCCATCGCCACCGAAGCCATAATGCCTGCTTCGCTGTGCAGTACTTCGGCAATGCCAAACGAAACCCACATTACGGCTAATGCAACCAGATTGCTAATTTCAGTTGGGATTAAACGCGGCACTTTCATTAACCTTGCTAATAAAAGCGCGCCAAGACCACCTACAATGGCACCAATGACCAAGCGACCAAAATAAGCCCAGAGCGCGCCCAAAATGCCAATATCTTGAACAGAGGATAAATCTGCCAGCACAACGTCTAACACGGCAACTGCCAAAATGGCCCCAATGGGGTCAATTAAAATGGCTTCACCTTCTAGAATTGTTTTAATATTTTTAGAAACACTAATGCGCTTCAGTAATGGTTGTACAACAGTTGGGCCGGTAACGGTCATTAAAGCACCGAATAAAATGGCTAAGGGCCACTCTAGGTGAGCAATGTAGTGAACAGCGATACTGACCAAGCCCCAAGTGATTAAAACGCCAATGGTGACCAAGTTCCGAATTTCAACCGCGCTGTTACGCAGGGTTGTTAACCTTAAGTTTAATGCGCCTTCAAACAAAATAATGGCAACGGCTAATTTAACTAAAATGCTTAATCCGTCTCCTAATTCTGCTGGTTCAATAACGCCTAAAACGGCTGGGCCTAGTACAATGCCGCTTAACAGTAATAAAACAATGGCGGGGATGTGCCAGCGATGCGCCAGCACTTGAGCCAATAAGCCAAACCCTACCGCCGCCACAACAGTGATTAAAACAACAGTTTCATGATGCATAATTAAATCCCTTTCTGTTTAAATAATACTTTATTTTTGAGCGCTTAATGAAGTAGCTTATTGGAAAATGACCGCATGGGGTAAAATCATTTTTTATGTCGAGACCACAAAAACCAATGAAAAAACGAATTTTTATTTCTGCCGACCACGGTATGGCAATAATTTACTTTTTACAAAGCGATGTCATATCCACTTTAATTAATGCTGGTGTTGAGGTGGTTTTACTCACCGACGACGAAACCAAAGACAAAATAGCGGAGCGTTTTGCTCAGCCGGGTTTAATCTTTGAAGGTCTAAAACTAAAACAAGCCAACGCCTATGCTCAAAAAGTTAATCCGCGCTGGCAGTGGCTGCTTGGTTACTTGCGGCGGGTGGGCGGCTCTCGGCGGATTAATACGGAAGCGATGGATAGCCATGTTTGGGAAGTATGGGCAGAAAATGGTTGGAAATTTCGGTTGGGAGTTTGGATTCCGTCCGCGCTGGCGATTTTAATCCTACGGAATTTTTCCTCCGCTCGCAAGCTTTTAATTAAGCTGCAAAATCGATTCGTTCCCAGCCCACGCCTTTATACCGATTTATTTGAGAAATACAACCCTGAAATGGTCATCGCTTCGACCCCGGGCTGGCGCATGGACCGTTATCTATTAAGAGAGTCAGCCGAACGAGGCATCCCCAATATGACGGTCATTGTGGGTTGGGATAATTCTTCTAGCTACAATATCTCTGGCGCCAATGTGCAATGGGCAACTTGCTGGTCTGAACTGCAAAAAGAAGAACTGGTCAAAGGGTCAGATTGGCTGCCCGAACAAGTACATATTGGCGGAATCCCATCTTATGATGGCTACTTTCGAAAACAATGGCTCATGCCGCGTAAAGAATATTTTAAGTTACACGGTTTAGACCCTCAGCGAAAATTAATCTCGTATGCCAGCAGTTTTGTTCACTTTGCACCCAGCTACCCCAATATAGAAGCCTTGGCAAAATTGGTTTCATCAGATTCTTTAACAGAGCCATCTCAACTTTTAATTCGTTTGCATCCCAGTCACTTTCAAGAAAAACCAAAAATCTTTGCGGAAGAACGAAAACGGGTGTTTGAATTAGCAGAACAATACCCGCATGTGCATGTTGTTCAACCGGTGGCCTTAGGCGGCTCGCTGGGCTACTACGGTGGGGAGGACATGGACGAAAAAGCCTCCATGATGGCTTATTCCGATGTACTGGTTACAGTTTATTCCACCATGCTGGTTGAAACCGCTGTGCATAATACGCCCATGGTTGCGGCAGTCATTGATACCCCCGGCGGCTGGAATGTACCCAACAAATTTTCCCTTTCTCTAAAAGAAATTGGCAATTGGCCTACCCACAAACGATTTATTGATGCCAAAGCTGGGCGGGTTGCCAAAAACGAAAACGAGCTACGGGATGCGCTTAATTTGTATCTAAAAGATAAAACGATTGATGCTGCTGAACGCAGAAAATTTGTAGAAGAAGAAATTACCTATACAGACGCCTCGGCAGGCGCACGCACCGCTGAATTTATTTTAAAAATCCTTAATATTCGCTGAAATACTATGACTGGAAAATCGATGCCCCTTTTTTACTTCTCTATTACCCTTGCCATTCTCTCTAGCGCTCTATATCATTTTGTAGCCAAAAGCACCCCCGTAAACATTAACTTTACCGTTTCTCTTTTAGTAACTTATGCGGTTGCTTTTTTGGTTACTTTGGCGGGTTTCTTTTTCTTTCCTATTACCACCAACCTCACAACCGAATTAAAACAACTAAATTGGGCCAGCATTGGGTTGGCGGTTGCTGTCGTTGGTATTGAGTATGGCTTTCTGCTCACCTACCGCGCAGGCTGGAATCTCGGTATCGCCGCAGTGTTGGTCAATGTGGTCGCATCTTTAATCCTTGTTCCAGTAGCAATTTATATCTTTAAAGACCAATTAAGCTGGGTTAATATCACAGGCATATTGGTTTGTTTGCTCGGCTTGGTCATGCTAAACTGGAATAGATAATGTGGAGAATTAATTAAATGCTCTCTCGTCTTAAAGCAGCCGCACGCATCTTAATTAAGGGCGAAGCTAAAAAAAATCAACGAGATTCAATCCCTGCTATTACACTCGAAGAAGTAGCAGAAATTAAGCAGTTCTTTCCTCGCCAAAAGTTTTTCATCCTTGGGCACGCCCGTTCTGGCACCACCTTGCTCATGCGATTAATCCGTTTACACCCAGAAGTTCATTGTAATTACCAAGCCCATTTTTTCACGCGCGCGCCCATGCTTAAATCGCTAGTCGATTCGCCAGAAGCGCAAGACTGGCTTTCACGAAAGTCTAACCGCTGGAATTATGGCCGCGACCTTTCTCCGCTCGTCATGCGTGCCGCCGCCGATTTTATTATGGAACGAGATGCGGCTCGTGAGGGCAAAAAAATTGTGGGTGAGAAGAGCCCCTCGTCTACCATCCACGGGCAAGTGGTACGAGACACACATGCCATTTATCCAGATGCTCAATTAATCTATATCGTCAGAGATGGCCGCGACGTTCTTATTTCGGAGCGATTTCGCAATTTTGTAGAAGAATCCAAACATCTCACCAGTGAAGATAAAAATATTATTGCCGCTTTAAAAATTAATCAAACCCCTTTTACAGACGGTACAAAATCTATTTTTACTGAAAAATTTATTCGCAACATCGCCCAACGCTGGGTAGATGATTTAAATGAAATTGATGCGGAATCCAAGCGGCTCTACCCGAAGGCTTATCTTTCTTTAAAATATGAAGACCTGCTGGCCGCTCCCTTTGCTGAAATGCAAAAACTATGGGCATTTCTTGGTGTTCAGGCAACCCCCAGCCTAGAAGTTGGCATTCAAAACGAATTAAACCAAAACTTAGATGAAGAGTGGCAAGCCCAGAGAAATGAAAGCATTGCTAACTTTTTACCCAAAGGGCAGGCGGGCAACTGGCGCAGGCTCTTTACTGAAAGAGATAAAGCGCTTTTTAAAGAAGTGGCAAGTGAAACTTTGTTACACTGGGGTTACGAAAAAGATCACACTTGGTAAGTGAAAGGTGACAAAATGAACATTTTTAAAAAAACTCCAAACTGGCAGCAATTAACATCGGTTTACGGCTTAATTGTGCTTGTAATTTACGCATGGACACTCTTTCCTATTTTTTGGCGGTTTAACAGTTGGCTTTATTACACGCCCTTAGAAGACTTAGCGGTTATCTATGCTTATGTGGTTTCGGTTAATTTTTTAGAATCTATATTAATTCTATTTGGCGTTTTATTACTTAATTTTATTTTGCCTGCTAAATGGTTCTACGAACGTTTTACGGCGCGTGCTACCGCTTTGATTGTTTTTTCATTAAGCTATTTAGCTTATTTCAACTTTAATTTTCAAGCAGAAAGTGAATTTCCAGCCGAAATGATCCGCTGGGTTCCGTATGCATTTGTCGCTATTATTCTATTGGTGATGTTGGTAGACAGGGTTTCTTTTTTGCAGACGGTATTTGAAAAGCTAGCTGATAATATGCAAATATTTTTTTACATTTATATGCCTATTACGGTTTTAGCTATTTTAACGGTTCTGATTAGAAACTTATTTTAATAAGAGAGGAAAAATGAAACTTACGCGCCGAGACTTTCTTAAACTAGCTGCTGCATCTACCCCCGCTTTATTTATGCCCAAAGCATTTAATAACAATGCCCAAGAGGCATCGGGCAAACCCAATATCATCATTATTGTTTTTGATGCGATGAGCGCCAAAAATTTGTCTTTGTATGGTTACCCGCGCCCTACCACACCCAATTTAGAGCGCTTTGCAGAACGTGCCACGGTTTATCATAATCATTACTCTGGCGGAAATTACACCATCCCAGGGGTTGCTTCATTATTAACCGGCACTTACCCATGGACTAATCGAGCCATTAATCATGGCGGTTTTGTAAAACAAAATTTAGTTGAGAACAATCTTTTTCGCGTACTTGGAAGTGATTATCATCGTTGGGGGTTTTCTCAAAGTATTTGGGCCAATATGATTTTGACCCAGTTTAAAGACGATATGGATGTAATTTTTCCTCCAGAAACCTTTAGTGAGACAGATTATTTAATTAGCCATTATTTTCCAAATGATGAACAAATGGCTATTCGCGCGCTGGATGATTTTGTTTTTAAAATGGAATATTCACCGGCTAGTATGGTGTTCGCACCTTTGCAGCGATATTTGTATTATCGTGATTCTGTGAAATTAAGCAGTGAAAATTATCCTCGTGGGTTGCCGCATAATGTTAATTATCCACTTTATTTTCGATTAGACAGAGTATTTGAAGGATTACAGTCTTTATTTCCTAAAGTGGTTTCGCCATATGCAACATATATTCATATTTTTGCTCCGCATTTTCCTTATCGCGCAACCGATAAGTTTTATGGAAAATTTGTAGATGGTTATAATCCGGATGATAAACCTGAACATCGATTTTCTGATCACACACCTAAACAAACGCTCAAAACTGCTCGTCGTTCTTATGATGAATATATTGCATCGTTAGATGATGAATTTGGTAAGTTTTTAGACAGTTTAGAAACCCAAGGTGTTTTTGAAAATAGTTATGTGATTGTCACTTCGGACCATGGTGAAATGTTTGAGCGTGGTGAAAAAGCGCATTCAACCCCGTTATTATATGACCCTGTGATTAACGTTCCTTTATTAATTTCTGCTCCGAGTCAAACCACGCGTAAAAACATTTTTGCTCCAACGAACGCGGTAGATATTCTTCCAACTGTTATGCACTTAACGGGTCAAGCTATTCCACCTTGGGCCGAGGGATTTGTATTACCCGGTATGGGGGGAGAAGAGAACGTAAATCGCAGTTCGTTTGTCGTTGAAGCGAAAAAAAGCTCGGCGTTTCTGCCACTTTCTAAAGCGACAGTAGCTCTTAGAAAAGATAACTTCAAATTAATTTATTACACAGGCTTAGAAGAAGATGATAGCTTTGAACTTTATGATATTGGAGCTGACCCTGAAGAAATGAAAGACTTAATTTCATCATCACCCACCGTGTTTAAAGCAATGAAGGATGAATTATTACAAGCTTTTGATGCGGCAAATAAACCATATAAAGTTTAATTAAAAAACAGAAATGAAAATTCTAATTGCTGGTCTTGGTTCTATTGGGCGCAGACATTTTCGCAACTTGGTTGCAGTGGGCGAGAAGGATATTGTCCTCTTCCGAACGAATAAAGCAACGTTACCAAATGACGAGTTGGCGGGGTATCCTGTTGAAACTAATTTGCAAGAAGCATTAATTAAACATAAACCAGATGCGGTTATCGTTTCTAACCCTACAGCCTTGCATTTAGATGTGGCTATCCCAGCGGCTGAAGCTGGTTGTGCCGTTTTTCTTGAAAAACCGGTTAGTCACTCGTTAGAGCGGTTAGACCTTTTACAAGAGAGGTCTCAAAAAAGTGGCAGTAAAATCTTAGTTGGTTTTCAGTTTCGCTATCATCCAACTTTGCTAAAAGCGCGTGAGTTAATTAAAGCAGATGCCATAGGTAATATATTAACGGTTCATGCTCATTGGGGCGAATATTTGCCGCAATGGCACCCCTGGGAAGACTACAGTCAAAGTTATGCCGCTCGCGCAGAATTAGGCGGCGGTGTGATTAATACACTTACGCATCCGCTGGATTATTTGCGGTTTATGATTGGTGAAGTGGAGTCATTGTGGTGTTTAAGCGGGCAAATTTCTAGTTTAAACTTAGATGTAGAAGATACTGCCGAAATTGGTTTTAAATTTGAAAACGGAGCGATTGGCGGTCTGCATCTTAATTATCTGCAAAGACCCCCACGCCATGATTTAGAAATTGTAGGTACACAAGGTACTTTGCATTGGGATAATACTGATGGCGTTTTGAAGCTATATCGAGCAGACGCTCCTTTTGGTTCTTATTCTCAGAATCCACCGTTAATTAAAGAAGAGCAATTTTTACCGCCGCAAGGGTTTGAGCGGAATCACTTATTTATGGCACAAACCCAGCATTTTTTAGCAGTCGCTCGTGGTGAGTCTGCCCCCGCATGCACTTTAATGGATGGCGTTCGGGTGATGGAATTGGTCTTAGCGGCGAAACAATCACAGTTAAAAAATACTTTAATTCAATTAAAAAATGATAAATAAAAAATGGCTTTTTTTTGGCACACTTTGTATTTTGGCTGGTTTGGCTTATTTACCTTTAATTAATCGGTTTGGTTTTACCTTTGATGATTGGTATTTAATCTGGGCGGCCAATGCTTATGGCTCCCAGGTTTTTCACGAAATTTTCAGCATAGACCGCCCGTTAAGGGCTTTTGTACTTATCCCTGCTTATACACTTTTTGGCAGCAATGTGTTAGGTTATAACCTAAGCGCTTGGCTTTGGCGGGTGTTAAGCGGTTTATTTTTTTGGAAAACGCTGCGCCTTACATGGCCGAAACTTGAAGCCCTCACCTTTGCGGCGGCAGTTTTATTTGTCTTGTACCCGGGTTTTTTGCAGCAATATAACGGGGTTGATTATCAATCTCAAATACTTAGTATGGCGGCGGCCATGCTTTCTATTTATTTAACAGTGTTAAGTTGGGTTGAAAAAGAAACCTATCGAAAAGCATTGTTGGCTGGGTTTTCGGTTGCTTTTGGTTGGGTTTATTTGGGCTTAGTAGAGTATGAAGCCGGTTTAGAAGCCTTACGCTTGCTTTTGCTGGCAGTTTTAATCTTTCGGCAAGAAACAACTTGGCGATTGAAAATGGCAAAACTGTTTAAAAATTGGCTTCCTTACAGTTTAATTGTGATTGGTTTTGCAGCTTGGCGAGTTTTCTTATTTGAAGGCGGGCGCAAAGCTACCGATGCCGGTGTGCAATTAATGCAAGTTTTTATTTCACCCTTGCCCACATTAGGGCATTGGGGGCTGCAATTATTGAACGACTTTGCGGATGTGTTTTTGCTGGCATGGTTTGAGCCTTTAAGGCAAACGGCTGTTTATTTAAGCACCTTTTGGCCGGGCATAATCTTGGCTATGGGTGGCGCGGTTTTGTTTGGTTGGGTTTTAATTAACCACCCAAAAGTTGAAACCACTAAACAAACCAATAAAGAATTATTGGCTGTTGGGCTGTTGGCAGCCTTAGCGGGTATTTTGCCTATCATTATGGTTAATCGCGAGGTCGCCTTTCCCTATTTTTCACGGTACGCTTTAGCCAGTTCGGCGGGTGTTGTTTTGCTAGCGGCGGGCTTAATCGCTTATTTGCGGCCAAAATTTCAGGTTTTAGCCGCCGCTGGTTTGGTGTTTTTGGCTTTATTAACCCACCAAGCCAACAATGCCAAGTTTACAGTTGAAACCGCCGCTATGCAAAATTATTGGTGGCAAGTGGCTTGGCGCGTTCCGCAGCTAGAGCAAAATACCACTTTGGTTGCTCAATATCCTTTGGCGCCCATGCAAGAAGATTATTTTGTTTGGGGGCCAGCTAATTTAATTTACTACCCCGAAGCCTTATACGAGAAAGATATTCAGCCGGGCTTGTACGCCGCCTTGCCTACTGAAACGACGCTTGAAAAGGTGCTCGCGCGCGAACGGCAGCAATATGACAAGCGCCGCGGCATAACTACCTATGCCAATTACCGAAATATTTTGCTTTTGCTGCAGCCAACACCTCAAGCCTGTGTGCGCATTGTTGGCGGAGACATGGCAGATGTTTCGGCACAGGATGGCGATTTATTTAAACAAATGATTCCCTATGCGGAAGTAGAGCGAATTCAGGCGGGCTACCCCCAGCCGAATGTGCCGTTAAATGTGTTTGGTCCTGAGCCAGAACATGGCTGGTGTTACTACTATCAAAAAGCGTCTTTAGCCCGCCAAACTGAAAATTGGGTAGAAGCCGCCCGTTTAGGAGAAGAAGCCCTGAAGCAGGGTTTAAAACCAAAGGATGAAATTGAGTGGATTCCGTTTATTCAGGCTTTTGCAGCAACAGAACAATTAAATGCCTTACAGCAAATATCCAATTTAATTAATGAAGAGCACACAAGACGTCAGGTTTGTATAAGCCTAGATGGTCTGAATCAAGCTGGTGGGGAGCCAGCCCGAACTCTTTTTTGTCAAAAACAATTTGGTTATTAACCAAACTTTAGTAACTGATATAATACCGGTTTGGTAAAATTCAACAACTGAATATTGAAGGAGAAGGAATTGATGTCGAAAGCAAATCTTATTGCCCCTTATGGCGGCAAACTTGTAAACCTGCTTGTAACAGGGAAAGAGCGCGAGGATCTTGTAGCGCGGGCAGCTCACTTGCCCTCTATTAAGATATCGATGCGTAATTTGTGTGACTTGGAATTATTAGCAACGGGTGCGTTTTCTCCGCTGACAACCTTTATGGGCAAAGCAGATTATGACAGCGTTTTGCATAAAATGCGCTTGGCCGATGGTACGCTTTGGCCCTTGCCGATTACGTTAACGGCAGACCCTAATGAACTTCCGGTAGTTGGTGAAGAGGTGGCTCTTCGCAGCTCTAATTTTGATTTAATGGCTGTGATGAGAATAGAAGAAGTTTATCATTGGGATTTAGCTACCGAAGCCGCTTTGGCTTATGGCAGTACAGATACCAAGCACCCGATGGTTTCGGAAATGGCGCATTGGGGTAAGGTTTGCATTTCTGGCCCAATGCAAGTGATTAGCTTGCCAAAATATTACGACTTTTTAGACCTGCGCTTTACGCCCGCCCAAGTGCGAGAGAAGTTAGAAGCGATGGGTAATGATAATGTAGTTGCTTTTCAGACCCGTAACCCTTTGCACCGCATTCACGAAGAATTAACCAAGCGGGCTGCCGCGGCGGTGAAGGGTTCTTTAATTATTCATCCGGTAGTTGGCTTAACCAAACCTGGTGATGTAGACCACTATACCCGCACACGAACCTATCGCGCGTTGGTTGATAATCACTACGATAAATCGAATACTTTACTTAGTTTATTGCCTTTAGCTATGCGTATGGCTGGCCCGAAAGAAGCCGTGCTGCATGCCATTATTCGCCGCAACCATGGTGCCAATCACTTTGTGGTTGGGCGTGACCACGCTGGCCCAGGCAATGACAGCGCTGGTAAGCCTTTTTATGGTCCATATGATGCTCAAACGTTAATGACCGAAAATGAAAAAGAGCTAGGCGTGAAGATGGTTCCGTTTGAAATGTTGGTTTATCTTCCAGAAGAAGACCGTTATGTAGAAGAAAAAGACATTCCAGCGGGTGCTAAAGTTGCTAATATTTCTGGCACGCAGGTGCGTGATGACTACCTTGCAAAAGGTAAACTGCTCCCTGAATGGTTTACCCGCCCAGTTACTGCCGAAATTTTACGTCAGAGCTACCCAGCCCGCCATCAACAGGGATTTTGTTTGTGGTTTACTGGTCTCTCGGGTTCTGGTAAAAGCGCTACCACGCAAGTATTAACCGAATTACTGTTAGAACATGGCCGCCAAACCACCATTTTAGATGGGGATGTTGTTCGTACTCATTTAAGCAAAGGTCTTGGCTTTAGCAAAGAAGATCGTGACACCAATATTTTACGTATAGGTTATGTGGCAGGCGAAATTGCTCGTCATGGCGGCGCGGTGATTTGTGCAGCGATTAGCCCCTACCGCTCTACCCGAGAAGAAGCCCGTAAGTTTGTTGGCGAAAACTTCATCGAAGTATTCATGGATACGCCGGTAGAAGTTTGTGAAGAACGAGATGTGAAAGGTTTATATGCCAAAGCTCGTCAAGCCATGGCAGACGGCAAACCAATGGGCTTTACCGGGGTAGATGACCCCTACGAACCACCCATGAATCCTGAATTAACCATTCAGGGCTTTGGTGCAACACCCGAAGAAAATGCCCGTAAAATTTTGGCTTATTTAATAGAACAAGGTTACTTAATTAAAGGTTAGTAAAAACCATCTCTGGCAGGCGAATTTCTCGCCTGCCAGAGATGCCCAACCATGTTAAAAAAATACGCTTTTCCCCTTTCTCTTTTATTTATCTCCATATTGTCTGGCTGGGCGCTCTGGTGGAGCACCCCTGCCGGTTTGGGTTTAACCAACGATTCGGCAGCTTATATCAGTGGAGCCCGCTCTCTGCTGCAGGGAACCGGCTACGCCGAGGCTTGGTTAATTAATAATTTCGAACCAATTACTCACTACCCGCCGCTGCTTTCCATTACCTTAGCTGCTTTTGGCTGGTTGGGTTTAGACCCTTTAAGAGCGGTTCGCTTGTTAAACATTTTGCTTTTGGCAGGTAACACTTTTTTGCTTGGTTTACTGGCATGGCGGATGACCCGTTCTTACGTGGCTGGAATTTTTTTGGCATTAATTTTTGCGCTTAACGAACCAATTTTTGGAATTCATGCCTATGCGTTAAGCGAACCATTATTTTTATTTTTTACAACCGCGGCATTTCTTTGTTTTGATTATTCTTTTCAAGGCGAAAGCCCCCGCCAAAACATTCTTTCTCCGGCTTTTTTCTTACTCTTTTTTGCTGGTTTTTGTGTTGGTCTGGCATTTTTAACTCGTTATTCGGGTTTGGCTTTATTGGCTACTTTTGTATCCGCATTCTTTTTGTTACGCACCAACTGGACCTCGCGCATTGCCCGTTCGGGAGTCTTTTTATTTGGTGTAATGCCGCTGGCGGCCACTTGGCTCGTACGTAATGCGCTTGTTTCACAAAACGCCACTAATCGAACCATCGCTTGGCATCCCATTCCGCTAGAAAATTTCGAACTCGCTTTGTTTAATATTTCTAACTTCATCATGCCCTATGAGCCATTTCGACAGGAATTAATCAAGTCGGGTTTGTTACCTTGGCTGTTAGCAACCTTAATTTTATTTTTACTTGGCTGGCTATTCATACGCGCACGTGATTTTTGGTTTAATCAACGTTTTGTCAATATTTTATTGTTTACAACGGTGCTATATATTTTTGGTTATTTAAGCGCCATTCTTGCTTCAATGAGCTTGTTTGATGCCAGCACCAAATTTCAGCATCGAATTCTGGCTCCGTTTTATGTCAGTTGGTTTATTTTGCTCACCGCGGGTTTAGGGTGGTTATGGCAGCAAAAGCAAAAAGTTCTTCGTTTCATGAGTGTATTTCTTTCAGTTTCTATTTTGTTGCTTTCGGCTAGTTCATTAATCCCTGCCATGCAAAATTATCACCATGCGGCTGGTTTGGGTTACGGTTCTTGGCGCTGGCGAGATGCCGAAGTAATGCAAATGATTAAAGAATTGCCGCCAGAAGTTATTGTGTATAGCAACAGCCCACCTGCCGTATATTTTGGCACCAATGGACGCCCCAGTTTGCCTATCCCAACCAGCGTAGACCCGGGTGATAATGAACCGCGCGAAAATTACCAAGCCGATTTAGCACTGATGCGAGAAAAAATATTTGCCGGAGAAGCTGTGTTGGTACTTTTTCAATATTCTCCTCAGTTGCATCAAGAATATACAGCCAACATGCGCTTGGTTCTGCGGGCACAAAATAACGCGCTTTTTGATGGAGAAATTGTTAAATGACCAAAATTCAAGAAAAATTTGACTTAACTGGCCGCGTAGCCGTTGTAACCGGCGGTGTGGGTTTATTGGGCAGCGAGTTTTGCCGAACGTTGGCAGAAGCCGGTGCGGCGGTTGTGGTAGCCGATTTAAATGGCGAAAAAGCAGCCAGTGTGGCAGCCGATTTAAAAAATTTTGGTTACCAAGCAACAAGCATTGCCGTAGACATCACCCAGCCAGACTCAGTTAATCAATTAGTAGAAAAAACAGTAGAAATATTTGGTCGGTTAGATGTTCTGGTTAATAGCGCCGCCCTAGACCCAAAATTTGACGCGGAGGCGGTCTCCCGAGGTATTGCCCCCGGCAAATTTGAAGAATACCCGCTGGAGCAGTGGAACGCGGCCATGAATGTTAATTTAACCGGCATGTTTTTGGTAACACAGGCTTGTGTTAAGCAAATGCTGGCGCAAGGGAAGAAGGGCAGCATTATTAACATCTGCTCTACGTATGGATTAAATGGCCCAGACCAGCGCATTTACCAAAAAGCGGATGGCTCTCAGCCAGCCTATAAACCCGTTTTTTATAGTGTTACCAAAGCCGGTGTAACAGGCTTTACCAAATATTTAGCCGCTTATTATATGGAAACTGAAATCCGTGTGAATATGCTCACCCCGGGCGGTGTATATAACAACCATGATGAAACCTTTGCCAAAAATTATGCCGCCAAAACGATTTTGGGTCGCATGGCGAACAAAGACGAAATGAACGGCGCGTTGCTCTTTTTGGCTTCTGATGCTTCTTCTTATATGACCGGTAACAACGTGATTGTTGACGGCGGTTGGACAGCTTGGTAATTTAATTAAATGAAAAAAGAAGTATTAGCTATTATTCCTGCGCGCGGCGGCTCGAAAGGCATTCCGCGCAAAAATATTCGAGATTTTTCGGGCTATCCCTTAATCGCTTGGAGTATTGCTGCGGCCAAGAAATCGGCTTTGGTAACGAGAGTCATTGTCAGTACGGATGATGCCGAGATTGCCGAAGTCGCCCGCGCTTGGGGCGCTGAAACCCCTTTTTTAAGACCAGCCGAGTTTGCTCAAGACAAAACCACCGATTTGCCGGTTTTTGAACACGCGTTAAAATGGTTGGCAGAGCATGAAAACTATCAGCCAGATGTGGTGGTTCAATTAAGACCCACTTCGCCCATTAGACCGGAGCAATGTGTGGATGAAGCCATTCGGATATTAATGAATCATCCAGATGCAGATTCGGTGCGAGGGGTTGTGCCAGCAGGGCAGAACCCGCATAAAATGTGGCGATTAACTGCGGGTGAGCCCGCCCCTATGAAGAATCTATTAGATGTAGAAGGCATTGCAGAGCCATTTAATGCGCCGCGTCAAATTTTGCCAGATATCTACTGGCAAACGGGGCATATTGATGCGATTCGTCCGGCGGCTATCTTAAGCGGCTCGATGAGCGGCAAAAATATTTATCCGCTGTTAATTGACCCTTCTTTTACGGTTGATTTAGATAATTTAAACGATTGGATGCGGGCCGAGTGGCTGGCGGCTTTTGGTGGATTAAAAATGGTTTGGCCTGGGCGTTCCAAACGTGTTATGCCTAAAACGATTGCATTGCTGGTCTTAGATTTTGATGGCGTTGTAACCGATAATCGTGTTTGGGTTTCAGAAGAGGGGCATGAGATGATTGCCGCCAACCGTAGTGATAGCTTAAGGATGAATGAGCTGCGGAAAATGGGTATTGAGACATTAATTTTGTCTTCTGAAATTAATCCGGTAGTGGCGGCGCGTGCAAAAAAAATGAAAGTAGAGGCGATTCATGGCGTTGGCTTAGAAGATAAAGCCAGCGTGCTGAAAAACCTGCTCGAATCGCGTACAATTGACCCGTCTCAGGTTGTTTATGTCGGCAATGACATTAATGATTTAGGTCCGTTTGAACTAGTCGGCTGGGCTGTTGCCGTGGCCGATGCACAACCCGAAGTATTGCGTGCCGCTGATTATGTGACCCAATTAAAGGGCGGTCATGGCGCTGTACGAGAAATCTGTGATTTGATATTAAAACAAAAAGGTCAAAAATAATTTTTTTGACCAAACTTTGAAAAGGAAGAACGAATGACTCGCGAAATTAAACTTGGAAATAAATTGGTTGGTGATGGACACCCCGCTTATGTGATTGCTGAAATTGGCATTAATCACAACGGAGATTTAGCGGTTGCCAAAGAGATGATTACAGCTGCTGCCCACGCCGGTGCGGATGCGGTTAAGTTTCAGAAACGCACGCCCGAAGTGTGTACCCCGCCTGAACAGCAAAAGCAAATGCGAGAAACACCTTGGGGTTACATCACTTATTTAGATTACCGCTACAAGGTGGAATTTGAACTGGATGCCTATAAAGAGATTGACCGTCATTGCAAGAGCCTCGGCGTAGATTGGTTCGTCTCGGTTTGGGATGAACAGTCTGTTGATTTTATTGAACAGTTTGACACTCCAGCCTATAAACTTCCCTCCGCTTCCTTAACAGACCATAACTTGTTAAAGCATGTTCGCAAGACAGGCAAGCCCATTATTATTTCTACGGGTATGTCTACCATGGAACAAATTTATAAGGGTGTGAACGCGGTTGGGTTAGATAATTTAATTATCATGCATGCCACCAGCGCCTACCCCTGTGACCCAGAAGAATTGAATCTGCGCATGATTACTACCCTGCGAGATGAGTTTCCGAACACCCCCATTGGCTACTCGGGTCATGAGGTAGGTTTGGTTCCTTCTGCTGTGGCGGTTGCTTTGGGCGCTTCTTCGGTAGAACGTCACTTTACTTTAGACCGAGCCATGTGGGGTTCAGACCAAGCCGCTTCTGTAGAACCCGGTGGTTTTGAAAAGTTAGTAAAATACATTCGCGTTACCGAACAATCGTTGGGAGATGGTATAAAGAAGGTGTATGATAGTGAACTTTCATCGATGAAAAAATTGCGCCGCGTAACCGATTAATTAAAAGAGAAATATGGCATTAACTGACCAATTGTACAAAATTGCACGCCCAACCGCTAAATATGCCCAATCTGCTTGGCATTGGAAGCGTTTGGCATTTAATGAAGCGCCGCCCGTTTTTGGCAATGCCAAACCCAAAAGCGGTTCTCATTTGCTTCTGCAAATATTAAGTGGGTTTTGTCAAATTGCACCGTATGCCTATGTTGAGTCAGAGCCAATTCGTACCGTCAAAGCCACAGGCGGAAGGCGCTCGCCAACCGAAGTGTTGAAAGATTTAGAAAAAACATCCTCCGGCATCATCTCTTGGGGGTATTTAGACGCAACACCAGAAAATGTGAGTTTTCTGTGCCAGCCGAACCGTGTTAATTACTTTATTTACCGAGACCCGCGCGATATGCTTATTTCGCATGTCTTTTTTGCAACTGAAATGCACGAAGGTCATGGCATGCACGAACACTACAGCCAGCTTTCAAGTTTTGACGAACGGCTTAAAGTTGCTATTACGGGTATAGATAAAGACAACCTATACCTAGCCAGTGTGGCGCAACGATACACCGGTGTCTTTGAATGGCTTAATCAGCCATCCGTTTTATGCATCCGTTTTGAAGACCTGATTGAAAAACGCGAACCTACTTTAAACGCCATGCTAGACCAAGTAGAAAAAACGGGCTATAAAATCCCAACCCCGCGGGAAAAAGCCATGCCAATCTTGTTAGAAACCGTTCAGCCAAACAAGTCAAAAACCTTCCGCACTGGCAAAACCGGCGAATGGCAAAAATATTACAAACCAGAACACAAAGCCCTATTTAAAGAAGTCGCCGGAGACCTGCTTATACGGCTGGGCTACGAAAAAAATAACGATTGGTAGGGGCGAGGCAAACCCTCGCCTTTTTTATCTCTTCAATGAGCCTTAAAGAATTTTTTCATCAAAACCTTCACCGCCGTGTTGCTCGCCATATTAACAATTGGCAAATCTTTCGTATGGCTTTAACGGTTGCCAAAACCGCCCCAACTCCAAAAGATACCCGCCCTATCCTCTTTTTTAAAGCCTCCAGCGGCATAGACGACCTTTCGTGGAACAGCGCCTTTCACCTGCTCAGCTCTTGGGCGCTGCGTTTACAGGGTGTTCCCGTCATCTATTTTGCTTGCAATCACGGTATGAGCCGCTGCGTTTTAGGCACCAATCGAGATAACCCCAATCAAAAACCACCCTGCGCATCCTGCGTGTATCAATCCAAAACCATCTACACCGGCGCGCAAGTACATTGGTTTAATTTTCAACCCAACCCCCAGCTTCAGCACAGCCTTCAAAAACTCACATTAAACGAGTTAATCAACTTTCACTGGCAAGGCATTCCGCTCGGTGAATTGTGCCTGCCCGGCCTGCGTTGGATCTTAAGAAGGCATCATTTAATTAATGATGAGGCAACTCGCTTTTTCCTGCGCGAGTACATGCTCTCGGCATTTAACATTGCTCAACACTTTGAACAGTTCCTAGAGCGGACTCAGCCCCAAGCGGTTGTGGTTTTTAACGGGCAGTTCTACCCTGAAGCCACCGTTAAATGGGTAGCGCAACGCCGCGGCCTGCGTGTGATTTCGCACGAGGTGGGATTAATGCCCGAAACAGCCTTCTTCACCGATGGTGAATCCACCGCTTACCCCATTCACATCCCCGAAAGTTTTGAATTAAACAAAGCCCAAAACGCCCGCCTAGATGAATATTTAGCAAAGCGCTTTCAAGGAAATTTCAGCATGGCGGGCATTCAATTTTGGCCAAACATGCAAGGGCTAGACGAGGCCTTTTTACAAAAGGCGGCAGGTTTTAAACAAATTGTGCCGGTTTTTACCAATGTTATTTTTGATACCAGCCAGCCGCATGCCAACACCGTTTTTACAGACATGTTTGCTTGGCTAGATGTTATTTTAGAAACAGCCAAAAAACATCCCGAAACCCTATTCGTCATTCGTGCCCACCCAGATGAATCACGCTTAAGAAAAGCCAGCCTAGAAACAGTAGCCAACTGGGTAGAGCAGACCCATGCAACTGAGTTAGAAAATATTATTTTTGTAGCGCCGAACGAATTTTTAAGTTCGTATGAATTAATTAATCAATCCAAATTTGTTTTAATTTATAACTCTACCATCGGATTAGAAGCCGCTATCATGGGGGCTGCCGTTTTAAGCGCGGGCAAAGCGCGCTTTACCCAATACCCCAGCGTGTTCTTTCCACAAAGTGTTTCAGAATACAAAAACGAGCTAGAGAAGTTTTTAACCGCAGAGAAAATTTCTGTTCCGGCAGAATTTAAACGCAACGCCCGCCGCTTTCTCTACTATCAATTATTTCGAACATCCCTGCCGTTTGGAGAATTTTTAGAGCCTTCCATTCGCACAACCCAAGCCAAATTAAAAAAGTTTTCAACGCATCAATTAATTAAATCCTCCGCGATCCAAACCATTACGCACGGCTTATTAGAAAATGGTGATTTTTTATTGGAGGATAAATGAAATGAATATTCGGAATTTAATCCGCCAAACAGTTTATCAAGCTGAAAAAGCATCTCAGCAGGCAAAGTTTTCTGGGCTGGCAGCCCCAGCCCAAGGCTGGCCCATTTTATTGGGCATTTCCTTCCCTAAAAGCGGCACCCATTTATTAGACCAAATTCTGCTCGGTTTTTCGCAAGTTGCTCCGTTCTCTCGGCGGTTGCATTCGTTTTATGCGCAATATGAAGGTGAGAGCGGCCGTAAACGCACCCCTCAAGAAACGGCTGCTTGGTTACGGTCACTTAAACCTTTGGATATTGCTTCTGCTCATTTATTTTCTACACCTGAAACGTTAGAACAGGTCTTGACCCCTGCTTTTGTACCGTATTTTATTTATCGTGACCCGCGTGATGTAGCCGTTTCTCATGTTTTTTATGTTACCGAAATGGCGAAAAATCATGTGCATCATACTTATTACCAAAATTTAATTAATTTTGACGAGCGTTTAACCACCAGTATTTTAGGAATTCCCAATTCAACCGTTGAATTCCCAAACATTGCGGCACGTTTTGAGCCTTATTTAGGCTGGGTAGAACAGCCACTGGTTTTAAATATTCATTTTGAAGATTTAATTCTCCAACGAACTGAAACGTTAACCCGCATCGCGGCTCATTTATTGAAACGAGTTCCTTTGCAGTTTAATCAAGAGCAAGTGGTTAACGTATTAGAACAAGCCATTAATCCAGCCAAATCGCCCACTTTTCGCTCTGGTAAAACAGGCGAGTGGAAGAAATATTTTAAAGAAGAACACAAGCAGGTTTTTAAGCAAGTGGCTGGAAAATTGTTAATTAAACTTGGTTACGAAAAAGATTTAAACTGGTAATTATGACGCAATGTTCGATTGTTATTCGCGCTTATAACGAAGCCCAGCATTTGCCAAAATTGTTGGCTGGCATTAAACAGCAAACGGTGCAAGATGTTGAAATTATTTTGGTCGATTCGGGTTCAACGGATAAAACAGTTGAAATTGCTCAATCTTTTGGCGCCAAAATTGTTCGCATTAATCCCAGCGAATTTACCTTTGGGCGTTCACTTAATTTGGGTATCCAAGCTGCCACACGCGAGCTGGTGGTCATTGCTTCTGCGCATGTTTACCCTGTTTACCCAGACTGGTTAGAGAAATTAGTAGAACCGTTTTCTAATAACAAAGTGGCTTTAAGTTATGGCCGCCAAAAAGGGATGGCAACTACACAGTATTCAGAGCATCAAATTTTTGCGCGTTGGTTTCCTGCTGAGTCTAATATTAATCAGACCCAGCCATTTTGTAACAATGCCAACGCGGCTATCCGCCGTTCGTTGTGGCAAAACCAGCTGTATGATGAGAGCTTAACTGGCTTAGAAGACTTGGCTTGGGCGAAAGAGATATTAAGCAAAGAATATATTTTGGCTTATGCAGCCGAAGCGGAGGTTATTCATATTCACAATGAAAAGCCCGCGGGTGTGTTCAATCGTTATTTTCGAGAAGGGTTGGCTTTTAAGCAAATTCACCCGGAGGCGCATTTTAATCTGTATGATTTTGTGCGCTTAGCAGCCAGTAACATTTTTCATGATGGGGTGCACGCCGCTCGTGAGTCTGCTTTCTTCCGCCATTTTGCGAGTATTGTTTGGTTTCGGACCATGCAGTTTTGGGGAACCTATCAAGGTTATCGAAAATCGGCAGAATTAAATTGGAACTTGCGGCAGACGTTTTATTACCCGCGTGGTTTGGTAAGAGATGCAGAAGAAGCCCGTTTGGTAAAGCCAATTGAGTATGAAAAAAAGGATTAGAAGGGCGGATTCGGTATAATGCAGCCCATGCCTACCATTGCAGCGCTTGTCCCAATGCGTCATCATAGCCAACGTGTGCCGGGTAAAAATTACCGGCAGATGGTGGATAAACCGCTTTACCAGCATATTATTGAAACCTTGCTGGCCGTGCCAGAAATTAATTGGGTTTTAGTGGATACGGATTCGTCACCGGTGTTGGAGGGGTTAAGACGTGACTTTCCACAGGTGAAATTAATTAACCGCCCCGAACACTTGCGCGCAGACGACATGCCGATGAATGAGATTTTGCTGCACGATACGGCGCAGATAGAAGCCGATTTTTATTTGCAAACGCACAGTACCAACCCTTTGCTTAAAGCTGAAACCATCTCGCGCGGAATCCAAGCTTTTTTGTCTACTTACCCAACGAATGATTCGTTATTTTCGGTAACCCGTTTGCAAACTCGTTTATATGACCAGCATGGCGCAGCAATTAATCACAACCCGCGAGAGTTGTTACAAACGCAAGATTTGCCGCCCGTGTATGAAGAAAACTCCTGTTTTTATTTATTTACCAGAGAAAATTTAATTAAATATAAACATCGCATTGCCGAAAAACCAATGATGTTTGAAATTCCACGTTTAGAAGCGGTGGATATAGATGAAGAAGCTGATTTTGTGATTGCTGAGATGTTGATGCGCCGCCAAAAGGGTGTGAAATAAAATGTTTAACCCTTCTGCAAAATCTTTTTGGCAGGCTGGTTTTATTTTAGGGGTGGTTGCCGGGTTGGCATATTTGCCGCATGTCTTTCGCTTGGGCTATAGCCATGATGATTGGTATTTAATGTACGATGCCTATACCCAAGGCGCTTCATTTTTTACTTATAACTTTGCTTCAGACCGCCCGGGCCGCGCGCCGGTTATGATGTTGTTTTATGGGTTGTTTGGTCCAACCGCGCTGTATTATCACCTGAGCGCTTTTCTGTTTCGTTGGTTAAGCGGCTTAAGCGTTTTATGGATTTTTCGATTAATTTGGCCAGAACGTAAACGCCTTGCATTTAGTATTGCTGCTTTATTTTTACTTTACCCAGGATTTTTGTCGCAAACCAACGCCATAGATTATCAATCTCATATTTTGGCATTGTGTAGTGCTTTTTTATCGATTGGTTTATCTTTAAAGTTTGTTTTAGTAAACAAGCCTTGGCAGAAAATAAGTTTTGGAATATTGGCAGTTTTAACGGGCTGGTTGTATCTCAGCCAAATGGAGTATTTTATTGGGCTAGAAGCGTTTCGTTGGCTGGCTCACTTTTTGCTGGTTTCTAAAAACCAAGTAGATTCTATCTGGCGGGCAGGCTTAAAAACTTTACGCCAGTGGGCTATATTTTCGTTAATACCCATTGGCTTTTTAGTTTGGCGATTATTCTTTTTTGCACCAGAGCGTCGCTCTACCGATATTGGCACACAATTAACGCAGGGGTTGACATCCCCGTTGGGATTAATGTGGTGGTTTATCTATTTAATTCAAGATGTGATTAATGTGCTCATAACCAGTTGGATTTGGCCGCTGTATCACTTGGCGTTTCAGATGCGTTTAAGTGATACATTGCTTGGGATGGGGCTTGCCATTTTCGCTGCTTTGCTTGTTGTATGGTGGTTATCGCGGGATTCGTTTATAGAGCAGAATAATAATCATTTGCAGAAGGCATTTGCGGTGGGCCTGCTGGCTTTAATCGCGGGGCAAATCCCTATTATTTTAGCCAATCGTCATGTCAGTTTTCCAGACTTCTCAAGGTACACACTTACTGGAATGATTGGCAGTGTGATGCTGATTGCTGTTTTCATTCATTCGCAAAAAAATAAAATGGTTCAAACTGGATTAATGGTTTTGCTGATTTTTATTTCGGTTTTTTCTCATTTTTCCAACGGCTTAAAAGCCGCCACTGAGTGGGAAACCATGCGCAATTTTTGGTGGCAGGTGAGTTGGCGTGTACCAAACATTAAAAATGACACTACTTTAATAGCCTCGTATCCCCAAATTGCTATTCAAGAAGATTATTTTGTATGGGGTCCGGCTAATTTAATTTATCGGCAAGAAAAACAAGATCTGATACCGATTAAAATTCAAATCCCAGCCGCAGTTTTAACTGAAGATGTTATGGTTCAATTAATTCAAGGTCGTGGGGCAGAAAAACAAGAAAGACGGGGAAACCTCTCTGAACGAGATTTTGGAAACGCGCTTATATTAAGCCAAGCCAGCGCGGGTGGTTGTGTACGCGTCTTAGATAATCAGTTCTTAGAGCTTTCTCAGTTAGATGACCCGCGTGTTATCTTGGCTGCGCCTGCTTCAAACTTGTCTGCAGTGCAAACTAATGTTCCAACGGCAACGCCTCCCGCTGTTATTTTTGGCTTAGAGCCGCCGCGTGGCTGGTGTTATTACTATCAAAAAGCATCTTTGGCGCGGCAACAAGGTGATTGGCAAACAGTAGCCAATTTAGGAAAACAAGCCCTCGATTTGGGGTTATATCCTTCAGACCGAGTGGAATGGCTGCTTTTTTTGCAAGCCTATGCCGTGCTGGGTGATAAAGCTCAGTTTCGTAAATTAATTCCCATTCTTTTAGAAGAGCCATTTTTGGCAGTGCAGGCTTGTAAAAATTTAACAAACTTAGATAATTTAAATAGCGAAATAAAACAAGAAGTGCAAAAAACTTTTTGTAACCTTAATTAAGAGAACCTTATGCCAACTATCCTTTTTTCTGCCCCCTACATGATTCCGTTTATAGACCGTTTCAGCCCCGTCTTTCAGCACTATGGCATAAACTTAATCGAGCCGACTGTGCAAGAACGCATGGAAGAAGATGATATTCTTAAATACGCTGGTCGGTTTGATGGCGTCATCTGCGGCGACGACCGCTTTACACCGAGAGTATTAGAAGCCTGCGCTCCGCGATTAAAAGTGATTTCTAAGTGGGGCACAGGGGTAGATTCTATCCACGCTGAGACCTGCGCCAAACTGGGAATTAAGCTCGGGCGCACCCCCAACGCCTTTACCTTACCTGTGGCCGATACTGTTCTGGGGTATATGCTCGCTTTTTCTCGCCGCCAGCCTTGGATGAATGAGCAAATGAAAAACGGCATCTGGGACAAAATCGCAGGGAAAGCGCTTAATGAGCAAACACTGGGCATTATTGGCTTAGGTGCGATTGGCAAAGCGGTTACCCGCCGTGCGCGTGCTTTTGGTATGCGGGTTTTTGGTACAGATATTGTAGATATTGACCATGTCTTTGTGGCAGAAAGCGGCATTGAAATGGTTTCTTTAAATGAATTGTTAGCAAAATCAGATTTTATTTCGATTAATTGTGATTTAACCCCCAGTGCGTACCATTTAATTAATAGTAAAACCCTTGCTCAGGTAAAAAAGGGAGCCGTCATCATTAACACAGCCCGCGGACCGATTATTAAAGAAGATGATTTAATCGCCGCGTTACAGTCTGGTGCGTTGGGCGGGGCGGCGTTAGATGTTTTTGAAGTAGAACCATTACCTTTGGACAGCCCTTTGATGAAAATGGATAATGTGATGATTGCGCCGCACAACGCTAACTCTAGCCCAGCGGCTTGGGAGCGGGTGCATTGGAATACGATTAAAAACTTGTTAGACGGCTTGGGTATCGATTCAAGTGATTTAGGTGATTTTAAATAAATGACAAATTTAACTGAAAGAACTGTTTTAATTACCGGCTCTGGCGGCGGCATTGGTCGCGCCACAGTTGCTCATTTTGCCGCGCAAGGCTGGCGGGTGATTGGGGTAGATCGCTCTGCTCCTGAAGCGGGTTTTCCGTTAAACGGGTTATTTATTCAGGCCGATATTTCTCACCCTGAAACGGCAGATATTATTTTTGAGAAAGCCCGACGTTTTACATCCAGTTTAGATGCTTTAATTAATAATGCGGCGGTGCAAGTTGCTAAACCGTTGGTTGAAACATCTGTTGAAGAATGGGACGCGGTGATGGCTTCGAATTTGCGCTCGGTGTTTTTGTTTGTTAAGCTAGCGCATCCGCTGCTTAAACAATCGGGGGCTGGGGCGGTGGTGAACGTTTCATCGGTGCATGCCGTGCAGACTTCGGCAAATATTGCCGCCTACGCGGCCAGTAAGGGCGGTCTGTTGGCTTTAACGCGCGCCATGGCAATTGAGTTTGCCCCGGATAATATTCGTGCCAATGCCATTTTGCCCGGCGCGGTAGATACGCCCATGCTGCGGGATGGGTTGGGGCGCGGACATGTGGGCGGTTTGGATGTGCAGTCTCGGTTGGATAATTTGGCTCGAAAAACGGTCAATGGTCGGGTGGGCCAGCCAGAAGAAATTGCATCGGCTATTTACTTTTTGGCAGATAGCAGTCAGTCTTCGTTTATGACGGGGCAGGCGTTAATTGTAGATGGCGGCGCGACCGCGCGGTTGAGTACGGAATGAAGCAGGGTTTAAAAAATTCTTTTCTGTGGCCTATCTTGCGAGATAGTTATATTACTTTGCGAGATTTGCCGCAACTGCCCGCCGCTTACCTTCACCCGTGGCGCCGAGAGAGCATTAAGCGCTTGGGCGAACTGAAAGATATTCATAAAGGCAAGCGCGCCTTTATTATTGGCAACGGTCCCAGCTTAAAAAATACAGATATGAGTCATTTAAAAGGTGAAATTACCTTTGGTTTAAATCGCATTTATTTAATGTTTGCTGAGTTGGGTTTTAGCACCACTTACTTGGTTTCGATTAATGATTTGGTCATTGAACAATGCGCGCACGAAATGGCTGAACTAGAAATGCCAACCTTTCTCTCGTGGCGGTCGCGCAAGTATTTTAAGAACTTATCAGAAATTCAAAATAAACAATTGCCAACGTTTTTATATACCACTTACGACCTGCCAAGATTTTCAACCGATGTGCGCGGGCGGGTCTGGGAAGCGGCGACGGTTACCAATGTGGCTTTGCAATTGGCCTTTCACATGGGCATTGAACAGGTGATATTAATTGGAGTAGACCATAATTTCACATCGACTGGCCCAGCGAATCAAACCGTTACTTCTCAGGGCGATGACCCGAATCACTTTTCTCCCGCTTATTTTGGCAAAGGTTTCCGCTGGCAGTTACCCGATTTAGAGACTTCTGAGATCGGCTATCAACTGGCGCGAGATGCGTACGAAAAAGCGGGGCGGGAAGTGCTGGACGCGACAGTGGGCGGCAAATTGCAGGTATTTAAAAAAGTAGCGTACAACCAGTTGTTTGGGCGTAAATAAACCCCTATGAAAATTAATCAAAATAAAATGGCTCAGTTGGCGTTTGGCAGCATTCTGTTCGTCTCTGCGGCGGGTTTGCTTTTTTATGCGTGGCTGGGGCTCTATAACCGCTATTGGGCAGACGACTGGTGCTACAACGCGGACTACTACTCGCTGGGGCTACTCGGCATTCTCAATGGCTATAACTACATCACTTATTACGCTTCAAATCGCATTTCCTTAACCTTATTTTCAGTGCTTTTTGAACAATTGGGTTTGGTTGGTGTTCAGTTGTTGCCGCTCATTTTGTTGGGGTTAAGTGTTCATAGTTTGTTTTTAATATTGAAAACAATTTTTCAGCGGGCTGGTTTGTCGGCTCGTCAATTGGCACTTTTAACTTTTTCAACCGTTTTAATCTATATCACCTTTTATTTAGCTCCTAATCAATTTCAGGTTTTGTATTGGCGTTCGGGTGCAATGCCATATACCACTCCTTTAATTGGCAGTCTTTATATCTTTGCTTTTCTATTAAGCCAATGGGGAAAGAATACTGTTAGCAATCATATTTTTCTCTTTTTTTTGGTCTTAATCACTGGGTTATTTTCAGAATCTGGTTGGGCGGTATTATTTGCCGGGCTTGTCTTGGGTTTATTGTTTACTGGCTGGCGGGTTATGGTTGGCAAAACCACATGGAACCAAGCGGCGCTGTTAATGAATGCATTCATCGCGGCATTAATCGCGTTGGCAATTTTAATGCTTTCACCAGCCAACGAATTAAGGCAAGTGAATTACCCAGAGCGCACTTCTTTATTGCTTGTGCCGGTTTACTCTTTCATCTACGCTGCCGATTTTGCGGTTTCTTCTATTAAAAGTTTTATCTTGCCTACCAGCTTGTTGGCGGCGTTATTTTATAGTTTTGCAGCTTTCACCGGTTGGCGTGCTGATAGAACCCATAAACAATTTATTTGGATAATACTAGCCATTGTGCTGGCTGCTCTTTTGTTGATGGCGGCTAATCAGGCGCCGAGCGTTTATATAGAGAAGGGGCCGCCCCACCCACGAGCTTTGATTGCCTCGCGGTTAGTTTGGTGCCTGGCTTTAGCGGCTATCTCTTTTTTGGCAGGAGCACAATACCCATTAAAGTTTAAATATGCTGTATGGCTTAATTTATTGCTAATTGGCTTGGTTAGTGTTTATTTGGCAAGAACAGTTTGGTTAGAAACACAACAAGTTCCAACTGTTATTGCTCGTTCGCAGGTTTGGGATGCGCGCGATTTTCAGATTCGACAAGCGGTGACAGCCGGAGAGCAGAGCGTTTTGGTAGAAGCCATAGACGGCGCAACCATGGATAACACCCGCGATTTTAAAGAAAAACCAAACTTTTGGTTAAATGCCTGCGCCGCTCGCTATTACGGCATTGCCGAAATTGTGGCTGGCCCGCCTAAAGGGTTAAAATAATTAATGGCTGCTGTTCAAAAACCATCTATTTCCATTGTTACCCCCTCTTATAATCAGGCGCAGTATTTAGAGCAAACCATTCGCTCAGTTTTAGAGCAAGGGTATGAACCGCTGGAATATTTTGTCATCGATGGCGGCTCGACAGACGGAAGCGAATCCTTAATTAAGCAATATGCTAATCAATTAAGTGGCTGGGTTTCGGAGAAAGATAACGGCCAAGCGGATGCGATTAATAAGGGTTTTGCGCGTTGCAGCGGTGAGATTGTGGCTTGGATTAATTCGGATGATTATTATTTGCCCAATGCCTTTCATGTTGTGGCACCCATTTTTGCTGAACAGGCGGATGTCGGTTTAATCTACGGCGATGTGCTTTCGGTAGATGCGAATAGTAAAGTATTTAATATTCAAAAGTTTAAACAATATGGTTTGCAAGATTTAATGGCTTTTAATATTATTAGCCAACCAGCTGTTTTTATGCGTCGCTCGGTTTTAGAAAAAGCAGGATATTTAGACTTAAAGTATCATTTGCTCTTAGACCATCATTTGTGGATACGGATGGCGCGATTAACAAAGATGATGTATGTTCCACAAGTGCTGGCAGCGGCGCGATACCATGCCGAAGCCAAGAACCTAGCCCGCACAGCCGATTTTGGCAAGGAAGCCTATCAGCTAGTGGAATGGCTGGAGAATGGGAATGCGTTTGTGGGTGAGCCTGCTTTGTTGCAAAAAAAGGTTTGGGCTGGGGCTCACCGATTAAATGGGTTTTATCTATTGGATGGCGGATATTATTTATCTTCTTTAAAAGCCTATTGGAAAGCATTTTGGTGCTACCCGCCAACAGTGCTACGAGAGTTTCATCGTGTGATTTATGCGGGCTTGGCTTTGCTGGGTTTGGGTAAGCTGCGCGGTTGGTACGAAAAAATAAGATTAAAAATTAAAAAGGTTAATTAATGCAAAAAAATTGGTTATTAATAAACCAGCGTGTGCTCGTGATTGTTTTGGTGTTGGTCTTTGCTGCCGCGCTGGGAATTCGTTTGTTCGATTTAGATGACTTGCCGTTGGATTTTGGCGCGACAAGACAATTGTTTTCTATGTTTAAAGCGCGCGGCATGTATTATGCGATGAATGAAAGTTTGCCAGAATGGCAGCGAGAAATGGCGGTTCAGCAATGGCAAGATAGCCCGGTGATTGAGCCGCCGGTGCTGGAAGGGTTGGTGGCGGTAAGTTATTTGGTTTTTGGTGAAAATTTGGCTATTGCTCGTATCTATTCCAGTTTGTTTTGGCTGGCGGGCGGTTTGTTTTTGTTTTTGTTGGCGCGCAAAATGAGCAATGATGATTCCGCTTTGATTGTTTTGTTATTGTATTTATTTTTACCGTACGGTATTTTTGCCAGCCGAAGCTTTCAGCCAGACCCGTTAATGACGGGGTTAATGATTGCCTCGGCTTGGGGGTTGTGGCAGTGGCGAGAAGCCGCCACGTGGCGATGGGCTATCACCGCTGGTTTGTTAATGGGGCTTACAATTTTTGTGAAAAACGTGATGGTTTTCCCGTTGGCTTTTGCTGCTTTGGCTTTGGTTATCCAACGAGGGATTAAGGAATCGTTAAGCGACAAGCAGGTTTGGGCAGTGGCGGGGCTTTCTGTGCTGCCTGCTGGTTTATTTACCATTTATGGTTTATATATCGCTGGGTTTTTGGGGCAGCAATTTGCTTTTCGGTTTTTCCCAGAGTTATTAATGGAACCTTCTTTTTACTTACGCTGGAAGGAACAATGGGATTATGTTTTTGGTTTTGGCACAGTGGCTACGGCTGTGATTGGGCTGCTTTTACTGCGCGGACGGTCCTTGGCTCTTTTGTTGGGCTTGTGGCTGGGTTATATAGCCTACGGGCTAACCTTTGCTTATCATATTGTTACGCATAGTTATTATCATTTGCCATTTATCCCAATGGTGGCTTTGGGGCTTGCGCCGGTGGCTCATGCCATATTTTTAAAACTTGCGGAATTGAGTTGGGCCCGATTAACACGGGCTTTGGCGGCAGGTTTTTTAATATTGGTGGTATTTTTGCAGGTTTGGGCTGTGCGTGTAGAGTTATTGCGCTTAGATTTTCGTGATGAACCAGCCTATTGGCTAGCTTTAGGAGATGTGCTGGGGCATTCGAATACTCCCGTATTAATCATTGCGCAGGACTACGGCGGGCGCTTGGCTTACTGGGGCTGGCAGCCAGTTCAGTCGTGGTACACTGACGGCGATATTGCTGTTCGGGAACTGGCTGGAATTGAATTAGATTTACCCGAGCGATTTAAGAAAATGGCAGAAGGAAAGCGCTTTTTTGTAGCGGCGCGCCTTTCTCGCTTTGATGATGACAAGGCTTTAAAAAACATGTTGTACGAAAATTATCCCGTTTATGCTGAAGGTCAGGGTTACATTATTTTTGACCTGCAAGCAGAAAAAATACCGTAATGTCTCAACCGCTTGTTTCTATTATTACTCCTTCGTTTAATCAGGCTCGCTTTATAGAGCGTACCATTCAGTCTGTGCTGGGGCAAGACTACCCCAACATTGAATATATTGTGGTCGATGGCGGTTCTCAAGACGGAAC